>CAZQTN010000021.1:0-22555 GCA_964596195.1 uncultured Ruminococcus sp.
TGAAGCACGCCGTCTATATAGAGCTTGGTGTCCTCAAACTGAGGAGTATCGGGAAGGACAAACACGAGGTTGCCGCAGTTGGTGAGGTAGATCTCCTCAGTGGGAACGTAGGGGTTGACGTTGATCGACGTGTTAGGCTTATCCTCCCAGCCCCAGCACCAGATGGAGTATCCGTCGTCGGGATCAAGGTCGTTATTACAACGGCCGTCACCGTCGGTGTCGTTAAAGGTCTTCTCGCCATTGTATACCGTTTCGCAATCACACTTCTTGTAATCGTTGGGGTATGCAGTCATATCCGCGTTGGGATCGGAGATGTCTGCCTCGGTGTACTTTTCAAGAGCGGCATACAGATGGAGCGGAACGTGGTTGGTGGCGATGTCCCATTCTGTTCTCACGCCGTTTTTAACCTCGTAGCCGTAATATACTATCTTGGCATTGTTGATGCTTATGGTCTTGGGAAGGTAGCAGGTGTAGCCGAACCAGTGGTTTGTGTATGTTACGTTCGCAACGGAAAGAGTGACACTTGAGCTTGCGGTACGCATAGTGAGCCCGTCAATTATTACGTCGCCGTTCCAGATCGAGCCGTAGTCGGAGCGCAACGTAAATGCCGACCTATCGCTGGAGACGTAGACGGTAACGTTCTCGTAGCGGATGGTGCCGCCGCCGATAAAGTTAAGGTGCTCGGCGGTGGTGTCCTTGATGGTTCCGTTGTAGAGGTTGCAGTGCGCGTCGAAGGAGCAGGATACCATATCGTCGAACATAAGGTTCTTGCAGTAGTTCGTGCCCATATAGCCTCTGCGCGAGATGCTGCCGTCATCGTTAAAGAAGTTGGACTGTCGGCAGTGGCGCCAGGTAATTCTGTTTGCGTTGTTTGCGCTTATCTCGTATGAGCCCATTCCGACGTCGCCGCCGCCCGCACCGACCGTGGAGAAGCCCTTCTGCTTCTGGAATATCATTCCCTCGACTATTACGTCGGAGCAGTAGGTGGTCTTGATAAAGCCCGTGTAGGGGGCGGAGGTCTCGGCATCCTGGTCGTAAAGGACGTGCTCAAGGTTCTTTATCGTTACGTTCGAGCGGGTGATGTCGATGTTACGTGCGTAGTAGGTATACTCCGAGGGCGCCTCGTTAAAGTAGGTATAGATCGTGGCGCGGTCAATGCCGTCAAAGTCGCTGAAGGTGCCGAGGGTGCTGTAATTATCTACCTGATCTTTGGTACCGCCGGATATGGTAATGGGGGTGTCCTCAATGGGGTACACGACCATCTTTGAAAGGGTGGTGTAATCCCACTGCACGGGGGTGTCGGCATCAAACGTGCCGTCCGCGTTTACGATAACGATCTCACTTTGCGCCGAGCCGTTGTTCTGGTTTGAGCCGTAGCGGATGTAATGACGTTTCGTGTTGTCGGTAATAGTTACGAGCACTCTCTCACCGGGTACCCAGTCGCCGAAGGAGGTAGAGCCGGGGGCGAGAGATGTCACGGGGAGCTTCGAGCCCGAGAGGGTGTATGAGGACTTATCGGGGGTTACCTTGAATATGGATGCGAGATAATTTTTGCTCACGGAGGGCTTGTCGACAACGCGGTCATCCCAGATAAAGCTGCAACAGTTCCAATAGGTGTCGGTCTTTATGGTAATGCTCTGCGAGCCGTTTTCTTTGCCTATGTAGTAGGTCGCATTACTGTCGGCGTTAACGGTGTGACCGTAAAGGTTTGCGTAGTCGTGGCATTCCTTAAGTGCGAAGAAGTCGTCGGTCACGCCGTCGCCCACAGCACCGAAGTCCTTATAACAGATGTTGCGTACGTCCTTTGTATAGGTGTAGCTCGAGGTGATCTTTACCTTGCCCTTGGTGATCTTGGAGTCGATGAAGTTATATACGATCTCTTCAAACTTGTTTTCAAACTCGCATTCGATATGCAGGTCTCCGTCCTCGACGTAGATCGTGCAGCCGTTATCGGTGGTGCGTTCGGTGTCACCCTTGGTGTTCTCAACGTAGATTACCTTCTGCTCGTCGGTTACCTTCGAGAGAGCAACGTAGGGCACCCAGATACCCGCCTGCTTATAGATGGTTTCCTGAAGGATGAGGGCTGCTGCCTTTGCATCCTTGGAGGAGTTGTTGTACGCGAGCACGAACTCGGCGGCACTCGTGCCGTCTATGGTGATCTCGGTAATATTGTAATCGGAGGGAATTACCTCGTATTTAGTATCTGCGGGAATTACAAGCTCGTCAATGACGTTCTCTCCGTAGCTCTCAAGGTTAAACAGGGTGTCCTCAAGGTACTCGATAGCATCCTGATATCCCTTGTCGCCGCCCGCAAGCACGAACAGCTTGTTGCCTACGACCTCAATGGAGAAGCCTTTGTATCCGAGGTAATGCTCGTCCTTCTTGAAGGCGTCGCCGCGGTTGGCGGGAGAGCCGAAGATGATCTCCACAGCATCGTCAAAGCCGGGTGCATCGTAGTTCTGCTGAAGCGCCTGATCGGCAAGGTAGTATCTGTTCAGGTTCTTGATGAATTCCTGAACGTATCCGCTTGCCTTGCCGGAAAGGGAATCGGCCGAGACTACGGCAAATTCCGTCTTAGAGCCGGCGACAAGCACGAGGTCGCCCGTTTGGGTGCCCGAGCTGAGCTCGGCCTGACATTTGTCGCATTTTTGGTCGTTGTTGGTGTCCTCGTGGGTGCATTCGCCCACACTCTCGCCGCACTCGTCGCACTTGCCGTCGGTGTTGGCATCTGCGTGCTCGCACTCGGTCTTGCAGGCGCAAAGACCGAGTACGAGAGTAATGGCGAGAAGAAAAATAATAAGCTTTTTCATTTTTGTTCTCCTATGCTGTGCGCGGTTCGAGCCGCGCCTTTGTTATGTTCTTTAATTTCCTATTTTTGCGCCGTTTTCAATGATAACAACGCCGTCTACGGTTGCATCAAGATCCTTGAACTGAGGAGTAAGCGGCCATTCGACCTTGAGAGGCTTGGTGGGATCTTCGTTTATAATCGTTACGGTCTTAGTGCCTATGTAGGGGTTGGCGTTGACCGTTATTACCGGATCCTCCTCCCAGCCCCAGCACCATACGCTGCCTCCGTTTTTGCTGTAAATGACGTTATTACATCTGCCGTCGCCGTCGGTGTCGTTGAAATACTTTTTAATGTTTGAGGGATACTGATCCGATTTGTAAAAGTCTTCATCCGCGCGCGTTGCACAGGTGCACTTTACCCAGTCGTTCGGGTTCGTCGTCATATCTGCATTCGGGTCTGATATATCTACGTTAGTGTATCTGTATATCGAGGAAGAGAAGAGGTAGAGGGATTTCTCGTTGGTTTCAACGATCGTCTCCTTTCTTACACCCGTAGATACGTCTACCGTAAAGCCGAGCAGCTTCAGGTTATCAAGAGTGATGTTTTCGGGCAGGTAGGTGGTGTAGCCGAAGGAGTGGTTTGTCCATGCGGATGAGAACAGAGAGATAGTTTTGTTCTTTCTGGTCTCGTACTTAACTTCAACGTTCTTGAATATTGCATCGCCCTTCCACCACGAGCCGTAGTCTGAACGGAGGTTGATTACGGTGCTGCTGCCGTCGGCGTAAATGACACAGTTTTCGATAGTGATAAGACCGTCGCCGATAAAGTTGATGTGCTCGATGGTGGTGTTCTTTATGGTTCCGTTGTAAACGCCGCAGTGTGCGTCGAAGGAGCAAAGGAAGTTGCCGTCAAAGGTGAGGTTCTTACAGTAGTTCGTACCCATAACGCCCTTGTAGGAGACGCCGCCGTCCTCATCAAAGAATACGTCCTGAGTCACATTCTTCCAGAGCACGTTATTTGAGTGACTTGCACTCATCTCGTACGAACCCATGTTGTTACTGGGGTCGGTTTCGAGATAGTAGCTCTTAAGGCGGTGAATAAGCATGTTCTGGATGGTTACGTTGTTTGCGTATTGAACCTGAGTGAAGCCGCCGTAGGGGGCACCGGTCTCGTTTTCGCCCTCAACGATGTGGTCGATGTTCTGGAGCGTCACGTTAGAGCGCGTGATACGGATGTTTCTCTGGAAGTAGGTGTAGCGCGAGGGAGCGCCGTTGAAGATGGTCTTGATGGTTACTCTCTGGTCGCCGTCACCACCGGTTACGGTGATGGGGGTCGTGTCAATGGGGAATACCTCGAGTCTGGTGATCTTCTCATAATCCCACTGAAGGGGAGTCGACTCGTCGATAGTGCCGTCAGCGTGTACGTAAATAATTTCCTGCTGAGAGGCGCCGTTGTTGTTATTGCTGCCGTAACGGATATAATGTCTTTCAAGGTTGCTCTCAATGTAAAGCAGGCATTCACGTCCGGGAGTCCATCCTCCAAGGTCGGGAGCTCCCTTGGAAAGAGAGGTTACGGGCACTGAGGACCCCGAGTATGCCCAGGAGTCCGTTGAGGCTTTGATAATGAATATGGGAGAGTTGTAGCAGGGAGAGTAGGGGGCAACCACGCTGTCATCCCAGATGAAGGTACAGCCGTGCCAGTTGGTGTCGGTCTGTACGATTATTGAGGTGGCGGAATCAGTGTCCTTGAGGTAGTTGCCTATATAATAGGTCTTGTTGGGGCCGTCGGCGTTTGCCGTGTGTCCCCATTCGTTAGCGTAGTCGTGGCAGGCCTTGATGGCAAAGAAGTCGTCGGTCTGGCCGTCGCCCACAGCGCCGAAGTCGGCGTAGTAGATATTACGTACGTCGATCGCCTTGTCGAGGTCGGACTTGATGCTTACACTCGATTTCTTCGATTCAACCGTGTCGTTAACGAGGAAGTCGAAGACCAGCTCCTCGATCTTGTTTTTAAATTCGCACTCGATGTGCAGGTCGTTGCCGTCAACGTATATTCTCGATCCCTCGGGAGAGGTTCTGTCGCCGTTCAACGTGAGGGTCTCGACCCAGATGGCCTTTTGTCCGTCGGCAAGCTTAGACGCAACCACGGTATTGAGGTATACGCCCGTTCTCTTAAAGATCTGCGCGCGTACGCCGTTTATCGCTTTAATTGCGCTGGAGTCGCCGGAATTTATTGCAAATACGTATTCCGAGAGGGGATTTCCCGCAATCTTGACGTTGACGTCAAACTCGGTCTGAATCTCGGTCTTTGTCTGCTCGGCACTCATAGTGACGTTGTCGATCGATACCGTCGCGTCGTTGATGCCGAATACGGTTTCTTCAAGGTATTCAAGCGCATCCTTGTATGCGCCCGCAGAGCCCGCGATAACGAAAATGTCGCCGTCGATCATTTGTACCGACCAGCCCTCGTAGCCGTAGGCGTAGGGGCTTGCGTTATCTTCGGTGTAACAGTCGCCTCTTGTCACGACGTTACCTATGATTATCTCGGTGCCCTTTTTGGGAATGTGCTGGAATACCGAGGTGACGTTTGCATCGGCGATGCAATCGTTAAGGGTGTTTATAAAGTTTGTAAACGGTCTTCCGATAGCGGTAGATACGTTCTCGTCGGACACGATGGTGAAGGTTGCCGCACCGTTCTTTACAAGCTCAATAGAGCCCGTGGGCGTAGTGCCGCCGTCGCTCTCGTCGGGCTCGACTGCTGCATCACAGTTGTCGCACTTGCCGTCGGAATTTGCATCCACATGCTCGGTGCAGGGGTCGTCACCGCCGCCGCACGCTACGAGCGCAAAGCCCAGCGTCAGGATCAGCATCAATATAAGTAATTTTTTCATTATCTTTCTCCATAAGTATAACAGGTCGTTTTAGCCTGTTAGGCAAGGACAACCCGAATTTGAATCGGGCTGCCCCGGCCTATGCATTTTGTTTTTTAGTTGTTAACTTCTGTGCCGTTTTCTATGATGAGCTTGCCGTCAACCGTTACGTCCATATCCTTGAATTGCTCGGTAAGGGGCCATACGATATTGAGCGGATTTTCGGGGTTCTCATTTATAACGGTCACGTTCTTAGTGCCTATGTAGGGGTTGGCGTTTATTGAGGTATCGGGTTTTTCCTCAAAGCCCCAGCACCATACGCTCTGGTCGCTCTGTCCGGTTACGGAGTTGTTACATCTTCCGTCACCGTCGGTGTCATAGAAATACTTTCTGATCGTGCCCTTGAAGTCACTGTCCGCACGCGTTGCGCAGGTACACTGCACCCAGTCGTTGGGGTTGTTGGTCATATCAGCGTTGGGGTCGGACAAATCAACGTTCGTGGAGTTGTAGACCGTGCCCGCGCTGAAGAGATAGAGCTTTCTTGCGTTGGTTTCAACGATCCTTTCATCTCTTACTCCGGTGAGGGGGTCTACCGTTACGGAGAAGCCGAGCATTCTGACGTTCTCAACGTAGATGTCCTGAGGCAGGTAGCAGGTGTATCCGAAGTAGTGATTCGTCCACGCGGAGGAAATGAGCGAGTAGTTCCAGTTATTGGCGTTCGCTTTGGAGACCTGATATTTGAGATCAACGTTTTTCATTACGACGTCACCTCTCCAGGTCGCGCCGTAGTCGCTTCTGAGCTGGATCGCGGTTCTTGATCCGTCGAGGTAGAGGGTGGTGTTCTCAATGGTGATAAGGCCGTCGCCGATGAAGTTAAGGTGCTCAACGGTGGAGTTAAGTATAGTTCCGTTGTAAACGCCGCAGTGTGCGTCGAACGAGCAGATGAAATTGCCGTCAAAGCCGAGGTTCTTACAGTAGTTCGTACCCATAAGCCCCTCATAGGAAACGCCGCCGTCAGCATCGAAGAATACGTCCTGGATGACGTTCTTGTACCAAAGGTTGTTTGCGCAAGTTGCGTTCATCTCGTAGGTGCCCATACCGTTGGACTTGTTGGTCTCGAGGTGGTAACCCTCAAGGTTGTGGATGAGCATATTCTGTATGGTTACGTTGTGTGCGTAGGTAACGTAAGTGAAGCCGGTGTAGGGTGCGCCGGTGCCGCCCTCGGACTCGGGTTTTTCTCCCTCAACCACGTGATCGATGTTCTGGAGCGTTACGTTGGAACGGGTAATATGGAAGTTTCTCATATAGTAGGTATACAGCGAGCGAGCACCGTTGAATATGGTCTTTACGGTTGCTCTCTGGTCGCCGTCACCGCCCGTTATAGTAATGGGGTCGGTGTCGATGGGGTACACGTACATTGAGGAGATCTTCTCGTAATCCCACTGGAGGGGGGTGTTGGGGTCTACGGTACCGTCTGCGTATACGTGGAGTATCTCATGCTGTGAGGAGCCATTATTTTCGTTAATTCCGTAACGGATATAATGTCTTTCGTTGTCGTTTGCTATGTAAACGAGGCACTCAACGCCGGGAACCCATCCGCCAAGGCTGGTAGAGCCCTTTGCAAGGAACTCGGAGGGACGCTCCGATGCGGGAACGGACCAAGAGTCCTTGGAGGGGGAGATGGAGAATATAGCGGAATAGTAGCAGGGGGAATAGGTCGGAACAACGCTGTCGTCGAATATAAAGGTACATCCGTGCCAGTTGGTGTCTGTCCAGACCTCAATGGAGGTAGCCGAGTCCTTGTCGCTAAGGTAGTTGCCTATGTAGTAGGTTTTGGTGGGGCCGTCCGCGTTTACGGTGTGGCCGTACTGATTTGCGTAGTCGTGGCAGGCCTTAAGTGCAAAGAAGTCGTCGGTCTCGCCGTCGCCCTTCGCGCCGAAGTCGGCGTAGTAGATATTGCGCACGTCGATTGCCTTATTTAAGTCGGCCTTGACGGTAACGGTGGACTTCTTGCTTTCTGCGATCTCGGTTACGAGATAATCGTATACGAGCTCCTCGAGCTTGTTCTCAAACTCGGTCTCAATGTGGAGGCTGCCGTCCTCAACGTAAATTCTTGCACCCTCGGAAGTAGTTCTCTCGCCGTTCAGCTCAAGGGTCTCTACCCAAATGGCCTTCTGTCCCTCGGTAAGCTTGCTTGCGTTAACGGTCTTGATATATGCGCCGGTTCTCTTGAAGAGCTGGTTGCGCACTGCGTTGATAGCAGTAACTGCGGTGGGGTCGTCGGTATTAACGGCAAATACGTATTCCTTAAGGGGGTTACCTGCGATCGTGACGGTTACGTCAAACTTGGTCTGCTCCTCGGTCTTTGCCTGCTCGGCAGTCATATTGACGTTGTCTACGGATACGGTGGTGTCGTCAATGCCGAATACGGTCTCTTCAAGGTATGCAAGCGCATCCTTGTACGCTCCGCTTGAGCCGCCGAGAACTACGATCTTGGTGCCGATGATCTGTACCGACCAGCCCTCGTAGCCGTAAGCGTAGGGATCTACGCTGTCTGCGGTATATGCATCGCCTCTCGAGGTGAGTGTGCCGAGAATTATCTCAACGTCCTTTGCCTCGGCGTTCTCATATACTGAGGCAACGTTGCCATCCTCAATGCACTGATTGAGGGTCTTTACGAAGTTGGTGAGGTTCTTGCCCACGAGAGTCGCGGTTTCTTCGGTGGATACGATCTGGAAGGTAGCCGCACCGCCCTTTACGAGCTCTATCGTGCCGGTGGGCGTGGTGCCACCGTTGCTCTCGTCGGGCTCGACTGCTGCATCACAGTTGTCGCACTTGCCGTCGGAATTTGCATCGACGTGCTCGGTGCAGGGATCGTCACCGCCGCCGCATGCTGCGAGCGTGAAGCAGAGGGTGAGAGCGAGAAGTAATACGAGTAATTTTTTCATTGTTTATCTCCTGTGATAATTTATTGGTGGTTATACGGCGATGCGATCTGATCGCCGTATAAGCGTATAAGTTATTAAGAAATCCGTGTTAGTCATCAAGCTTAACGCCGTTCTCGATGATAAGCTTGCCGTCAACGGTGACGTCCATATCCTCGAATTGAGGGGTGAGCGGCCATACGACCTGCAGGGGGTTGTTGGGATCTTTATTTATAACGGTTACGTTCTTCGTACCGATATAGGGATTGGCGTTGACGGAGTTGTCAGGCTCTTTTTCCCAGCCGCTGCACCACATAGTGCCGCCGTTGGGTGACTTGACCGAGTTGTTGCATCTGCCGTCACCGTCGGTATCATTGAATTTTGCGCAGGTGCACTGCTTCCAGTCGTTCGGGTAGCTGGACATATCCTCGTTAGGGTTGGAAAGGTCATGCTCCGTATACGAGTAAAGATCGGGGGAGAACAGGTACAGCTCCTTCGCGTTTACGGCGGTTATCGTCTCGACTCTGGTGCCGCTCGATACGTCAGCCGTGAAGGCGAGCATCCTTACGTTTTCCATCGTTATGTTCTGAGGAAGGTAGCAGATGTTTCCGAAGTCGTGGTTGTACCACTTTGAATGTATCAGGTAGAATTGCTTGTTTGCTGCGCTTGTGGTATCTTTGTATTTAAGATCGAGATTTTTGATCACAATATCGCCGCGCCACCACGAGCCGTAGTCGTCTCTGAGGGTGATAGCTCTCTTCTTGGGGTCTATATAGATGGTGACGTTCTCGAGGTTTATCGTGCCGTCGCCGATAAAGTTGATATGCTCAAATGTACAATCCTTAAGGGTTACGTTATAGATGCCCTGGTGCGCATCAAAGGAGTGGAGGGTGCATCCCTCAAGCGTCATATTCTTGCAGTAGCCGGTACCCATAAGTCCCTTGCCGGAAACGTAGCCGTCCGCATCGTAGAACACGTTCTGCGTGATGTTCTTCCACAGCATGTTGTTAGAAGCGGTAGAGCCCATCTCGTACGAGCCCATACTATTGGTGCCATCCGTTGCCAGATGATAACCTTCGAGCTTGTGGATCATTACGTTCTGTATAGTTACGTTGTTTACGTAGTTGGCGCGGATAAAGCCCTTGTAGGGTGCACCGGTGCCGCCCTCGGATTCGGGTATTTCCTCCTCAACCACGTGATTGATGTTCTGAAGCGTTGTGTTGGAGCGCTCAACGAGTATGTTTCTCCAGAAGTAGGTGTACAGGGAAGGAGCATTGTTGAATATCGTTCTGACGGTCATTCTCTGATCGCCGTCGCCGCCGGTGATGAGGATCGGATCCTCGTCGCAGGAGTACACGGTCATTTTGGTTACGGTTTCGTAATCCCAGTGCATAGGCGTCGACTCGTCTATCGAGCCGTCTGCGTGTACCCAAATCAGTTCCTGCTGTATCTGACCGCTGTCGGCGTTGACGCCGTAGCGTATGAAGTGGCGGATCGCGCTGTTCTCAACGACGATAAGACAGTCGTATCCGGGTGCCCAGCCAACGTTGGTTGAGCCCTTCATAAGAGAGGTGAAGGGGAGCTTTTCTCCGGTGTAGGATACGGTCTTTCTATCGTTGGTTACGTTAAATATGGGGGAGTTGTAGCAGGGGGAGTTGGGAGCGACGATTTTGTCGTCGAATATAAAGGTACAGCCGTGCCAGTTGGTGTTCGTCTGAATAATGATACTGGTGGGGTCGTCGGAATCCTTAAGGTAGTTGCCTATGTAGTAGGTCGAGTCCTCGCCGTCCGCGTGGACGTTGTGTCCCCACAGATTTGCGTAGTCGTGGCAGGCCTTGATGGCAAAGAAGTCGTCGGTTACACCGTCCCCCTTTGCGCCGAAGTCGGCGTAGTAGATGTCACGCACGTTTTGGGTCTTCAAAAGGCCTTCCTTAAGGCTTACGGTTGATTTTTTGCTGTCCGCGATCTCGCTCGCGAGGAAGTCGTATGCAAAATCCTCAAGCTTGTCGGGAAATTCGGTCTCTATCCTGAGGTCGCCGCCCTCGACGTATACTCTTGCGCCGTCGGCAGTCGTTTTCTCGCCGTTAAGCTCGACAGCCTCGATCCATATAGCCTTTTGTCCGTCGGGGAGTTTGTTCGAGGTAACGGTCTTAAGGTAAACGCCCGTCTTTCTGAAGATCTGGTTGCGTACCCTGTTGATGGCCGCTATGGCGTTCGAGTCGCCGGGATTTATTGCAAATACGTATTCGGAGAGGGGATTGCCGGCAATCGAGACCTCCATATCAAACTCGGTCTGCACCTCGGTCTTTGCCTGCTCGGCAGTCATAGTGACGTTGGTTACGGACATCGTTTCGTCACTTATTCCGAAAACGGTTTCTTCAAGATAGCCGAGCGCGTCCTTATATGCGCTTGCAGAGCCTGCAAGGACAAGGATGTTGCCGTCCACGATCTGTACCGACCAGCCCTCGTAGCCGTAGGCGTACGGATCGGCGACTGCCTCGGTGTACTTGTCGCCTCTTGTGGTAACAGGACCGACGATTATCTCGGTGCCGCTTGCCTCTGTCTGCTCGAGTACGGTCTTGGCGGTCGTGCCATCAATGCAGTCGTTGATGGTCTTCACAAAATTCGTGAGAGTCTTTCCAAGATCGTTCGAGGTCTCTTGAGTGGAAACGACGGTAAAGGTAGCCGAGCCATTCTTTATGAGCTCTATCGATCCGGTGGGGGTTGCGTCGCCGCCCTCGTCGGGCTCAACGGTCGCGTCACACTTGTCGCACTTACCGTCCGAGTCCTGATCCACGTGCTCGGTGCAGGGGTCGTCACCGCCACCGCAGGCAACGAGCGACACGCCGAGTGTCAGGATGAGCAGTATTGCAAGTATCGCAATACGCGTTTTTCTTCCTTTCATAGTCAGGGATCTCCTTATTAAATAATTATAATCACATAAATTTTACTTTCACACGCGCGATAAGTCAAGCGTTAAAGTGTGAATTGATACCACCCTATGTGCAAAATCTCTTTTTTGCACAACTCGCCCGTTCACGATTTGTGCAAGATTTTGAGCAAAAAAAAGTTCCCGTGCCGAAAAAGGCACGGGAACGGTGAAATTATTTAATTCAATCTTCTTTGGTCGGAGCCGGTCCGTACTCGATCTCAATATCCTCAAACTGCGGAGTATTGGGGAACTTTATTTCCACGTTGCAGTTCTCGATATATACGTATTCGGTGCAGATAAGGCGGTTGTTGTTGGTGTATCCGCCGTCGTCCTTAAACTTTGAAATGTCGTCCTTGTAGCCCCAGAGCGAGCGGTGGTACATATAAAGGTAAGTAGTGCCAAGGGGGACCTCGGTCTCGATGATATGGCTCGGAGATACGTATTCATAGGTATATCTTACGAGCTTGAGATCCTTGATCGTTACGTTGATGGGAAGATAGTTGGTAGAGCCGGTTCCGTCAACGTAGGAGCCGTTTACATTGTCCTTATCGAAGTCAAAGTCGATAAAATTCTTGGAGTTTATAACGTACAGCTCGTTGTTCGAGTTGGTTGCCTTGTAGTCGTTGCAGTACTTCATCGTGACGTTGTCAATGATGACGTCGCCGCGCCAGGTTGCGCCGTAGTCTTCACGGAAATTGAACACCGCGTAGCCGCCGTCAACGTAGACGGTGGAGTCGTAGATTTCAGCAACGCCCGAGCCGAAGATGTTGATGTGCTCGAAGGTGCAGTTGACTATCTTAAGGTTGCCAAGACCCTTATGCGCGTCAAACGAGGTAAGGGTGCAGCCCTCGAAGTAGAAGTTACGGCAGTAATTGGAGCCCATACAGCCGCGGTACTCAACGGCACCGGGGGTAGATGCTACGGCGTTATCTGCGCCGCTGGAGTAGTCCCACTTGCCGCCGTCACAGAAGAAGTTGGATACGCGTACGTTGACGTAGCTGGTGGCGTTTGCGGCGGATCCGCCTATCTCGTAGGTGCCGGAGATAACGCCTGCCTCATACTTTCTGTCGTGCTGCTGGAGGACGATGTTTTCAAACAGGGTATTGTGTGAGCGGTTAACGTAGAGGATGCCTCCGTACGGAGTACGGAATTCCCAATCGTCGGTCATGCGGTGCTCAAAATTCTTTATGGTGGAGTTGGAGCGGGAGACCATAATGTTTCTTGCGGTCGAGATGTATTTGTTATTCTCGGGTCTGGTGGTCTTTTGCAGCCAGTCGGTTACGGAAACGATATTGCCGTCCTCGTCGTAAAGCGCACCGTCAATGGTGATAGGCTTGTCGTCTGCCGCATACGCGGTAGCCCAGGATATATTGGTGTAATCCCAGGTGAGGGGAGTTGAGGGGTCGATGGTTCCGTCCGCATGGACGAGAATTATCTCGTACTGCTCGTCACCGCCGTCAGCGTTTGCGCCATAGCGGATGAACACCTTGCGCTCGGAGGAGCCCAGCACTACGAGTGAGTCGTAATCGAGCGGCCAGTTCTCGAATTTCTGAGTATTGTCGCTTTCGCCGTAGCCGCCGAGGATGGGAAGGTTGGCCTTGAGTGCTGCCGAAACGTTAACGTCGGCTCTGTCATTGTCGAGATAGAATATGGACGCGCTTCTGGCAAGACATTCGGTGCATTTGCCGTTGTAATCTTTATTACACTGACTGCTGGAGTAATGTATTTCTATCTCGGAGTCGTCAACTATAAAGTTTGCGCCGTGCCAATAGGTATCGGTTTGTACCAACACCGCTTCTCCGTTGGTGTTTTTACCGATGTAATAGGTTTTGCCGGCGTCGCCGTGTACGGTGTTGCCCCACGTATTGGCGTAATCGTGGCAGGCCTTGATAGCGGCAAAGTCGTCGGTCACGCCGTCGCCCTTCGCGCCGAAGTCGGAGTAATAAATGTTGCGCAGATCCTTCTGTTCAATGGTGCCGCCGGATATGGTGACCTTGGATTTTTTGTTTTCGGTGATGGTGCTCTTAAGGTATTCAAGCACGGTCTTGACGAACTGGTCGGGGAACTCGGACTCAAAATGGATGTTCTTGTTCTCGTCAACGTATGCGGCGTAGCCGTTCTCGCTCGTTCTGTCACCGTTAAGCTCGAGAGTCTCGAGGTAGAAAGCATACTGTCCGTCCTTGAGATTGGGGATCAGCACGGTCTCAAGATACGCGCCGGTTTTCTTGTATATAGCGGCACGGATCTCGCTTATTATGCTTTCAGCATACTCATCACCCTCGTTGATCGCAAACACGTATTCCTTGAAATCTGCGCCGTCAACGGTAACGGTCAGGTCAAATTCGGTCTGCGGTGCCTCAATACCGGAGGCGGAGGTAACGGTAACGTTGTCGATAAATTCTGTGGAGTCGTTGATACCGAAAACGGTTTCCTCAAGGTACGCAAGTGCATCTCTGTATGCGCCGTTAGAGCCGGCGATAACTACGATCTTGTTACCTATTACGCGTACTGCGTAGCCGTCATAGCCGAGGGCATAGGGGTCAAGGGCGTACTCCGCACCTCTCGTGGTAACGGAGCCGACGAGGATCTCTATATCCGTCGCCGTCTGGGTGTCAAGCACGAGCTCGACGTTTTCTTCTTCAATACACTGATTAAGGGTCTTTACAAAGTTAGTCAGGGATTTTCCAAGTGCGGTCTGGGTCTCGACGGAGGCCACGACCTTAAAGGATGCCGCGCCGCCCGAAACGAGGCTTATTGTGCCGTCGCCGGTGATGCCGCCCTCGTCGGGCTCAACGGTTGCGTCGCAGTTGTCGCATTTTCCGTTTGCGTCCGCGTCGAAGTGCTCGGTGCAGGGGTCGTCACCGCCGCCGCAGGCCACGAGTGTCAGACCAAGCGCAAGCACCAGCATAAGTGCGAGGATCGCAGCAAAAGCTTTTGTGATCTTCATTGATGTTTTTTCCTTTCGGTTAATATTGTTCGTACATAAATTTTACTCCTTTGCGCGCGATAAATCAAGTTGCACGGTCACAAATCTCCCTTTTGTACAAGGCGTGCGTACGCGTTTTGTGAAATTTTGCCATACACAAGGGCACGGTCTGCAAGCCGTAAACGAAGCCGGGAGATTTTTTGATAAAAATGTTGCAAAAGCTGTAAAATGGTGGTATAATAGTATAAATAGATTATTGGAGGAGCACTTCAATGAGCGATAATAAGACGCATTTAAGATTTTTACATTGTGGAGACATACACCTCGACACGCCCTTTGTCGGCCTGACCGCTGACAAAAGCGAGGAGCGCAGAAGGGTACTCCGCTCGTCATTTATGAGAATGATGCAGTACGTGCGCGACAGCAACATCAACGTCGTGCTTATGAGCGGTGACATTTTCAACACCGAGTACGCTACCAATATAACGGCGGAGGTTCTGATCAGGGAGTTCAAGAACTGTGCACAGACGCACTTTATCATTGCCCCCGGCAGACACGACCACTACCGCGGCAATCCCATATACGAGTCGGGCCGTCTGCCCGAAAACTGCCACGTATTCTCGTCGGATAAGCTTTCGAGATTCGATTTCGAAGAGTATAACGTAACGGTATACGGCTGGGCGTTTATGGACGGCGAGCTCCGTGAGAATCCCCTGACCGACAGGCAGGTCGACGATTCCTCAAGGGTGAATATCGTGTGTGCATATGCCGATCTTGACGGTGAGGTCGATTCCACCGGCTGCCCGATATCCATCGCAGATATAAAGCGCTTCGGCGCGGATTACTATGCGCTCGGCTCGCGCCACGAGGCGTCGAGGTTTTCGAGCGCGGGCGGATCGAAGTACGCATATTGCGGCTCGCTTGAATGCACCGGCTTTGATGAGCCTGGCCTCGGCGGAGTTAATCTCATTTCCGTTGCTTACAGCGAGGGCGAGCTTTCGATAGAGCATAAGAAGGTCTCGTTCGGACACGTCAGATTCGAGACCGAGGAGCTGGATATTACCGGCGTTGACTCGAATAACGAGGTCATCAGCCGTATCAGCAAAATGATCAGCGACAAAAAGTACGATAACGAGACGGCGCTTCGCATCCGTCTTACCGGCTACATAGATCCCCGCTACTCCGTGCCTATGAATATGGAGAGCGATGCATTCGGCCTCTATTTCTTCGATATGGAGGATAAGACGCTCCCACTCTACGGCACCGAGAAGATGAAGCGCGATATGAGCGTCAAGGGCGAGATCTTCAGAAGCTTTTACCCTTACCTGACCTGCGACGATGAGGATAAGCGCCTGCTCGCGGCAAAGGCCTTCAGAATAGCGCTTGCCGCACTTGAGGGCAGGGAGCTGCCCGGTTGATAAAAACAGCCGTAGATCGGCACCCGTGTAACGTTAATTTAACAGATATAAAACAAAAAATGCCAACATTTATTTACGAAATGTTGGCATTTTTCTTGTTTTTGAGTGATTTTCTAATAGCGGAGATATCCAGCTGAGAGAGGATGACCGCGATGAAAACTATTGCCGCACCGATGTATTCACGCGTGCTCATTCGCTCGCCGAGCAGCAGGGCGGCACCGAGGACACCGAAAACCGACTCAAGCGACATAATTATTGATGCCGCTGCAGGGTTTACACCGCGTTGGCCGAGTATTTGCAGGGTGTAGGCAACGCCGCTAGACATAATTCCAAGGAACAGGATTGGCAGGATATTTTGCCATACGTTTGCGAAATTTACGGGCATTTCGGTGACAAGCGCGAGCAAAGCGTTTACTACCGCACCCGCGAAGAACTGTATGCACGACATACGCACGCCGTCACATTTCGGAGAGAAGTAGTCTATCGCGAGGATCTGAATAGGGAAGATGAGCGAGCATACGCACACTATGAGGTCGGGCAGCTCGATCTTGAAGTCGCCGCTGACACAGAGAAAGTAAAATCCGATGACCGCGACAACGACGCTTATCCACACGTTGATCGGTGCGCGCCTTTTCAGCGCGAGGGCGTATATCGGCACGAGCACTACGTACAGCGCCGTTATAAACGAGGTCTTTCCGGCGTCGGCACCCGATGCCAGACCAAGCTGTTGAAAGAAGGTCGCCACCGCCAGCACCGCGCCGCATATTGCGCCGCCTATGAGCTCCGTTTTGTTGAAGTCGGGCAGTCGCCCTTTTGAAAAAAGATGCCTGCCCGTGTGACGTAATTTGTCAAAAGCAGGTATCAGCATTAATAAAAACATCCCTGCTATTATGCTTCTTATAGCGCCTATCGTGAACGGAGGTACCGCCTCGGCGGCCTTCTGCGCCGAGAAGGCAAAGCCCCATATCAGCGCCGCCAGAAGAAGCATCAGGGAGGATAGGTATTTTTTCATATTTACCTCTCTTGCCGTATTCTCGTGAAGTATTTTATCACCTTGGGGAGAAAATGTCAATAGGGCAGAGGCTTGGCTCCTCACGCACGAAAATAAGTTAAATTTTTGCGCGCTCGTGTTGACAAAGCGGGAAAAGGGTTGTAAAATAATGGTGAAATATATTTTATGGGAGTAATTTATGCTCAAAATATTCAAGGATAGAGGCGCGCTCTTGACCGCTCTCAAAAACGCCCTGTGGGTAATTGTAGGCTCGGTAATTATCGCTTTTGGATTTGCGGTGTTTATCTTCCCGTTTGATCTGGTAACGGGCGGTGTGTCGGGTCTTGCGGTCGCGATCGTTCGGGTGCTTCCGTTTGACTTTTTAACCGTCGACCTGTGCGTCGGCATATTGACTTGGGTGCTTTTCTTCATCGGATTGATCTTCCTTGGCAAGGCCTTTGCCTTGAAGACGCTCCTTTCGTCGATAGTATACCCGATCGCGCTCTCGCTGTGGATGCGGCTTATGGAGATAGAGGCAGTCAACGATATACTCAATCTTGCTAAAAATTACGACCCCGAGAATCCCGATTACGCCTTGCCGATAATCGCATCGGTGATCGGAGGTGTTCTCGTCGGCTTCGGATGCGCACTTACGTTTCGCGGCGGCGGATCTACGGGCGGCCTTGATATACTTGCCTTGATATGCGCGAAATACATAAAAGGCGCCAAGAATTCCGTTATGGTGTTCGTCTTTGATGCATTGGTAGTAATAACCGGACTTTTCGTAATGAAGGACTTCATAATGTGTCTGCTTGGCGTAGCCTCGGCCTTCGTCGGTGCGATAATTATCGACAAGGTTCTGCTCGGCCGTACTAAATCCTTTATCGCACACATAGTATCCGAGAAGCACGAGGAGATAAACAAGGCAATTCTCACCAAGCTTGAGCGCGGCAGCACCGTTATTACGGCGCACGGCGGCTACACAGGCGAGGAGCGCCCGGTGATAATGGTTTCCTTTACGATGTCGCAATACTCGGCAGTTATGACTATCATTAAAACGATAGATAAAAACGCGTTTGTAACCATTCACCTCGCACACGAGATCGATGGCGAGGGTTGGACCAAAAACGATACAAACTCCAAAATTGTAAACAAGGTCAGTTTCACAGAGGAGGATGAAAAATGAGATTCGACGGATTTACAAGAGAAGATGAACAGAGGTTTATAGACCTCACAAAGGACGGCGTTACCGCCCTGTTCATCTACACCGACAAGTTTGTGGTAAACGGTGTGCGCAAAACTTACACCACAGACCGTACGGTTGTCTTTTCAAACAAAATATACGCACCCGTGTCACTTTTTTCTGATTTTCTCGGCGTTTTTTGCACCGAGTGCGAAAATGGTGTGTCCCTTGAATTTTGTGGCAAAAAGACTTCTTGCAGCTATGAAAAGGGCGGCAAATATCTGCCTGTGGAGAAAATCTGCTGTGAGCTTGGAATTTACACTAAGGCCTTTGCTGAAAACAGCTTTCTTCTTGTAGGAAACAAGGCGGCGATAGATAAAATAGCAGCGGACGAGGTTCTCGTTAAGGCAGGCCCCTACGCTCTCTTCGGAGATTACGATGCCTCCGGATTTACCGACGCGGATTACGAGGCGGTCGCCAAAAGCTTCCACGATAAGCTCGTCGGCACAGAACAGACCAATGATATAAATAATCCGCTGGTTGCGGAAAAGATTCGTTTGATCAATGAGAAATGTGCCTCTGCTCTTGAGGGGCTTGACCGCTCGGGCGATCCCGCAATACTTTGGGGCACCAAGCTTCTTAAGGATACAGAGGACGGCGCAAGACAGTATTCGTACGTCCGCTCGCTTGCCGTGGCGTACGCGACCTACGGTAGTGCTTACTATGGTGACAAGTCGGTCTTTGGCGATATTATATACTCTCTTGAGTGGATGTACCGCCACGCGTACGGAGATGATATGATAGCCGGTCACGGCTGGCGTGACCCCAAGCTTCCCAACTGGTGGTATATGTATATCGGCGCGCCCGAGCATTTGACCTCGATACTTCTTATGCTCTATAAGGAGATCTCGCTCGAGGACAGAAGAAGATACCTTAAGTGCTTCGAGTGGATCGCGAGCTGGATGTGTCTTGGTCCCGGCTGGAGAATGACTCGTATCAAGGTTTGCACCGAGTACGGCATACTTCTTCACAAGCCCGAGTACCTTATTCAGGAGGCCGAGGATTTTGATGCCTTGCTCAGAGTTCCGCGCCCCGACTACATCGACTTTACGCATACGTATCCTCATAACATGTCATACGGCGGCATTTATATGAGCAGATGTCAGTATATTTCCTCGGTGCTTGCAGGCTCGCCTATACAATACAACAGCCCCAATCTTTACAAGCAGTTTAACCGAGTTAAGTATATGTACGAGCCGGCTATGTACTACGGTCAGGGCTTCTTTATGCTCGCCGGCAGATACACAAAGCAGATGGTTGAGGCAGAGAAGGCTGCAGGCATCTTCAGCTATATACTCTCTATGATCGGCGTGTACGGCGAGGACGAGGATGATTACTTAAAGAGAGTCATCAAAAAGCATTCCGCAAACCCGCTCTTCAAGAATTCTATTCTTCGCTCCTGCTCCTTCGTTGACCTTGCAAAGTATGAGGAGATACTTAACGACGAATCTATCCCTTCTGACTACGATTACGAGTACGCTCATTCGTGGTATACCGGTGACAGAGCCGCGCAGCACAGAAACGGCTACGCAGTCGGTATCGCCATGGCATCCAAGCGTCATATCAATTACGAGTCTATTCTTCAGGAGAACAGAACGGGCTGGTACACCGGTGACGGTGCGTTCCACCTTTATACCGACTACGATACCAATCAGTACGACGGCGATAACTTCATCAATAACATAAATATCGCTTACCGCTTCCCCGGCACGACCGAGGATATGCAGGAGCGTGCAATAAGAGGAATTGGCTTCGGCCCGTGGAAGGCGCCTAACAGCTTTGCAGGCTCGATGCAGGTAGATAACAAGTTTATCGCGGCCGGTATGGAGTTTATTTCCGAGTGGTGTGACCACGACGACGGTATATACGATGAGGTGAAGGGATACAGCCGCGCCGTGCATCAAAACGACCTGCGCGCAAAGAAGGCTTGGTTCTGCTTCGACAACGAGACCGTCCTGCTCGGCGCGGGAATAACTTCTACTATGAACTCCCCCGTAAACACGACCGTCGCACACAGAAGAATAGTTAAGGACGATCAGCTCTCGCAGAGCATCAAGTGCGGCGGCAAGGTAGAAGCTCTTGCAAAGGCAGAGTTCGAGGAGAGATACACGAACCCCGATTACGTCCTCTGGAGCGGTCACGCAGGATTCGTATTCCTTGATAAGACAGATCTCTACGTCAGCCGTTATAATTACATCACGAACGTGGAGCAGCCCTACCTTGAATTGCGCATTGAGCACGGCGCAAATCCGACCGATGCATCCTACGCTTACGCGGTAATTCCGTACGCAGATGCACAAACCCTTGAAAGGTACTCAAAAACGCCGGACGTATGCGTAATTTCTAACACAAACGCGCTCCAGGCAGTCAAGGAGACCAATCTTGGCATAACGGGTATGGTATTCTACGAGGCAGGCGAGTGCGAGGGCGTAAAAGTTGACACGGGTGCCATCGTAATGCTCAAAGAGGGCGAAAATTGCCTTGAATTTTCTATATGCGACCCAACTCAGGAGCTTTCCGCGCTTTCTGCTGTAATTGACGGCTCGTTTGAGCTCATATCGGCTGACGATAAGGTGAGTGTTACCGTAGAGTGCGGATGTGTATCCGTAAAGGTCGATTGCGCAGGCTCGATGAGTGCGCCGTTCAGAGCAAGCTTCAAAAAAATATAATCACTCTGTTGCAGGAGGCTCTGTCGGCGGCTGTTCCGTCGGCGGAGTCTGGGGCGGTGCTTCGGGCGCTTGCTCCGCAGGGGGATTCATTATCCTATCGAAGCAGGCGTAATTATCCGGCATTTCAAAGCGCACGCCGAGAATCTTGATGTATCGGGCATAGTCGTTGGTATAGGTCGAAAGCGGCCTTCCGTACGCATCGTCGGTCTGTGCGGCAACGAGGGTGTCCTCGGCGTTAAAGCCGACCACCAGCAGGGTGTGGTAATACCCCTCGTCATTCCTTGCCAGCTGTATCACGTCGCCTATCTCCAATTCGTCGAGCGTTGCATCTCGACCAAAGGGGCCGACACCCTCGTTCCCCGTCATAAAATTGTAAAAGAAGTCTACCCCGGTCCACGACGGCGAGCGCTCGTTTAGTGAGATGTAATACCATCCGAAGGTCGGCGTGTAGTTCATCTCGCACGCCCCGGCGTATATAGCTTGCGAAACGAAATTCGTGCAGTTGCCCCCGATTCCCGCAAAGCTGGAAAACAGCGGATTTTGTGAAAAGGCGTACTTGCGCGCGTATGCCACGGCGTTTTCGCGTATGTAAGGCTTTTGTACGAGCATAGTTTGTTTTCCTTTCTTGTCTTGTATGAAATTTCTATCTCCATTTTATACAAAAGCGCAAATTTTGTGAGAATTTTGTATTGTAATCGCAAAGACTTTGTTGTATAATATTTTTATTAAATTTTAAAATATCGGAGGAATCAAAATGGATCCCAACAAAAGACCCGAAAATATGGCGCGTATCACCACCCGTGAGCTCGCCGATGCCTTTATATCGGAGCAGATCGCACTCGTGCGTGAGCAGGTAGGAGATAAAAAGGTTCTCCTTGCGCTTTCCGGCGGAGTTGACAGCTCGGTCGTTGCCGCACTTCTTGTAAAGGCGATAGGTAAGCAACTCGTATGCGTGCACGTAAACCACGGCCTTATGCGCAAGTGCGAGTCGGAGAACGTTATTAAGATCTTCAAGGACGAGCTTGATGCAAATCTCATCTACGTGGATGCCACCGACAGATTCCTCGATCTTCTTGCGGGTGTTTCGGATCCCGAGAAAAAGAGAAAGATCATCGGCGCTGAATTTATCAACGTATTCGCCGACGAGGCAAGAGCCCTTGAGGGCATCTCCTTCCTCGCACAGGGCACTATCTATCCTGACATTCTTGAGAGCGTAAAACAGGCGGAGGGCAAAAAGGCAGTTAAGTCCCACCACAACGTTGGCGGCCTGCCTGAGGATCTCAAGTTTGAGCTCGTCGAGCCCATAAAGCTCCTCTTCAAGGACGAGGTAAGAGTAGTGGGCGAGGCGCTCGGCCTTCCTCACGCAATGGTATACCGCCAGCCGTTCCCCGGCCCCGGACTTGGTGTGCGTTGCCTCGGTGCTATCACCCGTGACCGCCTTGAGGCGCTCCGCGAGGCTGACGCGATCCTTCGCGACGAGTTTGACAAGTGCGGCCTCGCCGAAAAGGTATGGAAGTACTTCATCACCGTCCCCGACATCAAGAGCGTAGGCGTCAAGGACGACAGCCGCTACGAGGGCTGGCCCGCGATCATCCGTGCGGTAAACACCACCGACGCTATGACCGCCACTATCGAGGAGATCCCGTACCCCGTGTTGCATAAAATCACCGCTCGCATCACCTCCGAGGTCCCCGGCATCAACCGCGTATTGTTTGATCTGACACCTAAGCCTACCGGAACGATCGAGTGGGAGTGACTTTCGAACCGCGAAAGTCAACTATGATTGCCTGAGGGCAAG
>CAZQTN010000022.1:0-21685 GCA_964596195.1 uncultured Ruminococcus sp.
TCAATTACAAGAGATTTTGACGGGTCCGAAACCGAGAATAATAAGCTTCTCTTTGAGATGACCGCAAAATACGGTACACCCTATTTTTCAAACTATATCAACAGCGATATGGAGCCCAGCGACGTGCGCTCCATGTGCTGCCGTCTGCGCCTTGATCTCCGTGAGCTTCGTAAGAAGTCGGGCGGCTTCTTCGGTAGCGGTGAGAGCACCGGCTCTGTCGGCGTTGTTACCATCAATATGCCGAGAATTGCTTACCTCGCCGCAAACAAGGACGATTTCTACAAGCGCCTCGATCATATGATGGATATTGCGGCTCGCTCGCTTAAGATCAAGCGTACCGTTATCACCAAGCTCCTTGATGAGGGACTTTACCCCTACACCAGACGTTACCTCGGCACCTTTGCCAACCACTTCTCGACCATTGGCCTTCTTGGTATGAACGAGGTTGGTCTTAACGCAAAGTGGCTCGGCAAGGATATGACCGACCCCGCAACGCAGGAGTTCACCCAGGAAGTCCTCAACCATATGCGTGACCGTCTCTCCGACTATCAGGAGGAGTACGGCGATCTCTATAACCTTGAGGCAACGCCCGCTGAGTCTACCTCCTACCGCCTTGCAAAGCACGACGTGCGCCGCTATCCCTACATCAAGACGGCCTCCGACCCTCAGAAGGGCGAGACCCCCTATTACACCAACTCCTCTCATCTTCCCGTTGGATACACGGACGACATCTTCGCCGCCCTCGATATCCAGGACGAGCTTCAGACCCTCTATACCTCGGGTACCGTATTCCACGCCTTCCTTGGCGAGAAGCTGCCCGATTGGAAGAGCGCCGCAACTCTCGTGCGTACCATCGCAGAGAACTACAAGCTCCCCTATTACACCCTCTCTCCCACCTACTCCGTATGCAAGAATCACGGCTACATCACCGGTGAGCAGTACACCTGTCCCGCCTGCGGTGAAAAGACCGAGGTTTACAGCCGTATTACCGGCTACTACCGCCCCGTTCAGAACTGGAACGACGGTAAGAGCCAGGAGTTCAAGGGCAGACAGGTATATGCAAAGGAGAAGCTCACCGGCAAGTCTCCTCTCAACCTCAGCGCAGTAGTTGACGAGGCGGAGCTTGATGCGGCAGAGACTCTTGAAGAGAAGGTGATTCTCTTCGCAACTCCCACTTGCCCCAACTGCACCGCCGCTACTATGTTCCTTGACAAAGCGGGCATATCCTATGAGAAGCTTATGGCTACCGAGAATCCCGAGCTTGCTGAAAAGTACGGTATCCGCCAGGCACCCACCCTCATCAGCATTTCCGGCGGCAAGGTGGAAAAGGTAGTAAATCTCTCTAATATAAAGGCGTTCACCGAGCGCTCGAAATAATAAGGAGGCACCGATGTACGACATTACGGTAATTGGTGCAGGCCCCGCGGGAATGTGCGCGGCACTTTATGCCCGTCGCGCACAGAAAAGCGTTCTCGTTATCGAGAAGGCGACCTTCGGCGGTCAGATAACCCACTCTCCTAGGGTGGAGAACTATCCCGGCTTCCTTGAAATGACGGGAAACGAGTTCGCCGCAAAGCTGCTTGAGCAGGTAATGACTCACGGCGCTGAGATCGAGCTCGATGAGGTTAAATCTATTCAAAAAAGTGACACGGGGTACGCCGTTATTACCGAAAACTCCTGCTTTTCGACCAAAAGCGTGATTATCGCAACCGGATCGAGGCACCGTCCTCTCGGTATTGAGAGGGAGGAGGAGTTCGTCGGTGAGGGTATCTCCTACTGCGCCGTATGTGACGGCGCGTTCTATAAGGACAAGACCGTTGCCATAATAGGCGGCGGCAACACCGCGCTTCAGGAGGCGGTGTTGCTCTCTGACACCTGTAAAAAGGTATACGTTGTTCAAAATCTTGACCACCTGACCGGTGAGGAGAGCCTCGTAGCAAAGCTTGAGGGATGCGAAAACGTTGAGTTCATTCTCTCTACCGTAGTCACCGAGCTTATCGGAGCTTGCGAGCTTGAGGGTATCAGGATCAAAAACGCCGAAACCGATACCGAGAGCACCCTTGACCTTGACGGCGTTTTCGTTGCAATAGGTCAGATCCCCGAGAACGAGCCCTTCGCCGATATCGTTGCACTTAACGAGCGCGGCTATATCGTCGCAGGTGAGGATTGCCTGCCCGATACCGACTGTGAGGGTGTCTTCGTCGCAGGTGACTGCCGAACAAAATCCGTGCGCCAGGTGACTACCGCCACCGCAGACGGTGCCGTTGCCGCACTCGCGGCCTGCCGCTATGTCGATAGCCTTGAATGACACCCGTGTAAAATTAAATAAATAAAAAAACACGCTACGTTGCCTCTTGCTTTGGCATAGTAGCGTGTTTTTTTGCTTACGGCATAAGCTCTGAGAGCAGAGCGCCGTTGTCGTACGCGCGGTACATTAGCTCGTACAACCATTTGACATATATTCTGTTTTTGCTCTCGTCGTGCACGACGAGCTCGCGCGGAAAATCCTTTATCACCGTTTGCTCGTGTATGCGCTTTATCAGGCGCGTGTGGGGCGTCGCCGTTTTTACCGTGCAGATCGGGGCCGTGCCCTCGCGTATTGCACTGATGCAGTCCCATATTTTTGCAGTGCCGTGCTGTGCGAGCTCGTCGTAGGACTTCACCCCACCGTCGTTAAAGACCGCACGCAGGATAGTGCCCTCGCTTTCGGTGTAGGTGACTGTTGCGTTTTCAAAGCGATAAACAAATTCTGGATCTCTGCGTTTTTCTGCGGCGTGAGAGGCTACAAGATGCATCGCAACACCTCTTGCCACCATTTTTATCGAGCAGGTATCAAAGCTTTCGATGTCATTTGCGCGGTAGCAGCAGCCCTCAAGCCCGTCTGCCTCGGCGCTCTCGTCCATACGGTCGCCAAGCAGAAAAAGCATATTGTGCAGATAATGTGCACACGCATTGGACGCGATCGAATCAAGGATAGTTATCCCATCCTTGCTGATCCTGCCTGCCCATCCCGTTCCCCTGCCGTAATAGGCTAGGTCGCGCGGCCAGCTGACGACAGCTCTAAATTCCAGCGGCCTGCCGAGCGCACCCGACATAATATCCTTTTTAAGCTCCTGCATCTCTTTTTCATATGACCATTGATATCCGACCGCTATCCATTTTCCGTATCTTTTCTCAGCTTCCAGCATGGCCTCGGCATCCGCGAGCGTTGTGGCTACCGGTTTTTCGCACAGAACGTACGATCCGTGCGATAGCGCGCAAACGCTGTGCTCGCGGTGCAAAAACGGCGGCGTGCATATGATCGCCAGATCGGCCGTATGCTCGCGGTAAAACTCCTCCATCGTCGCGTATACGGGGGTGCCTGCCGCTTCGATCTGTGCGGCTCTTGCACAGGCGGAGAAGCGATGGTCGACGACCCCCTCCCAAATGATCGACGGATCGGTAATTTTGAGCAACGTGTTGGCATAATTCGTGCCATATCCGCCTGCGCCTACCAATAAAATTTTCATATATCAGCCCTCAATTTCGACCCTTTTACGTGCGTCGGCGGCATTCCTTGCCGCTATCGCCACCCTCGTCAGATAAAAGATCTCATCAGCGGAGATCGACTCGCCGCCGTTAAGAAACTCCTCAAGCAGCTCGGGCGCATCGGTGGGGGCAATACGGGTGTTGCCCTCGTCGTTCATCAAAAGTATCTCGCCGTCGCGCACCTCGATTACACCCCTCGTTCCGACACAGCGGATGCGGTCATCGCCGTGCGTCGGGGCGCTATGCGGACGGTAATAGTCCAGGTTGACCGAGGCAGGCACGCCGCCCTCCATCACGAACTGACAGAGCGCCGCCATCTCGGGATCCTTTCCCACGCTTTGCGCGCTGACCGATATAAAGCGCCTGCCTGTAAAGTGATATATCCAATCGATGGCGTGTATGCCCACCCACGGGATAGTGCCGCCGTATAGCTTGCGATCGCCATACCACGAGGGGCGAGTGCCGTACTTGTAGCTTTTTTGCGCGGTTACCATAACCACCTCTCCGATCCGCCCCTCTCTGACAAGGCGAGCACCGTGGTAGAAGGCAGGGGCGTAGCGCAGATAGTGCATGGCTGAGAAGCGTATTCCGCTTTCGCGCACGGCGCTCTCCACTTCGCATAGCTCCTCAATTGTAGATGCAACGGGTTTCTCCGCAAAAACGTCGATGTCTCGCCGCGCACATTCAATTATCACCCGACCCGTGTGAGAAAAAACGGGTGAAACGATTGCAAGATCGGGCTTTATCTCGTCGAGCATTTTCTTGTAGTCGTCATATACCGTCATCCCACCAAATGGGGTGAGCGCGCCCTCGTGACGGCTCTCTGCCGCCATACCGCAAAAGATCACGTCCCCGCGTGTGCTGAGATATTTATACGCCTGCCAGATGTGCCCGCAGGCTCCTATAAAGCAAACCTTCATATAGCTGTTTCCTCGTTTTTCTTGGATGCTTCTTCCTTTTTTCTGGCCAATAATGCTTCAAACCAAAGCTCGGGCGAGGGGATCGGCGAAACGCTTTCTATATGTGATGTCGCGCCCTTGGTCAGAGTGCGCGTCGTGCGCATCTCTGTGCCGTTTTCGCACGGCTCCCCGTCTATAAGTGCCGAGCCGTGAGTGCCGACGTGCTCTGCCGAGCAGAGCATTGCAGACAGCACGGAGCGCTGAGTCAGTACCATATCGTACAGCTTGAACAGCTCACAAAGCTCGGATTTGTCCTCGATCACGGCCGTGTCAAAGAAGTCGTTGCAAAGCTCACTCACACGATTGAACAGAGCCCTCATTCCGTCCGTGCATCGGTCAAAGTCGGCAACGCGGCTCATCTCGGCCTGAAGCTCTTTTCTTATTTGCGCAATGTTTGACGGAGCATATTCTATATCGGGCAATTCGTAATTACTCGGGGGGCGTGTAACGTTTTTTCGATTTGCTATATGCTCCGCCGCGCGCAGGCTTCCCACCTGCGCAGAGTTGAGCGCGCTGCCCCCCGGACGGTACACTCCGAAGGTGCCCGCCGCCTCGCCCGCGGCGTACAGCCCCTCGATCTCCGCCTGCCAATGCTCGTCCACCTTGACACCGCCGTTGCAATGCTGAGCGCATACTGCGATCTCAAGATATTCGGTATAAAGATCTATCCCGTGATCGGCATATAGCTCTATCGCACCGACGTTCATTTTTCTGAGGCGCTCGATAGGAGTGCCGAACAGAGCATCCGAGCGCTCAAGGTATTCGTACGCCTCGCGACACAGGATCTCGAACCCCTTTCCTAAACCCTTTGGGTTTCGGTTGAAGTCCAGAAATACCCGATTGCCCTTTTTTATCTCTGCGGCAACGAGCAGATCTATCCTTGACGAGCCGTCTATCTTGCGCGTGTCAAAGGGCCATTGATAGCCCTTAAGGAATATCAGATCAAGCGACTCGTCGCCCAAGGCATCATAGAGAAATTCGCGCTCCACACCGCTTTTGCTGACCGAAACGTATCGTGGCAGCACCTGCTGATACGTGCCCGAAAGGTTCCAACGGAATTTCGTGCTCGCAATGCCGTATTGCCATTCCTCCATATTCGAGAGTGAGGCACCTGCCTCTATCGCAAGCCCCGTCGCGCCGTGCTGACTTCTCGGATAGACGGTGTTCTCGTAGATCCCCGCAGGTCCTCCCGTGCAAAGGATAACGTTCTCACAGTCTATTACCGAGACCTCACCCGTAGCGGTATCGACGCACGCCACGCCCGTGACTGCGTTCTTGTTGGTAAGGATCTTTACCACTCGGTGAAAGTCTATCGTCTCTATGCTCTTCGCAAGCGCCGATCTCTCCAGCGCCTCCGTCATATATTTTGAGGTCAAAGGGCCGCAAGACGTTGCACGGGTGCGGGGGTCGTGGTCGGTCTTGTAGCCTGCGTACTCTCCAAATTCGTTTGTGGGGAAGGGTACTCCAAGCTCCACAAGGCGCATAAAGCACCGCGTGGAATATGCCGCCTCGGCAAGCGCGTGCTCGCCCATCACCCCGCCGCCCGAATAGAGCGTGTCAGCCATCTGGCGCACGCTGTCGCCCTCGGAGCCGCACAGGGAGAGCTTGTAGTAGGTCTGCTTGTCGCTTCCCGCGTTTCTCGACGTGCCCATCAGCCTGCCCTCTGTAACGATGGCAATATCACGCACGCCAAGCTCGTACAGTCGGTCGGCGGCGTTGTATCCCGCGCACCCCGTACCGATTATAAGCGTATGATATCTGTTTTTCATAGTCTTCTTATGCTCATTCCTCCGTCAAGGATAAACGACTGCCCCGTAGCGTAGCCGAACGTTCCGTCGCAGAGCGCGAGCACCGCACCTGCGATGTCGTCCGGCGTTCCCCAACGGCCGAGCGGAACAAGGCCGCCCTCGATCAGCTTATCGTATTTTTCCTTGACGGGGGCGGTCATACCTGTTGCAATGATGCCGGGGCAGATCTCGTTTACGGTTATCCCCTCGCCTGCGAGCCTGTCGGCAAACAGCTTTGTTATCATCGATACACCTGCCTTGGATATGCAGTATTCTCCTCGGCTCGTCGAGCTTGTGTAGGCTGAGCAGGAGGAGATGTTGACGATCGAGCCACCCAACCCCTGCGCTATCATTATATTGGCCACCGCCTGAGTCAGAAACATCGTGCCCTTGGTGTTGATGCTCATAACGTAGTCGTAGCTCTCCTCGGTCATCTCAAGGATGTCGCGACGCTCCTTGGGCGCAACGCCCGCCACGTTGATAAGGGCGGTGATCTCCCCCTTGTCGGTGGCCGCCTTTATCAGCCTCTCGCGGTCTGCGGCGCGCCCAACGTCGCCCTGTATATACGTCAGGTCAAGATCGTGAAAATCCGACAGATCGGGCTCCGCGCTCCGACCCATTCCCACTATTTTATATCCGCTCTCGGCAAGCCTCCGTGCGCTTGCCTTGCCTATTCCGCCGGCAACGCCGGTCACGATTGCAACCTTCATTTTTTCATCTCCTTGTACAGCTCCCTATAATACTCGTTAAACACCGCACAGCCCGATACCCTTCCGCCTCGCATAAGCTTGGTGCACCGCGAACAGGTAAGACAGCTCTTTTTAGGGTCAAACGCCCCCCTAAGATAATCCTTATAAAACTCCGGATATGCAAGCCACCCTCGGCCAAAGCCGACAAGATCGCATACCCCGTCGGCAAGCTGACTCTGCGCCCTTGCGAAAAGGTCGTCGCGGTAATAGGACAGTCCCGATCCGACTACTGTAAGCGTAGGGAATTTTTCTTTTATATGCCTCTCGACCAGCTCAAAGCGCCCAAGCCCCGTGGCCGCACTTTCGGGTGGCTCGTAGCCGCCCCTCCTGTACGGGCGGTTGACGTGTGGGTTATGATAGGGGTTGCCCACAGTTACGTTAAGAACCTCTATACCCGCGGTGCACAGCTCTCCGATCAGTCGGTCGGGCTCGGTTAGGTCGAGCTCGTTTTCCTCCGTCGTACCAAAGCCGTACGGCCTCGGCACCATATCCGATACGCTCAGACGCGTCGTCAGCAAAACATCGTCGGGAATGGCCGCCCTCACCGCTTTTACGCAATCAAGATACAATCTCGCGCGGTTTTCAAAGCATCCGCCGTATCGCCCCTCTCGGCAAAATGCTGACAAAAGCTCTTGGAACAGATAGCCGTGGCAGGACTTAACGTCCACACCGTCAAATCCGGCACGGACGGCAAGCTTTGCAGACTCTGCGTACATATCGGGTAGGGAATCAAGGTACTCGTCCGTCACGATATTATCGTCGCACACAGGCTTCTTTTTTTCGTAAATTGGGTGGCGGTAGGCTATCATAGGCGTAATGCTCTGCCTGCCGGAGTGTGTCAGCTGAATGATAAACGTGGGCGAGATGCCGCATTCCTCCTCGGCAATTTTGCGCATATCCCGAAGCATGGCCGCGTATATCGGCAGGTTTTCCTCGGTCAGCATCATCTGACGGATGTTCGTTCTGCCCTCGGGACACACGGCCGTCGCCTCAAACCATACCACGCCCGCGCTGCTCCTTGCAGCTCTTTTGTATTTTTCTATCGTCAATTTGCTCGGGCTTCCGTCCTCACAGCAGTCACAGCCCTCCATAGGCTGGAGCACCACGCGGTTGGGGATCTCCTTCGATTTTATCTGAATGGGATCGTTGATCATTCGGCAATATGTCCTTTCTTGTGCTATACTAATTATATCAATAAATAAAAGAAATGTATATTATAAAAATTGCACAATACATTGTCTTTCTTGCAAATATGTGCTACAATATATTTGGGAAGGCGGTGATTTTAATGAATTGTAGCTTGAAAACGGGCGGATTTGAGATCAAATATACCGAAAGCGAGATCAGCAATTCCATTCTGTGGGAGAATCATTGTCACGCACAATTCGAGATGATAGGCGTGGTGAGCGGTGACGTGAGCGTCGTGCTGGAGGGACGAAGCTGTCGCCTTAAGGAAAATCAATGTATAATCATTCCGCCTCTCTGCTATCATTCCATCACTATTAACGGGGGCGGCATCTACCGCAGGGTGACGGCGTTGTTTGATCTTGCCGCCGTGCCCGTCGTATTGCACCCCGAATTTACAAAAAGGTGCGCGGATGCCGCTATATTCTTTTCTCCCGGCGCCGATCGCCTTGGGGATATCTGTCGGGCCTCGGACTCCCACTTTTACGAGCCGCTCGCCGAGAGCTTTATGATACAGCTCTTTTACGATATGCTTAATGCGCAAACCGCCGACACCAAGCTACCTATGGACGATTTTTTACAAAGGGTGGTTTCGTATATCGATCAGCACTTATGCGAGAAGATACTGCTTGACGATCTCGCGAGGGAAACGTCACGCTCCAAATCCTCCTTCTGTCATCTGTTCGAGGAAAAAATGAACGTATCCCCAAAGCAGTATATCCTGCAAAAAAAGCTCGCGCTGGCGAGCAAGCTGATCGTTGAGGGGACACCACCAACCCTTGCGGCAATAGAGGTCGGGTATGAAAATTACAGCAACTTTTACCGACTGTATATGAAGCACTACGGCACAGCTCCAACAAAAAGGAAATGATTGTGCAAATGCCGTTAGGCTGTCACCCGTGTGAAATTAAATAAACAAAACAGAGGAAAGCGAGCCCGTCGCTTTCCTCTGTTTTTTCACATTAAGCATATAGTATGTCACTTGATCTCCTGATCTAATTTTAAAAAAACATCTGTGTTAAAAAAATCTATCAGAGTTATTCCAAAACCATCGCAGAGCATTTTTATAGTAACGATACCCGGGTTTTGACTTTTGCCGTAAATTATGTTTTTTATTGACGATGGAGCTACGGCTGACTCCATGGCAAGCTTGTGTATGGACATACGATGCTCGCCGAGAAGTTGAAGCAGTCTGTCTCTAACGGCTGTATACGTATTCACTTTGACCTCCGAAAAAAGTATTTTCGTCTAATTATAGCCCAAACCCCTTGACAAAATGGGCTATATATGGTACAATATGGACTATAAATAGCCTATTTATAACTATGAGAGGTCAACTATGATTAAAGCTAGCAAGTCTTATACGTTAGCGTACGTATTTCTTTTAACGGTAGTGCCGCAGCTTATCGTTTGGGCTGCTCTTGGCTCGGTGTGCTATTTTGCATACTATTTTGCTATGTATAACAGCTCGATACACGGTATTTTTGGAGCCGGGGCATTTGTCGCGATGCTGTTTGCATTTCTTTGTGTTGCGATATTCTGCAAGAACTACGGACTGTCTCTTTTTGCCAAGACGCGCAGGGATTTTGACGTAAATCAGTATCACGGCGCACCTGTTGAGAAGATAGATTATCGTGTCGGAAGAAAAAACACCTTCACCGGAAAACGCAGCATATACGTTTACAAGCGCGAGGAGCCAACCGGCGGGCCCCTTTTGGTTACGGCCCTAATGTCTATAGTGATCGGTCTTACCGGCGTATTCAAGTTCATAATTGAAGGTATCCGCGTGTGTCTTTCCGACGACAGGCAGGCAGAATGGGAAGGCTGCCGCAAGTACCTGATAGAAAAAAGAGATGCCGAGGGTACAAAGCAGTTTTTTAAGACTCCTATAATGGTTGGTCTTGTCTTTCTTGTTATCTGGGCAATTTGCTTGCCCTCCGCTCTAGTAACAAAGAGCAAGTATTCTCCTGAGCATATCAGCTTTGAAATAACCGAAAAATACAACTCCGAGAATAACAATGTGCGCATACACGTCCTGTACGATGGCGAAATAATAAACAACGGCAGCGCAAAAATAGAGCAGGTCGAAGGGCGCGTTTATTTCAGAGATAAGAACGGAACTCTCTTGTTTGAAGATGATCACGTCGTTATAAACGTCCCGTTTTCCATTCCGTCACCCTCGGACGAATATCTTGAAAAGGACGAGAGATGGGAAATATCTCTGTCTGTGCTTACAGCCCCCGGTGACATTGGCGGTGAGATAATATGGGATGGAGAGCTTGATGACGTGGAGATATCTATGGACGTTACGCAGATATCCTACAAGGGGGATAAATTTATTGAATTCCCCGATGAAGAAATATTGATTATTAAACCTATAAAATAAAAAGGAGTTAAAGAAAATGGCAGGATGTATTCAGGGCATCAAAAGATGCAATTTGGCACACTACGGAGACCTTGAGGGACCAATGACCAACCTTAAGAGTGGCTCTCTTGCAATCACGATCGAGGATAACAAGGTTATCGCTTGGATTGTTAACGCAGAGGACATCGTCCTTTCGGCTGAGAACGTAAAGTCGGTTGATCTCACTGCTCCAAGCGTTTCGGTAAGTGATCTCTCCAGCGGCGGTGGAAAGACTTATATCGTCAACATTTACCGCATTGAGATGACTAACGGTCAGGTTGGTACGCTTCGTCTGAAGGTAAGTACCGCTAACAAGGTTCTCGAGCTCCTTAAGTAAGTGAACCCGAAAAGGGCAATGATGTTTCATTGCCCTTTTTGCTACATATTAAATCGGTTGGAGAAAATGGATGGTGAGAAGGAATCAAGGACGAGCGGCGGGTGAATATACAATCTGTGATGACGAATCAATGGACATCGAGAGTACTGTCAGGGATTACGTGCTGGTAAGAGGGCTGAATCGGCCGAAAACGCATTGGAGCCTGCCTATCATAATTATACTTATTGGGGCTGTATTATCTATGCTTACCGCCCTTTTGTTCGTTTGGCTTTTCCGTGTTCAAGCTCCCGCGTTTATATATATTGCCTCGGTATTGATTTGGGTATCTATTCTTTTAAAGCCGTTTTCTATAGAGCTCGTACGGTGCTATCAACGCTATGCGAATGAGAGAGTGCGCAGATGCTGTTTATGTATGCCAACTTGCTCCGAGTATGCATTGCTCGTGCTCAAACGATATTGGTTGCCGGTTGCACTGTTCAAGATATACAGGCGGCTTTTTCACACCTGCTCGGGCACGACATACAAGATAGATCTGCCGTATAAAAAGAGATGATAAAGCGTGAAGAGGCCACCCGTGTGAAATCAAATAAACAAAAAGCAGAGGGAACGAGCCCATCGTTCCCTCTGCTTTTTCATAATCTTATGATTATTTAAAGAAGTGCTCTTCGATCGCGGCGCATAGCGCGTGATAGATCGGCAGGTGCAGCTCCTGCACCTTGTAGGTCTCGCATTCGGGCGCGCAGATGCATACGTCAGCTATCTCCTTCAGCCTGCCACCGTCATTGCCCGTCAGGGCGATAACGGTTACGCCGAGTGCGCGTGCTACCTCGGCGGCGCGAGCAACGCTTTTTGAGTTGCCCGAGGTGCTTATTGCGATAAGTGCATCCCCCTCTTTTGCGAGGGCGATCAGCCCTTGAGCATAGACAAGCTCGGGGTCAACGTCGTTCGAGAACGCGGTGTTAAGCGCGGTAAGCGAGGGCAGGGAAATCGTCGGCAGTCCGCCCTGCAAGCGGGCAAGCGTTTTTTCGTCAACGTAAGGGAAGCGCGTACGCATATCGGCCTTTTTCTCTTCGCTTAAAGGACGCATCTTCAAAAATCCCTTCATAAGCTCGCCCGATATGTGGTCACAGTCTGCACAGCTGCCGCCGTTTCCGCACAGGAGCAGCTTTCCGCCCGATTCAAAGCACTCAATAAGCGCGTTTTTTGCGGCTGCGATCTCCGCTTCGCACAATGCGAGGATAGGATATCTTTTAATCAATTCTTTCATCATAATAAACTCCTTATAACAATGCGGTTGCCACGGCGGCGTAGTCGCCGATCTGCTCTCCGAGCTCGGCAGGCACGACCTGACAGCAGCGCGCCGCCGCGGACAGCGTCTCCGCCTCTATCTCTGCTTTTGCCGCATTCCATAAAAGGCTGTGGCTTCGCGCAAAAATGCTTCCGATAATAATGCGCTCCGGATTGAGTATATCGATGAGCATTGATAGTCCGATGCCAAGGTATCTGCCTGAGGTGCGGTACACCTCTGTTGCGGTTGCATCACCGTTCGCTGCCGCCTCGGCGATGGATCTCGCGCTCACGTCCTCTTTTTTCATTCCGTCCTCAAAATATGATGGACGTATACCGTTTTTTACGGCCTCAAGTGCCATTTTATAGCCCAATTGTGCTATTCCGCCGCCACTGCAAAAGCCTTCGAATGAGCCGACCTTGCCATAGCCGACAGGTCCATCGGATGCAAGCCTTACGTGCCCGACCTCGCCCGCGTTGCCATTGCTTCCTTCGTACAAAGCGCCGTTCAGTATCAGCCCAGCGCCAAGTCCCGTACCAAACGTGAGAAAGACGATATTTTTGCATCCTCTGCCTGCGCCGAATTTCCATTCCGCAACAGCACACGCGTTCGCGTCGTTTTGCAGCTTCACGGACGCGCCGAAGTGCTCCTCGGCAAGCCTTACTACCTCGACGTTATCCCAGCCCGGCAGATTGGGCGGACTCATAATAACGCCGCGCGTCGAGTCGAGCGGCCCACCGCAGGATATGCCTACGGCATCGGGCTTGCCTTCAAGGATTCCATCCGCCATCTTGAAAAGACGATCAAGCATATTCTCTGCGCTTACGGCGTGGTCGGTTGCGCACTTCTCCTTTTTCAAAAGGGTAATTTGCCCGTCCTTCCACTCGGCGCTCACGACGGCACATTTCGTGCCGCCTATATCAATTCCAAGTATGTACATCCTATCCGCCTCACAAACCGTATTTCTTCATCAGAAGCTTGTATTTCTCGAGGGAGAACGGCGGGTATCCGCAAAGATAGTGGTTTAGTCCGCGCTCGCCGTTTGTTTCCCATTCAAAGATAAGAATTTTGTGCTCGGAGTAATAGGTCGTCAGCCTTACGAGAAGGGTGCTCGCATTTTCCTTGGCGGTGAAGTCAGCCTCGTAAAGTATCTCATCGCTTTCAGCATCGCGCACGGTGAAGTGTCCGTGCCTTTTCTCGAGCGTGTCGTTGCAGGCGTAAACGTTGATCTTCCAGTCTTTAATGTCGGTTGACGCGATGGTGAAAGGCGCTTGTGCGCGCTTTATATAACCGTAGGCAAGCTTTTTCGTGAAGTAGTAATCGACGACCGCGTCGGACATCTGCGGCCATCCGTCAAGCAGGTTCCACCAGATGATTCCCGTCTTTTTCGGTCGACCCGTGCGCATTCTTTCGATAAAATACTTCTTTGCCTCCGCCTGCGAGATCTGTGAAGCAAGGATATAGTCCTCGGGGTCACAAGGCACCTCTCCGAACAGCTGGCGCACCTGATTTTCCATCAGCATAACTCTTGCCGGGTTGCCCTTTTGGTCGCTTGAATGCAGTATCCATTCGGGATTGTCCTTGTAGGGCCATACGCGCTTGGGCGTGATGAATTTCTTTATCGACTCAAGCGACGGACAACCGTGGTATCCAGCCTCGCTTATAAAGTGTGCCTTATTGTTGCTGTAAAAATCGCTCTTGAAGTAATCGCGCGCGCCCCATGTGTGTTCCTCCACCAGAGGGGATGTGCGAACTTGTGAGCGGAAGCCATGGGCGTACATTTTTTCGGATATGAATGGAGAACTCGGGAGATAGGGCCTTCCGAGGTCGTTGTCGCGTATGCACCGGGGGATAAGGCTTCGTGTAAGCTCGTTTTTGTTGGGGTCGTACTGAGGGAAGCAGGAGTCGACCTCGTTGTCGCCTGCCCAAAGCACGATGGACGGATGTCCGCGCAGCTTTCTCACCACTGCCGTTACTTCCTCCTTGAGCTCGCGCTTAAACTCCGCCGTTTCCGGATAAAGCGCACAAGCCATAGAGAAGTCCTGCCATACCATAATGCCGTTTCGGTCACAGAAGTCGAAGAACCTGTGATCCTCGTATACGTTTCCGCCCCAACAGCGCAGAATGTTGCATCCGATATCGCGTACAAGCTCAAGTGCCTTGTCGTACCTCTCGGCATCGCGACAATGGAATGCGTCGAGGGGCACCCAGTTTGAGCCGCGGCACATAATTTCAATACCGTTTATCAAAAAACGGAACTGTCCCTCGTCAAAGCCCTCGGGATCTCTGCGCTCAAGCACCACGTCGCGGATACCGAAGCTGATTGGCTCCTCGTGCACGAGAGTGCCGTTTTTGTATATCCTCGCGTGGCCGTCATACACGTTTGCCTCGCCGTATCCGTAAGGGAACCACAGCTTTTGATCTTCGACCTTGAACTCAAAAAGACCAAACCTCTTGCCCGATGCCACGCGCCTGTACGCGCGGCTCTCGCCGCACGCGCAATCAAGCTCGACCTCGACCCCGCTAAGGTCATTTAGATCGGTCGCAAGGGTGTAGTGAAATCTGCGCTTGTCCGTTTGTGCGCAAACGTACGCCTGCGAGAAGTATATCTCGTCGCGTACCTCAAGGCGCACCTCACGCCACAGCCCTGCCGTAACGGCCCTGGGCATAATATCCCAACCGAACGAGTGCGGAGCCTTTCTCAAGTAACAGCCGTCTGTATTATTGCTGTGCAGCAGTCTTATCGGGTAGTCCTCAGCGTCGGCGGCAAGGGTTGCCGACTTTATATGTACCGTAAGGGTGTTTTCGCCGTCTGCAAGGAGTTCGTCAACTCTGAACTCGTGTGCGATAAACATATTTTTGCTCTCGCCGAGGCGCACTCCGTTGAGGAAATACTCCGCAATGCAGTCCACGCCCTCAAAAACGAGATATACGTTCTTTTTCGTTTCGGGTGCGGTAAATGTGCGCTCATACCACCACTCGTGATGCTCGAATTTCTCCGCCTCGACAATGTTCTCTCCCATAAAGAGATCCTCGGGCAGGTACCCCGCCTTTGCAAGATCAAGCTGTACACAGCCGGGCACGGTGGCAAAGAGGGATATTACCTCACCCCCCTCGGAGCATTGCTCACGGCCCTTAAGGCGCCAGATACCGTTTAAGGATAATGTTTTCATAATTATTCCACCTTTGCAAAGAGTTTTTTAATATTTCCATTGTACCTGTATTGCGCGCGTATTACTACTTGAAATAACGAAAAAATATACTGGTTTTTAAGATTTATCTTTACAAAGCCGAAATTTAAGGGTATAATATCATCGGATATAAAACTTACGGGAGGGAAGCATGAACTCGATCAGGCATTACGAGCGTCTGAAGCTCAAGGACGGTTATCATCTTACGGTCGCACGGCACACAGTACCCACCGACCACCCCGTGCATTGGCACAGCTATTTTGAAATAGAGATCATTCTTGCAGGGGCGGGGAAATACGTCATAAACGACGTGGAGTACGATACGGACGAGTACAATATGTTTTTTATGACTCCGACTGATTTTCATCACGTTCGCGTTACAGAGCCGATGGAGGTGATAAATATCTCCTTCGACGAGGATATGATCGACGATAGGGATATGGGGCGTCTCACCTCGCCGAATGCGGAGCGTGCCTATGCTCTTGGCCCTGACGAGTACCACCGCCTCGTTATGGCCGCCGAGCTGCTTGAACACGAGTGCAAGATGGATGGGGAGTCACAGCGCCTGCTTTTGCAGTACGTTCAGAATTGCATACTCCGCCGTCAGCACGTTCAGGTCACGCCTAACCCTCGCGCAGAGCACAGCCGCGGCGTAAAAAAGGCGATAGTCTATATGGAGATGCACTTCAGAGAGGATATATCTCTTGCCGCCGTTGCTGCCGAGGTCGGCTATCACCCGGCCTATTTCAGCGAGCTTTTCAAGCGCGCCACGGGCGAGACCTTTATGGACTCCCTTACCAAGCTACGCATCGGCTATGCGCGCTCTATGCTCGCCGGCGGATTCTCCGTCTCGGATGCGTGCTTCCTCTCGGGCTTCGGCTCTCTCTCGAACTTCTCCGCCACATTCAAAAAGCACCTGGGCACCTCACCCGGAGCTTATAAGGCACAGTGCCTCATCTCAAAGGATAAATAATGTTTATCTCCGACCCGTGTGAAATTTAATATAAAAACACCGAGGCAAAAACCTGCCTCGGTGTAAACTTTTATTGTCTTTTTATATACAGGATCGGGAATAATGTGTGTCATCCGGATTTTAGACGTCTTCCGATTTCTTTTAAAATTTCTACGGACGGAGCAGGGATCCTGCCCAAATAGTCAGGACCCACGTTTAGTAAAAGGTTAACTCCGTGGCTGTTCACTTTCTCCTTGATCCGCAGTATTTCATCGGCACTCTTCCAATCGTTGTCAAAGCTCTTGTAACCCCAGGTATTGTTCATCGTAACGCACGATTCGCCGAGCCCGTCCCAGTCTTTGTCTGGGAGCTTGTTGTCACTAAAGGAGTATATATCTCCAAGCCCGTTTCCGATCCTTGACGGAACCAGGCAGTCCGGTTGATATTCCTTGATAAGATCGTAGATATCACGGCTTTGATCAAGTGTGATTTCACACGGGTCATCGCACCATATACACAGTATGTCGCCGTATTTGGTAAGCAATTCCTTGATCTGAGGCTTTACCTTTTTCTCGATATAGATGTTCAAGTTCTTTTTTTCTTTATCCGGAAAATCCCAGTTGTTAGCCCAATCACATCCGAGTCTCGGATCAACGTAATTCACTCCACCTGCGTGCTCCTCGTGAAAGTCAAGCTCCTGCGAATAATATAAGCCGAGCTTTATTCCGTACTTTCTGCATGCCTGTGCCAGCTCGTCTACCACGTCTCTTTTGAATGGAGTCGCATCGACGATATTGTAGCTGTCAACGTCTGATTTGAACATACAAAAGCCCTCTTGGTGCTTGCTTGTAAAAATTATATATTGCATGCCCGCCTCTTTCGCAAGACGCACCCATTCCTCTGCATCAAAGTAAATAGGGTTAAATATGCCTGCAAGCTTTTCGTATTCCTTTATCGGGATTCTGTTGTAGGTCATTATCCATTCGCCGGGAAATTCGGTTCTTTTGCCACGCCACTCTCCTGCGGGAATACTGTAAAGACCCCAGTGAATAAACATACCGAATTTAGCTTGCTTAAACCAGTCCTTATTGTTCATAATCTCTCCTCAGCTATTACAAGCCCAGCAGCTTGATTGCATTTTTGTGAGTAACCTTATCGTAAATTTCCTTGGTGATCACGCCGTCTGACAAAAGCTTGTTTATAAATTTAACGTGTGGGTAGTTGGCGTGCTTGTTGCACATATCAGTTCCAAAATACATCCTGTCTTGGAATTCCTCAAAAAATCTTTTGGTGAAATCGAAATTACGTGAGAATGCCGAAATAGGCGTTCCGTCCGAAAGGTCGCAGTAAAGATTTTCGTATCTTCTGAGCAGGATCGGAACGACACCCTCTACGACTCTTTCTTCTCCGCGACGTCCCACTTGATCAGTCCCCTGAAAATTGAAAACGTAGCCCCTCTCCCCGGGTGTTTGAAGACGGAACAATTCGGCCCAAAAGACAGGTCCGTGTCCGAAGATCTTAAGCCTTGGAAATCGTTGTAGGGTGTGTTCAAGCTGCGGCAGCCCCGGATCGTCATATAAACCGAAATCGCCGTCCCGTACGTCCGAGCCATCGAATACTATTGGAAGATCCACCTCCTCGGCGGCGCGGAAAAGGTTTTGGACCTTTGGATCCATGAGCTCCATATTGGGCATTACCTCTCCTATACCCTTGCAACCTTTGTTTTTGTAGTACTCAAGCACCTTGTGCAGCGGTGCATTCGGGGCGTTGGTCATTGCTCGGGGGTCTATGTTGCAATACGGTATGAATCTATCGGGATATTCAGCGCAAATTTCCAATATTTCGTCGTTCGATTGCGGAAAATATATTTCCGGATTCACTACCGGGAGCAATACTGCCTTGTCTATGCCCTCCTTATCGTAAAACGCAATAAGCTCTTCAGGGCTGCAAAACGGAGTTACGAAGGGCACCGGATGCTTGTAGCAGTGTGAATGAATATCAATGATCATAACTGTCTCCTTTTTAAATCATGTCGACTAAATCTCTTGTGAAATATATTATACATCTTGCCGGGAATAATGTCATTGTAAAATCGTAACTAAAATTATAATTATCGTATTTTGCAGCATAGAGGGAGGATGTTATGGGAGTTATTTGTCAAAAAAGCCGAGCATGCTTAGCGTGCTCGGCTTAAAACTTTACTTTGAATTATGCTTTTTTATCTCCTTGATGAGTGGCAGCAGCTTGTCGGCAATTCTGTCCGCGATCGCCTGCATGCCGAGGTCACCCGGGTGATTGGCAACGCCCTCGTGCTCAAACAGACCGATAGCCTTCATCGCCTCGTCCTCGCCAAGGTCGGAGAGGGGAACGAACGGGTGTCCGTTTTTGCTTGCATACTCCTCGAGTGCTGTGTCACCGGGATGACGCCAGAAGCCGCTGGTGATAATGAGTCGAGCATTGCCGGCTCCGTCAAGATGCTTGATCAGCTTGTCAAGCGATTCTTGAAATACCTCGCCGTCAAATTCAACCCTAGGACAGTTTTCTATGAAACGTATGACGATTATGTCGGCATAAAAGGCGCGCGCCTGCTCAAAAATGGGGTAGGTTGATTCCGCCCCGTCCTTGTAAAGTCGCTCCCACGATGCGACCTGACAAACACAAAATTCTGTATCGGGGTGTTTTTCGAGCACTGCGCTCTCAAGGCGGTGCACGTAGTCCTTTTCCTTTGCCGATGCCGCCATTCCCCACTCGCCGTACCAGCCTATCTTTTCGCTTATGCCGTGCAGGGTGATCGAGTTGCCGACGAGCATTACTCTTATGCCGCCGCCGTCAAGGTTATCAAATTTTACCGACTGACTTTCCTTGAGCTGATTCTTCGAGTCAACGGTGTTTTTCGCCATCTGGGCGTACGGATCGTTCTTTAATTCAATATTACTCATATTTATTCTCTCTTTTGTGAATGTGCGGGGGCGTGTGAAATTAAACGGCTGATTTTCACCGTTTTAGCCCTCGCCGCAGGCCTTTTTGGCAATAGCGGTGAAATATGGGCGGATGTGCTCAAGTAGCTCGTCCTCGCTTTCGGCCGACGGGCAATCACACCAAAGACAGAAGCCTGCGCCCTTTACCTTCTCGTTGGGCGCTTCGATGATGTTCTCTTCTTTGAATTCCGGGAAGATGTAATCGTTGCCTTCTGTGTCACACTCGGAGTCCTTCGCAGCGAAAACGTAGGGCGTCCACTCCTTCATAATCGCATCGGGAGTAACGTACGAGGGCGGCCTCTTTTCGGGGTAAAGTGTGTAATAAGTGTAGGGGCGTGCGAAATTATACAGGTTGTGTCCTCTGTCAAGATAGAACTGCGCCGTGCCGTCGCCACCGTTGGTGTGCGGCGACCAGTACTGAACCTCGATCGACTTGTCGATCTCGGCTGCGCCACACCACGCGGTGTCGCTTATGCGATATACGTCATCGTTCCACATCCGTACCGACTCGTAGCCGAGCGAGTAGAGGAGTGCTGTAATATCGTTCATATAGAGTATAAACGCATCGTACGCAACAGCCTTTGGGTCGCCCGTGCGCTTTTTCGCGTATTCTTCCCAGTGGTCGAGGTTTGACCACTTCGGCACGCTCTTGTCAATGCACTCGTTGCCCCAGCCGAGCAGCTCGTCGCCGCCGATATCAAAGCTCTTGCAGCCAAGCTCACGGAAGAACTTGCCGTACTCGGTGTACAGCTCCTTTGCAAAGGCTATCGCCTCGGGATTTGATATATCGATACCGCGCGAAAACAGCTTTTGCGAGGTCTCGCAGTTCTCGCCCGACGATTGCACGATGGCAACCTTGCCGTTCTTGTGGTAGTAGTTACCGAGGTCAACGCCGTTTTGCTCGTAGTATTTCTTTATCGCGTAGGTCATATGTCCGGGCGAGTCAAACGAGGGCAGCACGTCCATACCGTGCGACTGCGCGTAGCGCACTATGTTGCGCATTTCTTCCATAGTGAAGAAGCGGTCATTATCCTCAGGGCAGCCGTATTGCTCACCAAAGGTGCACAGGGTGTGATCGCCGCCTGCAAGCCAAGGGAACTTCTTTGACTCAAGGCGATGCCCGACCTCGTCGGTGAAGTGGATATTTATAACGTTAAATCCGACCGCGCTTATCTCGTCGATCAGCTTCTTCACCCATTTGGGTGTAAAATATTTTCTTGCGCAGTCGAGCATAAATATGCGCTCGCCAACGCGGTAATTTGCGCCGCTCATAGTTTTCTCCTTAATGCTCTTTGTCTCGGCTTTTCTGCCAATACCTTAATGATACACTACGCGCACCGAAAAGTCAACAGCGAAAACGGCCTGCATCGGCAAAAAAGCATAAAAAGTGCCCCTTGGAATCAAGCTCCAAGGGGCGTTTTTACAGTGCAGTAACTAAAATTATCCAAACATTACTTTGTTAACGATACTCTCAAGGTATTCCTGCCTGCCGCTTTCGGGAGTCTTGCAGGTGCCCATTTTGCCGGCGCGCTCCGCAAGCTCGGCAAGCGTTGCCTTGCCGCTTCTTATCTTTTGCCCAAGCTCACCGTTAAAGCTCTCGTATCTTTTTTCCACAAACGCATCAAGTTCACCGTCTTCGATAAGCGCCGCCGCCTTGATAAGGCCGAGCGCAAAGGTATCCATACCGAGAATGTAGGCGTGGAACATATCCTCGTAGGTGTTGCTCGGTCTTCGGTTTTTGGCGTCAAAGTTAAAGCCGCCCGTAAGACCGCCTGCCTTAAGCACCTCGTACATACACATAGTGCTCTCGTATACGTCGCACGGGAACTCGTCCGTATCCCAACCGAGCAGATAGTCACCCTGATTGGCGTCAATGGAGCCGAGCATTCCGTTGATTGCAGAGATGCGGAGCTCGTGACGGAAGGTGTGTCCCGCAAGTGTCGCGTGGTTAGCCTCGATATTCATCTTGAAATCCTTGTCAAGGCCGTACTGACGGAGGAAGCCGATCGCCGTCGCCGCATCAAAATCGTACTGATGCTTCATAGGCTCCTTGGGCTTAGGCTCGATATAGAAATCTCCCGTGAATCCAATGCTTCTGCCGTATTCAACCGCCATTTTCATAAGGGCGGCGATATTCTCTTGCTCGAATTTCACGTCGGTGTTAAGGAGCGTTTCATATCCCTCGCGGCCGCCCCAGAACACGTATCCGCGGCCGCCAAGCTTTACCGTAAGCTCAAGTGCCTTTTTGATCTGAGCCGCCGCAAAGCAGTAAACGTCAACGGAGTTTGTGCTTCCTGCACCATTCATAAAGCGGGGATTTGAAAACA
>CAZQTN010000023.1:0-21168 GCA_964596195.1 uncultured Ruminococcus sp.
CGACCTCGCGGATAAGGTCGAGAAACTCGCCGACCATCTCGGGGTCGAGCGCCGAGGTAGGCTCGTCAAAAAGCATTACCTTCGGATTCATAGCGAGTGCGCGGACTATCGCGATACGCTGCTTCTGTCCGCCCGAAAGAGTCGAGGGATAGGCATCTGCCTTTTCCTCAAGGCCGATTCTCTGAAGCAGGGCTATCGCTCTCTCGCGTGCGGCATCCTTGATCTCCTTTTCGGTCGTGGTGATCGGAACGATGCGATCCTTTTTGCCGAAAAGCTTAAACCAAAAGTTGCGCCTTTTCTGCTTTTTGAGACGCTTGGTCTGAAGATACACAGGCGCAAGCATTATGTTGTCGATAACGGTCTTGTTATTGAACAGATTGAACTGCTGGAACACCATACCGATCTTCTCGCGGTGGACGTTGATGTCGACCGACATATCTGCGATGTTTACCCCGTCGAAGATTATCTCGCCGCCCGACGGATCCTCCATACAGTTAAGGCAACGCAAAAATGTCGATTTACCACAGCCGGAAGGGCCGATTATGGCTATCTGCTCACCGTTATAAATATCAATATTTATTCCTCGGAGCACCTCTTGCTCGTCGAATTTCTTCTGCAGATTTCTTATTGAAAAAAGCACCTCGGAGGACTTCATTTCATTCTTATTCATTTTCAATCGCCCTCCTTATTTTCTGTCGCCTGCGCGCAGACGCTTTTCTATCATTTTGATACCGAAGGTCAGGGCGTAAACTATCGCAAGATAGAACAGTGCCGCAACCGACATGGGGATAATATAGCTGGCCATATTGTTTCCCGCGCCGATAACCTTTGCAGCCTGGGTGAGATCGTACATACCTATCATGCTGACGATAGAGGTCTCCTTAATAAGAGCGATAAGCTCGTTACCTATCGCGGGAATAACGTTCTTGATCGCCTGAGGAATTACTATTTTCATAAGAGTAACTCCGTGTGGCAGTCCAAGCGCGCGTCCTGCCTCGGTCTGTCCGATATCGACGGAAAGAATACCGCCTCTGATACTCTCGGATACGTAAGCGCCCGAATTGATACCGAACGCCAGAATAGCGGTGATCTGTTGAGGAAATCCGCGAATGGCGAATATTGCATACATCATTATGAAAAGCTGTAACGCCATGGGCGTACCTCTTATAATAGTGACGTACACCTTGCAGATCATCTTGGGTATCTTCATAAACGCCGAATCGGGCAATATGGCGACGAGTGCTACAAGAGTACCGAGAAAAAGGCCGAGCAACGCGGCAAAAATCGATACGAGCAAGGTCGTGCCAAGACCTGTGAAGAGCATACCCATATACTTAGAGGAGCTCAGAAGCTCCCATAATTCGGAAAAAAAGCTCATACTAAAATCCTTTATACACGGAAAAAGAACTGTGCAAAAATGCACGGTTCTTTTTCCAAAAACAATATTTATTAGCCGTCAAGACCCATGTGTTTCATAACCATTTCCTGGATCTTTTCAGTTCCAAGCTCTGCAAGGACCTCGTTGATAGCGTTAAGCAGCTCGTCATTGCCCTTGGTTACGCAGATCGCATACTGCTCCTCAACAGGAGCATCCGCCTCGCCCTCGGCGCCGCTGTAATAAAGGGGATAGCACTTAAGGCTCTTGGTGGAATTTTCAACAAGATACTTAGCGGGGAGCTCGTCGATGATGAACACGTCGGCAGTAACCTCAAGCGCATCAAGAGCCGCCTGCGCATCAGGCATCTCAACGAGAGTGGTATTGGTGCCGTAAAGCACGCCGTCATAACCGTAGTCCTCATCCTCTGCGGTAGCGTTGATCTCGCCCTCGGTGTAAATCCAACCTGTGGTATCGATCTGAGTCGCCAGCTTCAGGCCTGCAAGAGCCTCCCAAACGATGTACTCTACACCGCCCTCGACCTTGGTTGCAACCTCAACGCTGTCGGGAACGACTACATACTGAATAGAGGTGTAGTAAGGAGTGGAGAAATCAACCTTCTCTGCACGGGCAGGAGTGATGGTTATACCTGCGGCGCCGCAGTCAGCGATCTTACCGTCCTTAACGTTGTCAATGATAGTTCCGAAGTCTCCGTCGCTCCAAACGATCTCCTTGCCAAGCTTCTCGCCGACAAGCTCCATGATCTCAACGTCAACGCCGACGATCTCTGTACCGTCGTAGTACTCGAAGGGAGCAAAGTAAGCATTGGTACGAACTATGATCTCATCATTTCCGCCACAGGAAGTGAGAGAAACCGCCGCACAGCACACAAGTGTGAGTGCGAGAATGATAGATATAATCTTTTTCATTTTTGTTTTTTCCTTTCTTGGGTTGCGACCGTGTTCCGATCGCTGCTTTGATTTGAGAATGACACAATTATACACTCATTTATAGGGTTTGTCAATAGCTTTTTGAAATAAAATTCATATTTTTTGAAATTTTATGCGATAATTGCCGTCTTCATTGTTATTTTATATGAAAAATAAAACATCTTTAATGCTTTACAGGCGCGCGAAAGTCTGTTTTTTATGCTTCAACTGCATAATTATTCATTTATTCATCGGTGGTTGATTTATTCCTCATTTTATGCTACAATAGATATGTATATAATTTAGTCGGAGAAAAACATGATAGCATTATCTGTATCGGATATAAATCTTTCCTTCGGCACGGACGTTATATTAAAGGATATTTCCTTTTCGGTAAACGACGGTGACAGAGTCGGCGTTATCGGAGTTAACGGTGCGGGAAAGACCTCTCTTTTCAAAATAATAAACGGAATATACTCGCCCGACTCGGGTGCGGTATACGTACAGAAGGGACACGTGCTCGGCACTTTGGAGCAGAACCCCGATCTGACCGCCCTGCCGCCGGAGCTCACCTGCCTTGAATATATGTACACCGCATTCCCTGCGTTGCTTGCGCTTGAGGGGGATATCGCATCGCTAGAGGCGGCGCTCGCCGAGGCATCGGCAAAGGGTGACGGCGAGCGGACTATGCAGCTCTCGGAGCAGCTGCTTGATAGGAACCGCATATTCGCCGAGCGCGGCGGACTTGAGTTTCGCTCGCGGTGTCGCGGAATGCTCTTGCGCCTCGGATTTGACGATGCGCTGATAAATCAGAAGATACGCACCCTCTCGGGCGGACAGTACACGCGCCTCGCGCTCGCGCGCCTGCTTGCAACTGAGCCCGACGTGCTGATGCTGGACGAGCCGACCAACCATCTCGACATAGATGCACTTGCGTGGCTCGAAAATTTCATAGCGTCCTACAAAAAAACGGTCATAATCATATCTCACGACCGCTACTTCCTTGACAAAACGACGAACAAGACCCTGCATATTCAGTACGGTCAGGCTCGCCTTTACATCGGCAATTACACCGCGACGAGAGCACAGCAGGAGGCGGAGGCCGCCTCGCTTGAGAAGCGATACAAGGAGCAGCAAAAGGAGATTGCCAAAATACGCGCGAACATCGAATTTCAGCGCAGGTGCAACCGTGAGCACAATTTCGTAACGATACGCTCCAAGGAAAAGCAGCTTGAACGTATGGAGCTTGTGGAGCTCGCACCAAAGGCACCGAGGGATATCCGTCTGAGCTTTGATGCGGAGACGGAGAGCGCGGGTGACGTACTTGAGGCGAAGGAGCTCAGCTTTTCGTACGGAGGCCAGGAGCTGATCAAAAATCTCTCATTCCTTGTCAGACGCTGCGAGCGAGTGATGTTCCTCGGCCCTAACGGCTCGGGCAAATCAACGCTTATGAAACTGATAAACTCCCTCCTGACCCCTACCTCCGGCAAGCTGACGCTTGGATATAATATTAAAATAGGATACTACGATCAGGAGAACCGCGGTCTGTCGATGAGCAAGACGGTCTTTGAGGAAATGCGCGACGAGTACCCCGAAAAGACGAACCTCGAGTTGCGATCGACGCTGGCGCTGTTCCTGTTTGGCGCTGAAGATATAGATAAGCCGATCTCCACCCTGTCGGGCGGTGAGCGTGCGAGATTAACGCTTGCAAAGCTTATACTCAAAAAGGTCAATCTGCTCGTTATGGACGAGCCTACCAACCACCTTGACATCGGCTCGTGCGAGGCGCTGGAGCACGCACTACTCGCCTTTGACGGTACGATAGTCGCAGTGTCGCACGACAGATACTTTATAAACCGCATAGCAACGAGGATAATAGAGCTCGACCCGACTCGCGAGCGAGGTATGCTCGACTACCCGCTTGACGAGGGTGACGACGCGTTTGAGGAGTATCTCCGCTTGCGTGAAATTCGCAGGCAAAACCTTGAAAACGCCCGACCCGTGTTAAAAAATACCGACTCTAAGGCCGACTACGAGCTTAAGAAAAGGCAAAACGCCGAGCGCCGCTCACAGGAGCGAAAAATAGAACGCGCAAAGGCACGGATCGATGAGCTTGAATCCGAGCTTGAGCGGCTTGAGGAGGAGCTGTTCGGAAGTGCGGCAAGCGACTACGTGCGCGCCGCCGAGATCGACACCCAAAAATGCGAGATCGAGGAGGAGCTGCTCTCCCTTTACGAAATTGTAATGTAGCAAAGGAGCTGTTTATGGAGCATTTAAGCAAAAAATACGGTCTTTTTACGGCTATATGTATGGTCGTCGGTATAGTCATCGGCTCAGGAGTCTTTTTCAAGGCGCAGGACGTGCTGACCGAGACCGGAGGAAACGCGACCCAGGGCGTTATAGCCTGGATAATCGGCGGACTTATAATGGTCGTTATGTCGGCGACGTTTGCCGTTATGGCAACGAAATACGAAAAGGTCAACGGTGTCGTTGACTATGCGGAGGCCGCCTGCGGAAGAAAATACGCTTATCTCATAGGATGGTTTCTATCCTTTATATACTACCCTGCTATGACCTCGGTGCTGGCGTGGGTATCGGCAAGATACACCGTCGTTGCAATATTCGGCGTAAAGTCGATCGACCCGAAGGCGCTTTACGGGCCTGAGTGCATCACCATTGCCCTTCTTTACCTCGTGCTTGCATACTTCATCAACGCCGTCGCTCCGAAGCTTGCGGGCAAGATACAGGTATCCTCTACCGTAATCAAAATGGCGGTAATCGCGTTCATCGCGCTGGTAGGCACGGTTATAGGACTTGTAAACGGCACGCTCGGCGAGAGCTTTGCCATAAAGGAGGCAACCGATGCGGCGCTCGGTACGAGCACGGAGGGGCACGGATTCTTTGCAGCTATATGCTGTACGGCGTTTGCATACGAGGGCTGGATAATTGCAACGTCCATCAACTCGGAAATTAAAAATTCCAAGAAAAATCTCCCTCTCGCGCTTTTGATAGGCGCTCTCGTCATCGTGTGCGCATACGTACTCTATTACATCGGAGTGCTCGGACTTGCAGACACGGACACTCTTATGCAAAACGGAACGAGCGAGGCGTTTATGCACTTTGGAAAATTCGGCGCAACGCTCATAAACTTCTTCGTTATCATTTCCTGCCTCGGCACGCTGAACGGTCTTATGCTCGGTTGCTCGCGTGGCTTTTACTCCATTGCGGCAAGAGGCGAGGGCATCTCTCCCGATACGCTCGGTCAGATAGACAGAAAGACGAATATGCCGAACAACTCGGCGGCTCTTGGTCTTATGCTTTGCGGCGTGTGGTTCGTATACTTTATGGGCGGTCAGTTCTTCGGTTGGTTTGGCGAGTACGCATTTGACTCCTCGGAGATCCCGATAGTAACCGTATACCCCCTTTACATACCTATCCTGATATCCTTTATGATAAAGGAAAAGGGGATGCACCCCGTAAAGCGCTTCGTGCTTCCCTCTCTTTCGATCATCGGAGCGCTCGTTATGACTGCTGCATCGATATTCCGCCACGGTATGTCAAACCTTTATTATCTGGTTATCTTCGTTATCGTTATGGCCGTTGGCTTCTTCTTTATGGAGCCGAAAAGGGCTCAGCGTGATGATAGCGAGGAATAAGCAACTTACACATATTCAATTATGCGCTTTTCACAAAAAAACTTTTTTAACTTGACAAATCGCAAATCATTTGGTACAATAAGTCCATTAATACCTAAAGGCGTTTGAGCGAAAACCAGTAAGTACGTCAACCGACCCGAAGAGAGCTGCCGTTTGGTGCAAGGCAGCGGCGGAGCGTGCCGAATTCATTTCGTTAGCCGTGCGCTGAAAGCTACAATAGGCGTCACCGGTTGCAACCGTTATATTGCCGGCGCATTATCCGTGCGCGATGAGGTCTATTGCCGTGAGGTGTAGACGAACCGGAGTGGTAACACGATGTTAAAATCGTCCCCGTATCCCATAAGGGTTACGGGGGCTTTCTATTTTTTGTTTATTAGCTTTGGCTTTTAAAAAATATATCCAAGTTTTCTATGGAGGAAAATCAAAATGAAAAAGATTATCGCTATCGTACTGGCACTTACGACCCTTGTGGGCGCTTGCCTTGCACTCACGTCCTGCGGCGGCGATGACGACGTATACACCGTCGGCATTATTCAGCTTGCACCGCACGATGCGCTCGATGCGGCAACTCAGGGCTTCAAGGATGCACTTGAGGCAGAGCTTGCCAAGGAGGGCAAGACCGTTGAGTTTAAATTCCAGAACGCTCAGGGCGACGTTCCCACCTGCTCAACCATCGTAAACTCCTTTGTATCCGATGGAGTCGACCTTATAATGGCTAACGCTACCGCTGCTCTGTTCAGCGCATATAACGCAACCGAAACTATTCCGATCCTCGGCACCTCTATCACCGAGTACGGCGTTGCACTCGAGCTTGAAAACTTCAACGGAACCGTTGGCGGCAACGTTTCCGGCACCTCCGACCTTGCTCCCCTCGACACGCAGGCAGAGATGATGGTAGACGTGCTTGGACTTAAGTCCGGCGATAAGGTTGGTCTTATTTACTGCTCGTCCGAGAACAACTCCAAGTACCAGGTAGACAAGATAAACGAATGTCTTTCCGCAAAGGGCATTATCTGCACCGAGTACAAGTTCACCGACTCGAACGATCTTCAGACCATCGCACAGAGCGCGGCTAACAACTCCGACGCTATCTACGTTCCCACCGATAACGTGGTTGCGGCTAACACCGAGATCATCCAGAACGTATGCTCCCCCAAGGGCGTTCCCGTTTTCGCGGGCGAGAAGGACACCTGTAAGGGCTGTGGCTTTGCCACCCTTGCAATAAGCTACTACAACATCGGTAAGAAGACCGGTGAGATGGCGGCAGAGATCCTGCTCGGCAAGGCTGATATCTCGACTATGGCTATCGCATACGATCAGGAGCCTGTAAAGATGTATAACAAGGCAAACTGCGTTGCTCTCGGCATTGACACCGCCGCTCTTGAGAGCAAGGGCTACACTATGATCGAGGGAACCGACGAATAAAACAAATACGACACGGGCGACGCACTGAGCTGCGTCGCCTGCAAGTCTTTTTTCTGGAGATAAAATGGGATTTTTAAACGCAATTCCCGGCGCATTGGCGCAGGGCTTGATATGGGGTCTTATGGCAATCGGACTCTATATTTCTTACAAAATACTTGACATAGCCGACCTTACCGTTGACGGCTCGATATGCACGGGAGCCTGCGTTCTCGTGGCGCTTATGACACGCGGAGTCAACGTATATATCTGCTTGATCGCCGCATTCGTGGCAGGCGCTTTGGCCGGCACGGTGAGCGGTTTATTTCACACGGCTATGGGTATACCGCCGATTCTGGCGGGAATACTGACTCAGCTTATGCTGTGGTCGATCAACCTTAAGATACTCGGAAAGGCGAACGTGCCGATCAGCTCAAGAAACTATGACGTTCTTCTCTCCTCTGCCAACAATACTCGCTCGATCATCGTAGGCGTGATCGCGTGTGCGGCCATTATAGTGCTCTTGTGGCTCTTCTTCTACACCGAGGTCGGCCTTACGATAAAGTCGACGGGTGACAACGAGGCGATGAGCAAGGCGCAGGGCATCAACACCAGCTTCAACAAGGTGCTCGGTCTTGCTATCTCAAACGGAATCGTAGCACTCTCGGGCGCGCTGCTCGCGCAGTATCAGGGCTTTGCGGACATCAATATGGGCCGCGGCGCGATAGTTATCGGCCTTGCGGCTATCATAATCGGTCTGGCAATTTCCTTGAGAATAAAGCCGAATTTCGTCGTATCCCTGATCGGCGTCGTAGGAGGAAGCATTATATACTACCTCGTTTACACGATAGTTATATTCCTTGGCTTTGATACCGACCTTCTTAAGATGCTCTCGGCTGTAATCGTTGCACTCTTCCTTGCTGTTCCCTACATAAAGACGAGATACTTCACCAAGGTGAAGGCTCAGCACGCACAGCCCGAAGGCGCCGAGACGGAAACGGAGGGGGACGAAAATGCTTAAAATAACTAATCTTTACAAGACATTCCACCCCGGAACGGTAAACGCAAAGACCGCGCTTAACGGCCTTAACCTTGAGCTTGCCGAGGGCGACTTCGTGACCGTTATCGGCGGCAACGGCGCGGGAAAGAGCACCCTGCTCAACGCTATTGCAGGCGTATGGAAGCCCGACAGCGGTACCATTGAAATAAACGGCGAAAACGTCACAGCGGTGCCCGAATACAAGCGCGCAAGCTATCTCGGCCGAGTTTTTCAGGATCCTATGAAGGGCACGGCGCCCGATATGGAGATTGCGGAAAACCTTGCCATTGCGGCACGCAGAGGAACGAAGCGCCGCCTTGTATGGGGTATCAAAAAGAAGGAGCGCGAGGAGTACAAGCAGCTGCTTGCAACTCTCGGGCTTGGACTTGAGGAAAGGCTTTCCTCAAAGGTCGGACTGCTTTCGGGCGGACAAAGGCAGGCGGTAACGCTGCTTATGGCAACGCTGAAAAAGCCTAAGATACTTCTGCTCGACGAGCACACCGCGGCCCTCGACCCCAAGACGGCCGAAAAGGTGCTTAAGCTGACCGATAAGCTGGTAACCGAGAACAATCTCACGACGCTTATGATAACTCACAATATGCGCGACGCCATCGCTCACGGCAATCGCCTTATAATGATGCACGAGGGCAGAGTTATAATCGACGTGCGCGGCGAGGAGAAATCCAGACTGACTGTCGAGGATCTGCTCGAGATGTTCACGAAGGCGAGCGGAAGCGAGTTTTCAAACGACCGTGCGATACTTTCGTAATAAATGCAAGAAAAAGCCCGATTTTCGGGCTTTTTCTATTGATTTAAAAACTTTTATGTGATAGAATATAATGTAACTTGTTTTTAGGATGGTACTCGAATTATGATAAAATTTGTACTACTCGACCTCGACGACACTATACTCGACTTTCACAAGGCCGAGCATATTGCCCTATCGGCTACACTCAGGGAGCTTGGTATAGAGCCCACCGAGGCGGTGCTGAAAAGGTACAGCGAGATAAATATGGCGCATTGGAAGCGCCTTGAGCTCGGTGAGCTGACACGCACCGAGGTGCTGCACGGTCGCTTTACACAGCTCTTCTGCGAGATGGAAGTTGACGGCGACTGCTACGAGGCGCAGAGGATATACGAGTGGAAGCTTGGCACGGGACACTATTTTCTCGACGGGGGGCAGGAACTTTTAGATACGTTGTACGGAAAGTACGACCTTTACCTTGCATCAAACGGCACGGACATAGTGCAGACGCGCAGGATCGCAAGTGCGAATATAGAGCACTACTTCAAGGAGCTGTTTATATCTCAGAGACTCGGACACGACAAGCCGAAGCGCGAGTTTTTCGATGCGGCGTTCGCGCGCATTGAGGGCTTTAAGCACGACGAGGCAATAATTATAGGCGACAGCCTGAGCTCGGATATCAAGGGCGGAATCAACGCAGGAATACGCACCTGCTGGTTCAACCCGCGCGGAATAAAAAACGAGAGCGGAATCGTGCCCGACTATGAGGTGGACTCGCTCGACAAGATACCCGAATTACTTGAAAGGATATAAAAATGTACTACGGATATAACGTAAGCGACTACACGGCAAGGCTTGCAGAGCAGGCTGAGGCAGACTGCCGTGAGGTATTCAAGAGGATAGATGAGAATGCACTTCTCTGCTCTGCCAAGGTGCTCTCGGCATTTCAGGAGTGCCGTGTTTCCACCGCAGATTTTATAGAGATAACCGGATACGGCTACACCGACTCCGGCAGAGATAAGATAGAGGAGATCTACGCAAAGGTGTTCGGCGCGGAGGATGCGCTCGTACGCCCCCAGCTTATGTCGGGCACACACGCACTTGCCGTAACGCTCGGCGGACTCCTTAAGCCCGGCGAGACCCTGCTCTACATTTCGGGCGAGCCCTATGACACCTTGAGAAGCGTTATCGGCACGGCAGGCGAGAGCCGCAATTCACTTATGAAGTGCGGAATCAAGTATGAACAGATAGACCTTGTCGGCGACGATTTTAACATTGAGGCGATCAAGGCTCGCGTGGCAAAGGGTGATATCCGTGTCGCGGCAATTCAGCGCAGTCGCGGTTATTCCGCAAGAAAGAGTCTGACGATAGACAAGATCGAGTGCGCCATAAGGGCCGTCAAGGAGGCCTGCCCTGACACGATAGTTATGGTAGACAACTGCTATGGCGAGTTTACCGAGGACAGAGAGCCGACCGACGTCGGCGCGGACGTTTTCGTCGGATCGATGATGAAGAACCTCGGTGCCGGATTTGCGGTGAGCGGCGCTTACTGTGTTGGAACGCGCGAGTGCATTGAGGATATTGCCGAGCGCTTTACCGCCCCCTGTGTCGGAAAGTCACTCGGTGCGAATTTCAATCAGCTTGCATCCTTCTACAAGGGCTTCTTTATGGCTCCTGCGGCGGTGGCATCCACACTCAAGTCGATGGCGTTTGCGGCAAGGCTCTTAGAGCTTGCGGGCTACGGCGACGTTGACCCGAAATATGACGAAAAGAGAACCGATATAGTCCAGACACTCAACCTGCATTCTGCTGAGAAGCTTATCAAATTCTGCAAGGGTATACAAATGGGATCGCCCGTTGAGGCCTACTGTGTGCCCGAGCCCGGCGAGATGCCCGGCTATCCGCACCCCGAGATAATGGCGGCCGGCACGTTCGTCACGGGTGCTACGAACGAGCTCTCCTGCGACGGCCCCCTGTGCGAGCCGTACACCGCGTTTATGCAGGGCGGTCTGACCTATGAATACGGCAAGCTCGGCGTTATGAAGGCGCTGGACACGATGCTTGACTTAGGATAACGATATGGGAATTTGTTACATAGTCGGTGCAGGGAATTTCACTACTCCGTTTGACCCGACCGAGGACGACCTCGTAATTGCCGCAGACGGCGGCTACGACGCACTTAAAGAGCACGGAATAAGGTGTGATCTGCTAATAGGAGATCTTGATTCGATAACCGAGATACCGTCGGGACTTGAAATAATACGCCATCCTGTCAAAAAGGACGAGACGGATATGATGCTCGCCTACCTTGAGGGCGCAAGACGCGGATTTGCGGATTTTTACATCCTCGGCGCGACAGGCGGTCGCGAGGATCACACTTTTGCAAACTATTGTTTGCTTTTGCATATGGCAGATCGCGGACACCGCGGATTCATTTTAAGCGACACGGGTACTACCCTGCTGATTAAAAACGCCGAGATTTCGGTCAGTGGCGAGGCGGGCAAGCATTTCTCTGCCTTTGCCTTTGGTGCGGCCGCTCACGGCGTGACGATAAAGGGCCTTGAATATGAGTGTGAGGGTGCAACCCTAACCCCCGACTTTCCGCTCGCGGTATCAAACCGCTTCATAGGCAAGGCGGGTATGGTAAGCGTTACGGACGGCGCATTGTTAGTTATGATCGAAAAATGATTTTTTCGGAAAAGGGTTGACAAACACCGATCGCGGTGTTATACTCAAATAAACCGCAAAACAGAATATACATCAGGGGTGCCTTATGGCTGAGATGGTTAACACCGAACCCTTTGACCTGATACGGATAATGCCGTCGTAGGAAGATTGTTTCACTTGGAAATCATGCCGCACGGATGCTATTCTGTGCGGTATTTTTTCAAGGAGGTTTCTTTATGAGAAACACTAAGATCCGCGCGCTGTGTGAGTGCGCAATTATGGTCGCCCTTGCGTTTGTGCTCAGCTACGCGAGGCTGTTCAAGATGCCGCTAGGCGGCTCGGTAACGGTGGCAAGCATGCTGCCGATCATGCTTATCGCCATAAAATACGGCACTAAGGTAGGACTCGGAACGTCCTTCGTCTACTCGCTTACCCAGCTATTGCAGGCGCAAATCGACGGCGACGTATTCCCATACTGCGAGACGGCGGGAACGCTGGTTATATGTATTCTTTTCGATTACATAGTCCCCTTCACCGTGCTCGGCCTTGCCGGAATTTTCAATGACCTTAAGCTCTTTAGGAAAAAAGAGCTCGGAGCATACGTCGGTATGTTTTCCGTAGTATTCGTCCGCTTTCTCTCGCACTTTATCACGGGAGTTGCGATCTGGGGTCAGTGGGCGCTCGACGGAATGGGCAAGTACCTCTATTCCTTCCTTTACAACGGTAGTTTTCTTTCCGTCGATTTCGTTATCTGCCTCGCTTGCGCGGTGCTTATGATGCGCGAGAAGGAGATACGCAGACTCGTAAATATTGATTGATTTTCAGATGCGTGCAGATTTTTTTGCACGCATCTGTTGACTTTTAAGCCCGTATGCTGTAAAATATGGGTAATATAAATTACTTAGGAGCAAACGATGAAACGAACCTTACTTTTGCTATTTGTTTCAATTTCAATACTCTTCTCACTCTTATCCTGCGGCGGCGACGATCAGCACTGCACGGAGCACGTCGATGCAAACGCGGACGGCAAGTGCGACACCTGCGACGCTGCCGTTGAGCCTGATGATGGCGGCGAGGACGACAAGGGCGAGGCTGATGCACTTGAGCTGGTCAAGGACGGCGATGCACTTTTCAGCGTGCTTGTTGCATCAAACGCATCGAGCGTGATCAGAGATCACGCAAACGACCTTATCAACGAGTTGAATAAATATTATATCGAGGACAAGGACGTCAGTATGTCATACGACAGCGCGGAGCTTGATCCCGGAACGGAGATAATCATCGGGCCCGTTACCAGCCGCGGAGATAAATACAATATTGACACACACTACCTCGGATACGAGGGCTTCGCCATCAAGGTAGTCGACGGAAACCTGTTTGTGATTGCAGGCGGAAGCACCGGATACAGGAGGGCTATGGACTACTTGAGGGAAAATATCCTTAAGCTTGACGAATACGACGACTGCATAGTCGAGCTTACCGTAAGCAACGATACGAATTACGAGAGCATACAGTCCGGATATAATATCGAAAGCATAAAGATCAACTCCGTCGATCTTTCGGACTACGTTATCGCGTACGGAGATACTATTAAGGACGAGAAAACGGTAGCAGCAGACTTTCAGGAGACTCTTTACAAGAGCACCGGCATATGGCTTGATACCGTAAAGTTGAGCAAGCTTACATCCGACAAAAAGGCGGTTCGTATAGAATATACCGGCGAGGACGAGAGCCGCACGACGGACAACGGCCTTGTTATATACGTTGACGAGAGCTCGGACGTATACGTTGAGTGCGAGTTTGCGGACATATTCGGCACGGCGGTTACTGAAGCAGCGGTCAGCGCCTTTGTTCCTAAGGGAAAGAAGAATATTTCCCTTGAGACGGGAACCGTTTACACCAAGGACGTACGCAACATTTATTATGAAAGCTTCGGCGCGGCAGGCGACGGCGCAACCAATGATTTTGAGGCTCTTAAGGCCTGCCACGAATATGCAAATAAATACGGCTACACCGTTAACGCAACCGCAGGAAAGGTCTACTACATAAGCACTACCGGCGGCAAGAGTATCCCCGTACATACCAACGTTAACTGGAACGGTGCAAGCTTCATCCTCGACGACTCGGCCATTGCCAAGGACGATCCTGAAAGAGGCGGCGTGATCTTCCAGGTGAAGTCAGACTATGAGGCTGAAACCTACAAGGCCGGTGACGGGACTGCCATTGGAAACGCCATAGATGCGATCAATAAATCGGGCGGTATTGACCGTAACGCCACCACAAAGCTTGACCTCGGTCTTGAATACCCTGCCCTTCTCGTTGTGTACAACGAAAACCACGAGTGCTATATCAGATACGGAAGCCACTACGAGGGCGGCGAGGCGCAGCACGAAATAATTTACATTGACGCAAGCGGAAACATCGACCCCAACACTCCCTTTATGTTCGACTACGCCGAAATTACCAAGATCGATGTACGCAGAGTCGACGACAAGGCGATTACCCTCAACGGTGGCGGTGCGACCTTTACCACCATTGCAAACCAGGTTCCCCTTGAGTGGAACGGATCGAGCCCCGTGTATTATTACTACAGCAGAAACATCAGAATCGAGCGCTCTAACACCGTGCTTGAGAACGTAAATCACCTTGTAACCGGAGAGCGTGACGACTGTGGCGCTCCCTACACCGGATTTATCACCATTACTTACACCAACAATGTGCTTGTGCAGAATTGCGTAGTAACCGGACACAGAAACTACAACAATATGGGAAGCTACGACATCAATCCCGGCAATTCAAACAACACCCTTTTCTTGAATGTTACCCAGACAAACTTCTTCCTTGAGGACGGTGTAACGTTATCAAGAGATGCAGGATATTGGAGCGTTATGTCATCGAACTACTGTAAGAACCTTTCGTACGACTCCTGTATGCTTAACAGGTTCGATGCTCATATGGGTGTTTACAATGCGACGATCCGCAACTCGAACGTTGGTATACTCTCGCTTATCGGCGCAGGCACTCTTACCGTTGAAAACACCAACATTTACACCGGTAATACCGCTCAGCTTGTCAGCCTTCGTAACGACTACGGCGCAAGCTGGAACGGCGACTTTATATTCAAGGGCGTAACTGCGATATATTCCGGCGTATCAAACACGTTTTCGATTATCGGCGGCCAATGGTATAACCACTATTTTGGATATGCCTGCTACGCGCCCACGACGATAACGCTCGACGAATTTGAGGTTGTTTCTACGAATGTCACTACGATCCATCTTGCTACGGGTGGAATCGCGAACGGCGATATTGCCGATGATATGATCGGAACTGCCGAGAACGAAAATCCGTATACCCTGACCGAAAAGTTTATAATCAAAAACAAAAAGGATTATATTTACACAATACCCGCAAGCTACGAAACCGAGATCATTTACGAATAAAAAAGGTTTTTTCAAAAAAAGTATTGACAAAAAACTGCACGTGCGGTATAATAAAGGTGCAATCGATCATGCTGTGCTTTGTTTTTGTATGGAGGATTAAGATGAAATACGAAATGCCTACATGCGAAATAGTTAAATTGGATGTTACCGATGTTATTACCACCAGCGACGTCGTTAATGACGTAGTCAATGGTGAGACACCTGCGGTACCCACGTTCTGATTTATCAGTACGTTAACTAGCATGATTAAAGGCGGGGCTTCAATCACCCCGCCTCTTTTTTTGTCATAAAGCAAAACGGAGCACCACGCATGGTGCTCCGTTATCTTTTTTATTCTGCGGTCTGCTGTGCGGTAGGCTTTCTCTTACGGGGAGTTTTGCGCTTTGACTTGCGTCTGACGGCACTCTTTTCAAGTCCGATCTTAAACTCTGCCATACGCTCCTCGCTCGCCTTGTCTATATTAAGCTTGGCGCGCCAGGTGTCGTTAAAGTTGCGGAGCAGCTTAAGGGTCAGGAACATCTCGCCGTCCTTCTTACAGCCGTAATGGAACGTATACCTCTGTCCCTTAGAGTGCAACGGCTTTGAGAGCAGAGTAAGCTTCTCATCGCAGATGGGACAGTGCGGCGCCTTTACGACGTCGTCATCGAGCAGCTCACCAATGGTGACGTATCCGTCGTCGCCCGCATCGGCATCACCGATAACGTCGGAGAAAAGCGAATCACCCGTCGGGCGCTTGTAGCTTTTTACTCCCTCATCAACGTCCAGCTTCTGAGCCACGAGGGCGGTAAAGTAGGCATCGTTAAGAGCGTCGTGCGCAGGGAGATTCTGCGGTATCTCGTAGTACTCCATAGCAAACTCAAGCGAGCGTTGCTTTTTCGAGTCCTCAGTCTGTCTGTTAAAAATAAGCTGAAGGTCGTAAACGTTGTCGAGCCAGTCGCTCTCTATATCGTGTACGTTAAAGTTTTCCTTAAGCATCGGGATATCGTCGGGACCCCAGGTAAGGAACGCGAAATCCTTGCCGCACCAACGCTTAAAGCGCTCTGCAGCCTCGGGCAGGGGTGTGCCGAGATCCATCTGCGCCTGAGTGATGCCCGTAAGCTCGGAGACGTGCTTATGAAGCTTTGTAAAATACTTCGGCTTTACGATTATCTGATACGAGCCGCAGATGCGCATATTTTTATCCAGCTTTACGGCACCTATCTGTATTACCTCACCGCGCAGGCGGGAGCAAAGACGGCGCTGTACGGCGAGTGCCTTTTGCGCATAGGCCTGATTCCATTCAAGATCAAGTGTTATATAATACATTTTCAATTTCCTGTTATTATCTTTTTCCGCTATAAATTATATCACCGCAAGGGATAAAAGTCAATAAGAACTTGACAACTTAAAAAATATATTATATAATAACTGTATTATTTTTCGGAGGTATTACCGTGACTGAAAGAAACGCACGCATATCGGAGATATACGCATCAGAGGTCTTCAGCGAGGACGTAATGCGTGAGCGCCTGCCCAAGGAGGTATACAAATCCCTCTTAAAGACTATGGAGACGGGCAAGGAGATCGACGCAGGCATCGCAGACATCGTCGCAAGCGCGATGAAGGACTGGGCAATAGAGCGCGGGGCGACTCACTTTACGCATTGGTCCCAGCCCCTGACGGGTGTCACGGCAGAAAAGCACGATGCATTCCTTACCCCCGTTGGCGGCGGTAAGGCCATAATGGAATTTTCGGGAAAGGAGCTCGTAAAGGGTGAGCCCGATGCGTCATCGTTCCCGTCGGGTGGCCTGCGCGCGACCTTTGAGGCGCGCGGATATACCGCGTGGGATCCGGCATCTTACGCCTTTATCAAGGACGGCTCCCTTTACATACCCACGGCGTTCTGCTCCTACACGGGCGACGCACTTGATACCAAAACTCCCCTGCTCCGCTCTATGGACGCCATCAGCGCGGCAGGACTTAGAATAGTGCGCCTGTTTGGTGATACGACCACACAGCGCATAACCACCACCGTCGGCGCAGAGCAGGAATATTTCCTCATAGATGCCGACGACTTCAAGGCAAGGAGAGATCTCTTCTACTGCGGAAGAACGCTGTTCGGCGCACCTGCGGTAAAGGGACAGGAGATGGACGACCACTACTTCGGCACGATACCGCCGAGGGTAAGCGCTTTTATGCACGAGCTGGACGAGGAGCTGTGGAAGCTCGGTATCCCATCAAAGACCAAGCACAACGAGGCCGCCCCTGCACAGCACGAGCTGGCGCCCATCTTCACCACAACGAATATCGCGGTTGACCACAACCTGCTTATAATGGAATATATGCGCAAGCTCGCTCCGAAGCACGGTCTTGCGTGCCTGCTTGCAGAGAAGCCCTTTGCAGGAATCAACGGCTCGGGCAAGCACAACAACTGGTCACTCGGCACGGATGCCGGAAAGAACCTTTTGAAGCCCGGAAAGAACCCTGCGGAGAACAAGCAGTTTCTGCTTATACTCGCGGCGGTAATCAAGGCTGTGGACGAGTATCAGGATCTACTCCGCATTTCGGCAGCGACCGCAGGAAACGACTACCGTCTCGGCGGAAACGAAGCGCCCCCCGCAATAATTTCGATATTCCTCGGTGAGGAGCTTGAGGCGATCGTCAACTCGGTAATAGAGGGTCAGCACTACGCCTCCAACAAGGCAAAGTATATGTCCTTCGGAGCCTCGTCTATCCCTGCAATTCGCCGCGACAACACCGACAGAAACAGAACCTCCCCCTTTGCATTTACGGGCAACAAGTTCGAGTTCCGTATGGTCGGCTCGTCGCAGAATATCGCGATGGCAAACATCGTGCTCAACACCGCGGTCGCTAACTCGCTGACCGTATTTGCGGACAGGCTTGAGGCGGCGGAAAGCTTTGAGGACGAGCTTAACGCCCTGCTTGCCGAGACCTTCCTTGCGCACAGACGCATACTTTTCTCGGGCAACTCGTACTCCAAGGAGTGGGAGGCCGAGGCTGAAGCACGTGGACTTTCGAACTTCAAGACTGCGCCTGATGCATTCGAGCACTTCACCGACGAGAGAAACGTAGAGCTCTTCACACGCTTCGGCGTTATGAGTGAAACGGAGATGCGCTCAAGGCGCGAGATCTTCTTTGAGAATTACAGAAAGATCAAAAATATTGAAGCACGCACCATGCTTGAGATGACCATTCGCGATATTATCCCCGCAGTATCGGGATATATCCGCACCCTCTCCGATGCGGTCAACGCAAAGCGTATGGTATCGAAAAATATTGACACGGGGTGCGAGGTCGACGTAATAGAGCGCCTCTCTACTCTGCTCGAGAAGACCTACGACGCCTACGGCGCACTTGACAAGGCGGAGCGCACCGCGATCTCCAAAAAGGACGAGGAGGCGGCCTTCTTCTACAAGAATACCGTCGAGCCGAAGATGCTCGTCCTGCGCAAGCTGGTCGACGAGATGGAAACGCTCACCGCGCGCGATGCGTGGCCGATGCCGACCTACGGAGATATCACCTTTAGGCTTTAAAATTAATGCGTTGTGCTCTTTCGGGCACAACGCATTTTTCTTAATTGAAATATCATATATTTCACGGCAGAGTATTGACATTTTTTAACATATCTGATATACTACAGTTAGAAACAAACTCACACCCGACGATATTGCCGAGTGATCATAATAACATTTAACATTTTGAGAGAGTGCATAGTTGCCGGGATATTTTCTTGGCCATCTATGCGCTTTTTATATTTGAATGGGGGTGTAACAATGAAATCCACAAGAACTGCCGCACTCAGGTGCATTTATAAGGTCGTGATCATTTTGCTTATCATTACCCTGTCGCTGACCGGCTGTCAAGGTGCAAAATACGAAAACGGCACTTTTGGCTATCTTTATTGGATAAAAAATTGCATAATGCTTGGGGTTAGATCTAACACGAATACATTCTCTATCAACGATGTTAAGCTTGATTTCTATTGTGGAATTTATAACATCGATGACGGTCCCGAAAAAGAGAAAAGCAATTATTACGCCATGAACCGAGAAAATCCGTTTTTTGTGATATACATTAGCGAACAAACGGTTGCCTACAGGTTTAAAACACACACTTCTGTGGAAGATTATAAAAACATCGAAGACTATTACTTGGTGAGAGAAATATCCGAGAAGGAAGCATTTTCCAATGAATACGGTTACAAAATGACTTTCCTTTTTGGGATTCAGTATAACCATAAGGAAGAAATTCTTATTCCTTCGCGTTTTTTTACCAAGCAAAAGGGTTACTTTTACATTAATGTGGTAACTTTTCTTCAACCAACTTCAACAGAACAAAACTACTTGGTTACCGAGATCAACAATATAGAATTGTACTATGAAAAAATTGATAGCCAAATAATTGAAATTAAATTTTAGAATTACAAAGTGAGGAAAAAATTAAAATAAAAATAATAGCATTTGCCGTAACATTATATGCGCTTTTTTATATTTGAATGGAGGTGTCGAAATGAAAGCTATAAGAACTGCCGCACTCAGGTGCGTTTATAAGGTCGTGATCATTTTGCTTATCACTACCCTTTTGCTGACAGGCTGCAAAGAGGCAGAATTTGAATGCGGACAATTTGGTTACACGTATACGCCCGATCAGATAATGTTCGGTGCGAGATCTGCTACCGATACGTTTTCTATAGATAACGTCAAATTTGATCTGTATTATGCGTTGTATGATTTTGATTATGGTATGGACAACCGAAAAAATGCATACTGCGCTATCGGTCACGACGAAATTTTTGTCGTGTTGTACGTGTGCAACTATGAAATGATTGGTACATTCAAAACCCATATGTGGATTGATGACTACAAAAATCAAGATGGATACTATATTGTGAAAACGCTCTCAGAGGATGAGGCTTTTTCAGAAGAATACGGCTATAAAATGAGGTACCTAACAGGAATTAAATACAATCACAAAGAAGAAATACTTATTCCCGACAAATTCTTTAATGAGAAAAAAGGCACGATTGCCGTAAGTATAGTAGCTTTTAATTTCCCACTCGAAGGAGAAAATCAATATTTAGTTGCAGAAACAAATTACATAAAATTTGATTATGAAAAAATCAATTATTTAAATGTGAGACTCGAATTTAACAACTATTAATAGGAGGATGACAATGAGTAAATCTACATTTAAAAACAAGATAATTGCATTAGAAAGCACACCAACAGAATATTTGAGAATATAATAGCGGATGCAGGCTATGAGAGCAGCGAGAATTATCTGTATCTTCAAGAGAACGGACAGAGGTGCTTTATTAAACCACAGAATTACGAGATAAGCAAGAAAAGAAGCTACAAGGCTAATCCGTATACGGTAGAAAATATGGAGTACAACGCAAAGAGAGATGAATATATCTGTCCTGACGGAAGAAAACTTAAATTCAGAAGAGAGAGTACAAAGACTACCGAGAACGGCTATACGATCTCAACCAAGTATTACAGCAACGACAAATGCGGAAGGTGTCCTCATAGAGATAAATGCCACAAATCTAAAAACGGCTACAGAACGGTTAAGGTAAACCAAGTAATACTTGAACACAGACCAAAAACACTTGAAGCATTGACGAGTGAGGAAGGAACGCTTCTTCGAATGAACAGATCAATTCAGGTAGAAGGTGTATTTGGTGTACTTAAGGAGGACTACGGTTTCAGACGCTTTTTAACTCGCGGAAAGAAGAACATAGAAACTCAATTTTTCCTCCTTGCTTTTGCATTAAATATTGAAAAACTTTGCAACCGCACGAAAAAAGGAAGAATTGGCTTGGATTTGTTCGGGTTGAACGCCTCTTAAACCAATTCTCCGCGGAATTGTATAACTCTCAAAAACGAGGATTTTACCGATCCTCTTTTCGTC
>CAZQTN010000024.1:0-9061 GCA_964596195.1 uncultured Ruminococcus sp.
AGCAATATATCGAAAATCCCGCGAGGGATTTATCTCGATGCTTTGTGTCCTTAAGGGCACAAAGCTAATCCTCAAGCAGCTTGGATTTCAGCCATCTGCCTCTTATATATCTGATAAGGTAAAGCGTAGAGCGGAGTATCCAGTCAAGGAACATCGCGATCCATACGCCCATAATGCCCCAGCCAAGACCGGGCAGGGTAATGACCTTGAATATCGTGACCGAATCAAGCGCAAGGAAGTAAGCGAGCGCCACGCGCAAGCACCACATCGAGATCATCGATACGTAAAGGGTGAACTTTACGTCGCTCGCCGCCCTGAACGTAGAGGGCAGCAGGAAGCCGAGCGGATATATGATAGCCGCAAGTATCGAGTGATAGAGCACCAGCTTGATCGTCAGATCCACCGCATCCGCGGAGATTCCGTACGCCGACATAAGCGGTCTTATGAAGATAAGCGTAACGCCTATTACCAGCCAGAGCATAACGTATTCTGCAGCCATAAGCAGCTTGGAGTAATATTTTGCCTGATCTATACGCTTTGCACCGATACAGCGACCGACTACGGGTATTATCACGACCGAGAAGGCGGTGTTGACCGCGTATTGGAAGTTCGCGAGGTTGAGCGCAACCGAGTTTGCCGCAATAACCGAGGTCGCAAAGGTCGCGATAAGCGCCTGAGTAAGCAGTCTGCCGAGCTGGAACAGCGTGTTCTCGATTCCGTTGGGCACGCCGATATTCAAAATTCCCTTAATTACCCTAAGGCTCGGCTTGTAGTGGAACAGCCTTTCTATATGTACGGGATACTTTTTGTTAAGCACCAAAAGGAGCAGTATTGCCGCACCCACTATTCTTGCAATAAGGGTAGACAGCGCCGCGCCCTGCGCGCCCATATCAAGCCACAAAATAAATATACCGTTGCCACCGATAACCACGCCGTTTATAATGAGCGAGGTTACAAGAGGAATTATTGAGTTACCGGACGAGCGGAAGCACGCGCCCGCCGCCTCGGAAATAGCCAGAAAGGGGAAGGAGAGTGCTACGAGGAAGAAATAATCGTTTGCGTGCATAAGCACGTCTGCCTCAGCATTGCCGAAAAGTCCGTTAAGCAAAGGCTGACGAAAAATCAGCACCACGGTGGTTACAAGGGTCGCCATTATCGTCGTAGCGTACAGGAGCTGCTTGGCCGCCTCGCTTATATCCCCCGTGTTGCTCGTTCCGAGTCGTTGTGCGACGATTACCGCGCCACCCGTAACGAGTGCAGTGAAAAATACTATCAGCACGTTGTCCAGCGTAACTACAAGTGATACGCCAGATACCGCCGCGTCACCCGCGTTTGATACCATCATAGTGTTTATCATACCGACCGTCATATTCAGCACCTGCTGGAAAAATACGGGGATGATCAATTTCAGCAGATCACGCCGCGAAAACATCAGCTGACTTTTGTCTATCGTCTCGCGCTTCTTAAAAAGTGTCATTATTATCTCCTGGCGAGTTAATTTCAAGTTAATCTTGACAACCCATTATTATTGCATTATAATTATAGCATACTTTTTGCGCTTTTCTTGCCAAAAACACATAATTTTGTGGCGATTTTTTACGGAGGATAGGTATGGAGGCACGATTTCACCTTAAAAGAGAAATAAATGACACCCTTGACTTCGGTGTAGGGTGCAATCCGAGCGTCGACGTCAACTTTCACTCGCAGATAGAAATATATCTGGTAAGGTCGGGCGCGGTCGAAATTCTCGTCAACAACCGCAAAAAGGTAGTGCGCGCAGGCGGCGTATCCGTTTCCTTAAGCTATGATGCACACGGCTATCGCGCACTTGAGGATGCCGACGTTGCGTATCTGATTATTCCAAGGAGCTATTGCGGCGAGTTTCTGCATCTTCTCTCGGGCACGCGCTCATTTTCTCCGTTTATTGAGAATGCCGACACCTTTGCCCTCGTCTCCGACTCCCTTGACCGTATCCGCACAGCAGGGAACGAGCTTCAGAGGCGCGGCTACGTTTACGTTATCCTCGGTGCCATACTTGAGAAGCTGACCGCCTCGGACGGTGCGGATACGCAGGATATGAATTTCTCCGCCGACGTGCTTATATATATCAGCGAGCACTTGAAGGATGATCTGACCCTCGGCAAGCTCGCCGCCGCCCTCGGATATAACGAGAGCTATCTCTCGCGCAGCTTTCATCAGACCTTTGGTATCTCGTTCGGCAAATACCTGAGTATGCAAAGGCTCAGAGAGGCGATCCTGCTTCTGCGAGAGGGAAAACTCAGCATAACCGAGTGCGCCCTTGAGAGCGGCTTTGGCTCAATGCGCAGCTTCTACCGCGCCTTTCACGAAAAATTCGGCTGTACCCCTAAGGAGTATCTTAAAACACTCTGAAATCCGTAGTTTTTTCACAAATATGACTATAAAAGGATAAAAATGTCGGCATAAAAGTGCTCAAATGACATAAAAAAACGCCTTTTTGAGAAAAATAAAAAATAAATTTTAAAAAGATGCTTTTGTTCATACTTCTGCAATATTTGTCTGTTATAATAGCGTCCGCGCTTATAGCCTTGGGAAACTTTTTCCGTATAAGCTGTGGCAAGAATTTTTGTGATAAATAATCTGTATATAAAGAAGGGCAGAGCAGTGCCCTTTAGTTATGTGGAGGAATATTGAATTATGGTTTTTCAGAATATAAAGGTTACACATAAGACCTTCGGCGAGGGCATCGTCACCAATCACGAGGGAAACTACATCAACGTCAGCTTCGGCGGTGCGGTAAAGAGATTCGTTTACCCCGATGCGTTTGACCGTTTCCTCACCGTAGACGACGAGAGCATCGGTGCGGCCATCAAGGTTGATATCGACGCGTCCAAGAGGGCAAAGCAGGTCATCATCGATAAGAAGAATGCGGAGAACTACCGTGCTATGACTCGCGGCATCGTTATTCCCGGCAAGGAAACTAATTCCGATACGGACGCGGAGGAGGATGAGTTCCGCAATAAGGAGATCGAGGAGTTCTGATCCTCGCAGCAATAATAGCACCCGTTTGGCACCTTGCTTTTTGTCGCAGGTGAGCAAAACGGGTGCTATTATTTTTGTATATCTGTTTCCACTTGACTAATTCACTTCATTGTGTTAAAATAAAATGTAATTTAAAATTCAGGAGATCGCGATGGCACCCGAAATAAAAGGTTATCTCTTTGCCGTCCTCTACGTCGTAGTGGTTGTGGCGGCGGCGCTCGTGCTTTACAAGCTCGGCCTACCTAAAAAATTCACGCGTAAGCTCGTACATATTCTCGTCGGATTTGAGTGGGTCATACTCTCTCATTTTATGGGGCCGACAATACATTTTTTAATAGTCTGCCTCGTTTTTACGGCAATTTTGCTTATTTCGCACCTGTTTAAGCTCCTGCCCGCGATGTCCTCCGATGAGGAGAACGCCCCCGGCACGGTCTATTACGGCGTGGCAATGTCGATAATGTCCTTTATCACGCTTTTTCTGCCGGATATGCTCGTTCCGTTCGGCATTGGCGTATTCTGCACGTCCTTCGGCGACGGCCTTGCAGGTGTCGCAGGTCAGCTCATAGGAAAGCACAATCCCAAGCTTTTCAGGAACAAATCCCTCGTCGGCACCCTCACCAATTTCGCGGTGTCCACCGCCGTGGCGCTCGTCCTCTCGCACGTATTCGGCCTTGGCCTTAGCATATGGCATTGTATTTTCATCGGTATTCTCTCCGCAGGCCTTGAGCTTATCGGCGCGTGGGGTCTTGACAATATTATGATCACCGTCGGCGTCGCATTCTTCTCATACTCGCTCATCAATTTCGATGCCACGACCTCGTATATCGTTCCTATCCTCGTCACCCCCATTCTGATCGCCGCCGTTATCGGAAAGCGCGCGCTCACCGCGTGGGGACTCGTCGGCGCGCTCGTGCTCGACCTCGTGGTCTCGCTTGCCTTTGGCAATTTCGGCTTCGTTGTGTTGATGGCCTTTTTCGTCGGCGCGCTTGCCGTTGACAAGATTAAAAAGAGACGAAAAAGGGAAGACACCATCACCAAAAAGGAGGGCACACGCGACCTCGTTCAGGTCGTTGCCAACGGTCTCGTGCCCCTTATTATGGCTCTGTTGTATATCTGCACCCTTGAGCCTGCATTCCTCGTCGGCTACGTAGCCGCCCTTGCCGAGGCGTTTGCCGACACCGTTGCCTCAGGCCTCGGTGTCTATTCAAAAACGACCTTTGACCTCTTCAAGATGAAGAGATGTGAGTGCGGTCTGAGCGGCGGTATGTCCGTCATCGGTACGATGTCGTCCTTCTTCGCCTCTATCCTGATCGCCCTTATCCCCCTTGCGTTCGGCCTCTACGGCGCTAACCTCTGGCCGGTCGTGATCGCGGCTCTCTCCGCCTTTGCAGGCGTGATATTCGACTCCTTCCTCGGCTCGATCCTCCAGATCAAATACAAGTGCACCGTCTGTGGCTCACTTACCGAAAGGGAGCGCCATTGCAACCGCCCCACCGCCCGTCACTCAGGCTTCGCCTTCTTTGACAACGACGTTGTCAACCTCCTTTCCGGCGTCTTCGCCGCCGCCCTCGCCGCCGCTCTCACGGCCGCGTTTATATAGCAACCAAAAGCAGGCACAGCGTGCCTGCTTTTCTGTTTTGCATAAATTTCGTCATTTTTTATCTGGAGCTATTGTATTTTTTTTATAATCGTGCTATAATATAGCTGCGACACAAACTGAATAATTTTCCGTAAGGGGTGTACTATACCATTTTAGTACTTCCCATCTTTTCGTATCCTTACGGAAAAGGTTTGTGTCGCAGCAAAGTGAAGTACTTTATGGAGTGCGCTCGCTTTGCGAGCGCACTTTTTATTTTGAAAGGAGAAAAAATGAAAAAATTGATTTTATTTGTTTTGTGTTTGGGTATTGCGCTCTTGCTAGTCGCTTGCGCCGACCCGCAGGGCGAGCAGGGCATTCAAGGCGAGCAGGGCCCGCAGGGCGATCAGGGAGTACCCGGCCTTGACGGCGAGGATGGCGTAAGCCCCACCATTACCGTAGACGAAGACGGCTACGTTGTGATCAATGGCGAAAAAACCGAATACAAAACCTGCGACCACGTAGAGTGCGAACATTCCTACACGGATTACAGCACCTACCTTGCACCCACCTGCGTTGCGTGGGGCATTGAGGTGCGCACCTGCACCGCCTGCGATAGCGCGGATTATAAATTGATAGACGCCACCGAGCATACTTACGTATCCAAGGTTGTAGCACCCACCTGCGGTGCGGTTGGTTACACCGAGCATATATGCGAGGGGTGCGGAAAAATGTACAGAGATACAGTGGTCTTTGAAACGGGGGATCATTATTACAGTGGAAAAAAATGTGTTATTTGTTCAGCTCCAAGCCCCAGCGAAGGACTTGAATTTAAACAGATTTCCAGAACAACGTGTGCTGTGTCCGGCATAGGTACTTGTACTGATACCGATATAGTAATTCCTTCGAGCTATAACGGTTGGACGGTCACAGACATCAATTACCACGCATTTTACAATTGTCAAAACATCAAGAGCGTAGTAATTCCCGATAGTGTAACCTTTATCGGTGAGGCGGCGTTTTCTGAATGTATCGGACTGAGAAGTGTGGTTATTGGCAGAGGAGTCGAGTTGATTTGCGAAGGCGCGTTTTCCGGATGCCCTGTGCTTTCGAACGCAGTTTTTAAAAATACGGACGGGTGGTGGTATGCTTCTAATGCACTCGCGACGAGCGGCACGGAGATTTCTTCGAGTGTACTGGAGGATACTTACACTGCTGCTATAGAGCTGATTATTAAATGCAGTTATTGTTTGCTTCGTGGATGAGATTAAGTAATAGCATCACACAGCTTAACTACAAAACCAATACTGATTGATTCATACTGAGTATAATTAAGGAGTTCAAATGAAAAGACTGATTACATTTGTTTTATGTTTGTTTGTCACACTTTTGTTGGTCGCTTGCGGAGAGCCTGTTCCCGGCCCGCAAGGCGAGCAGGGCCCACAGGGCGTACCGGGTGTTGACGGAAAGGATGGCGTCAGCCCTACTATTACCGTAGATGAAGACGGCTACGTTGTGATCAATGGCGAAAAAACCAAATATAAGACCTGTGATCACATAGAGTGTGATCACTTCTACACGGATTACAGCGCATATCTCGCCCCCACTTGTACTACTAAGGGGATTGAGGTGCGTACTTGCATAATCTGCAATGATGCAGACTATAAATTGTCAGATATGATAAATCACTCTTATACTACGAGTGTTGTAGCACCAACCTGTAACACGGTCGGTTACACCGAGTACGAGTGCGAGAATTGCGGTAAAACGCGTATAGGTAACGAGGTAAGCAAAACAGGAGAGCATGATTATGTCACATTGTGTGTGCTGAAATCCTCTTGTACTGCCCGTACTGTTCTTGACTCTTGCACCGAGTGTAATATCGTAAGTACAAAAGAAGAAGAAATAGATGAACACGTTTACGTTGATAGAGTGTGCACCGTTTGTGGAAATCTTGAGCCCAGCAAGGGACTTGCATTTTCGCTTGTAGGCGGCACATCATATTCCGTAAGCAGTATTGGTTATTGCGCAGATGTTGACGTTGTAATTCCGTCGGTTTATAAAGGATTGCCTGTTACGAGTATTAGCGAGTTCGCATTTTTTCAGTGTGCCGACCTTCGAAGTGTAACAATTCCCGAAGGCATAACAAGCATTGATGATGCCGCATTTAGTGGTTGTTCCGGTCTTGTCAGTATAACTATACCAAAAACAGTAGAAACCATTGGCAGTGGAGTTTTTGGCAGCTGCACCGCCCTTGAAAGAGCAATTATTGCCGACGGGGTTTCAAGCATTGGTAACTCGATGTTTTCTAATTGCTCCAACCTCACGAGCATAATGATTCCGGAAAGCGTTACACACATCGGCAAGGGTGCGTTTAATAAGTGCTCTGCACTTACAGAAGTAACGCTTCCCACAAGCCTTGTAAATATAGGGGATACGGCGTTTGCTTATTGCTCCGGTCTCACGGGTATAACGATTCCAAATGGCGTTTCTACCATTGCGGACAGCACGTTTTATGGTTGCACCGGACTTACAAGGGCAACGATCCCGGGTAGTGTGAACGGTATTGGAAATAACGCATTCTTTTTATGTACAAATCTAGCTAATGTAACTATCCCGGACGGAGTAAAAAGCATTGGTGAAAGTGCATTTTCCAACTGCGTAGGACTTGTGGAAGTAACGATCGCCGGAAGCGTTGAAAGCATAGAAGCATACGCGTTTCAATGCTGTAATAAGCTTTTGAGAGTAACGATTAGTGAAGGAGTCAAAAGCATAGGCGAAGGGGCATTTGATTCTTGTGAAAGACTTGTGAGTATTATAATTCCCGGCAGCGTTGCTGATATAGGTAGATTTGCATTTTATTGCTGTTATAACCTCACAAACGTTGTTTTAACGGATGGTGTAGAAAATATTGGTAAAGGTGCATTTGCTGCTTCCAATCTCTCAAGTATAACTATTCCCGGTAGCGTAATAAGCATTGGTGAAGGTGCATTCGATTCCCTTAAAAGTGCGATTTTTGAGAATCCCAACGGTTGGTGGTATGCTTCGAGCGCTACTGCCACGAGTGGCACGGCTATTTCCGCCACGGATCTTGAGAATGCAGAAACAGCCGCAAAATACTTGACCGTGGATTATGACTCTTATTATTGGAAGCGCACTTAAAACAAGTCAAATCGTATTTTCGTTTTTGGTGAGGAAATTAAATGAAAAAACTTATTATACTTATTTTGTGCTTATCTGTTGCTATGTTGCTGGTCGCTTGCACAGGCCCGCAGGGCGAGCAGGGAATTCCCGGTATCGACGGCGAGGACGGAGTAAGCCCGACAATAGAGATCAGCTACGATGGGTATTGGATAATAAACGGAGTCAAGACGGAGTATAAGGCAGTCGGCACCGATGGTGTAAACGGCACCGATGGTGTAAACGGCACCGATGGCAAGGACGGCACCGATGGTGTAAACGGCACCGACGGCGCCACTCCTACAATTACTATTGATGAGGACGGCTACGTCGTAATCGATGGCGAAAAAACGGAATATAAAACCTGTGATCACACGGAGTGCGACCACTCCTACACGGATTACAGCATTTATCACGCGCCAACCTGTACGGCGTTGGGCATTGAGGTTCGTACTTGTACGCTTTGCGGCGGTGCGGACTATAAATTAGTAGATGCAGCAGCGCACTCTTATAATTCGAGGGTTGTAGCATCAAGCTGTGTTGAGTACGGTTATACCGAGCACGTGTGCGAAAATTGCGGCAAAACGTACAGGGATAGTGAAAGCACCACATTGACAGAGCATACGTATACTATGCTGTACACCGTCGAATCCACGTGCGTATCGTACAAGATACTCTATAACTGCAGCGAATGCAATGCTCTTCGTGTAGAAGAAAGAAAACCCATTGAAAAACATAATTACATCAATAAAACCTGTGTCGTTTGCGGAAGCGCTGAACCGAGCAGCGGACTTGAATATACTCTTATATCCGATACCTATTACTCCGTGAGCGGTATTGGCACCTGCACCGATACGGATATAGTAATTCCGTCAACGTACAACGATCTTCCGGTCACGAGCATTGGTGAGAAAGCGTTTAGTAGCAAAACCAAGCTCACAAGCATAACAATACCCGACAGCGTAACAAGCATCGGAAATAAAGCTTTTGGTTTTTGTACCGCGCTTACGAGTGTTTTCGTTCCCGACAGCGTAACAAGCATTGGCGACGAAGCGTTTTCCGGTTGTACGAAGCTTGTAAACGTAAACATCCCCGACGGCCTAACGAGCATCAACAGCAGGGTATTCTACGGTTGCTCCGCCCTTACGGGAATAACGATCCCCGACAGCGTAACAAGCATCTGTGACGAAGCGTTTTCCGGTTGTGCGAAGCTTGTAAATGTAAACATACCCGACGGCCTAACGAGCATCAACAGCAGGGTATTCTACGGTTGCTCCGCCCTTA
>CAZQTN010000024.1:9161-21159 GCA_964596195.1 uncultured Ruminococcus sp.
TGACGAAGCGTTTTCCGGTTGTGCGAAGCTTGTAAATGTAAACATACCCGACGGCGTTACAAGCATTAACCGTATGGTATTCAGCAGTTGCGATGCCCTTACCACTATAACGATACCTGAAAACGTGACAAGCATCGGTAGCGGAGCGTTTTCTCATTGTGATAATCTTACTAGCATTTTTATTCCCGATAATGTAACAAGCATCGGTGACGAAGCGTTTTCTTATTGTACAAAGCTTACAGACGTAGATATATCTGACGGCGTTACAAGCATTGGTTGTAGTGCGTTTTATGGGTGTAGTGCGCTTGCGAGCATAGACGTTTCAGATGGTGTCAAAGACATCGGCAAGAGCGCATTCGCGAATTGCACAGCTCTTTCAAGCGTAACTATCGGCAAGGCCGTTGTGAGCATCGGCGCAACTGCGTTTTATAGTTGCAGAAGCCTTGAGTCCATAACGATCCCCGACAACGTTACAAGCCTTGGCGAGAGGGTATTTGAGCGTTGTAGCGCTCTTGTGAGTGTAAGCATTGGCAAGGGCATTACAAGCATCAGCGACTCTGCGTTTGACTCTTGCACAAGTCTAGGCGGTATAGTAATTCCCGAAGGCGTTACATCTATCGGCTATGGTGCATTTTTGGAATGCACAGCACTTAAGGACGTAAGCATTTCCGGCGGCGTAACTAGTATTGGTGAGTACGCATTCAGCGGCTGTGACAAGCTTGAGAGTATAACAATTCCGGGTAACGTTATAAGCATAGGCGACTACGCATTCTATGATTGCGGTCTGCTCACAAACGTGTCTATCGGTAATGGAGTAAAGAGTATCGGCAACGGCGCGTTCTCATACTGCCCGAGTCTTGCCGGCATAACCATTCCCAGCAGCGTTACAAGCATCGCCCCTTATGCATTTTCATACTGTTACAACCTTACGAGTATAACGTTCACAAATACTTCCGGCTGGCGGTATGCTTCGAGTTCAACAGATACCGGTGGAACCGAAATCCATCCGGTTGTACTTCTGGAAGCCTCAACTAATGCAAGCTACCTGATCGATATATACGGACGTTATTATTTGAAACACAGTTAAATCTATCAACTGTGTACAAAGCACACCTGTCTTTATATCGCGGACTATCCTCAAAAATAGTCCGCAATATTTTTACACTTTTTTGCATTTTTGTATTGCTTTTTTTGTTTTTGTATGCTATACTACGGATAGAAGCGGCGAAAAAGTAGCCAATTCGCGTACACTTATCAAAGGAATAAGGAGAGCTTACAATGTTAATGGATGCTATTATCAAGCCCGAGCGCGCGCCCGGACTTGAGCTTGTCAGAAAGGAAGTGCCGAAGATCGAGTTCGGCGAGGCGCTCGTAAAGATCCACTATACCGCTATCTGCGGAACGGACGTACATATCTACGATTGGAACGATTGGGCGCAGAAGACCATCAATCCCCCCCTCACCATCGGTCACGAGTTCGTCGGCGAGATAGTTGAGATCAAGGGCGTTACCGACAATTTCAAGGTCGGCGACATCGTCAGCGCAGAGGGACACGTCGTCTGCGGCAAGTGCCGTAACTGCCGCGCAGGCAGAAAGCATCTTTGCCCCAACACGCAGGGCATCGGCGTTAATCGCGACGGTATCTTCGCGGAGTACGCACGTATTCCGATAAGCAATCTCTGGCTCTGCGACACTAAGGCCATCCCGGAAAAGCTCTATTCCATATTCGACCCCCTCGGCAACGCGACCCACACCGCACTCAAGTACGGCATGGTGGGCGAGGACGTCCTCATCACGGGCGCAGGCCCGATCGGTATTATGGCGGCGGCTATCTGCCGTCACGTCGGCGCTAAGAACGTAGTTCTTACCGATATCAGCGATTACAGACTTGATCTGGCAAAGAAGGTTTGTCCCGACATCACCACCGTAAACACTATGAACAAGCGTCTGCGCGACGTTCAGACAGAGATCAATATGGTCGAGGGCTTCGACATCGGCCTTGAAATGAGCGGCAGCCCCATCGCCTTTAACGAAATGATCGACAATATGATCATGGGCGGTAAGATCGCCATGCTCGGCGTGCAGGGAAATAACACCACCATCGATTGGAACAAGGTTATCTTCAATATGCTCACCATCAAGGGAATCTACGGCCGCGAGGTGTTTGAAACCTGGCACAAGATGACTTCAATGCTCAAGTCGGGACTCGACATCAGCGCCATCGTCACCGCAGAGATCGACTATCGCGATTTCAACAGCGGCTTCGAGATGATGCACAGCGGCAAATCGGGCAAGGTAATAATGAATTGGAATAAGTAAGGAGCGCAGCGTGAAATAACGTTATCTGCACCGAGCTTTGTGCGTTCACGCCTCGAATTTTCGCGATTTGGTACCCAACCCCAAATCGTCGCAGAGCGATACCGAAAATTCACCTGTAATATGTACGGTCGCCTTTGGCGACAGAATGGAGATTAATATGATAAACAGAAAATACTATCAGGATATCCTCGACGAGATCAAGGGCGCCGGACTCTGGAAGGAGGAGCGTATAATCACCACCCCCCAGTCGGCCTCTATCGACACCACCAAGGCAGAGGGCGTTTTGAACTTCTGCGCAAACAACTACCTCGGCCTCGCGAACAACGAGCAGCTTAAGAAGGTAGCCGCCGAGAGCTACGAAAAGTACGGTTACGGTATGTCCAGCGTGCGCTTTATCTGCGGTACGCAGACGATACATAAGGAGCTTGAGGAGGCTCTCTCCAAATTCCTCAGCACCGAGGATACCATCCTTTACAGCAGCTGCTTTGATGCAAACGGGGGTCTTTTCGAGACCATAACGACCAAGGAGGATGCGATCATCTCCGACGAGCTCAACCACGCCAGCATCATCGACGGCGTAAGACTCGCCAAGGCAACCAAGTACCGCTACAAGAACAACGATATGCAGGATCTTGAGGCAAAGCTTAAGGAAGCTGATGCCGCAGGCGCAAAAAATAAGGTCATCGTAACCGACGGCGTATTCTCTATGGACGGCATAATCGCTAACCTTAAGGGCATCTGCGACCTCGCAGAGAAGTACGGCGCACTCGTCGTCGTTGACGACAGCCACGCTACCGGCTTCGTCGGTGCTACCGGTCGCGGCACGGCAGAATACTGCGGCGTGCAGGGAAGAGTTGATATCATCACCGGTACCTTCGGTAAGGCACTCGGCGGCGCAAGCGGCGGCTTCACAAGCGGCAGACGCGAGATCATCGATCTTCTCCGCCAGAGAAGCAGACCCTACCTTTTCTCCAACACCGTCGCTCCCGCGATCTGCGCCACCACCCTCAAGGTGCTTGAAATGCTCACCGCGGATACCTCCCTCGTCGACAAGGTTATGGACAACGCAAAATACTTCCGCTCCGAGATGGAAAAGTGCGGCTTTGACCTCGCAGGCAAGGATCACGCGATCGTTCCCGTAATGCTTTACGATGCCGTCCTCAGCCAGAAGGTCGCCAGCCGTATGCTCGAAAAGGGCATCTACGTTACCGGCTTCTTCTATCCCGTCGTTCCCAAGGACAAGGCACGCATCCGTACCCAGATGTCCGCCGCTCACACAAAGGAAGACATCGACAAGTGCGTCAAGGCCTTCGCTGAGTGTAAGGCAGAGTTCGGCTTCTGATAATAAATCACCGCCCAAGCGGCAAAAAAAGAGCAGACACGCGTCTGCTCTTTTTTTTGTATATAAGCCTTCTCCGGTGGGAGAAGGTGGATTGCGTAGCAAGACGGATGAGGCGTCTTAGCTGAAGCCTTGTTTTCGTTCCTCGCAGGCTTCAGGAAATGCCCGCATTTGGATTTAGCCTTCTCGGTGGGAGAAGGTGGATTGCGTAGCAAGACGGATGAGGCATCTTAGCTGAAGCCTTGTTTTCGTTCCTCGCAGGCTTCAGGAAATGCCCTCGTTTTGATTTTGTTTTCGTGCAGCTCTCGTACGATAGAAGGTAGCAAGCGACTGAAAACCGGATCTGTAAATAAGCTCCGTGACGCTTTCGTTGTCGCACGTTTTGGAAAGGTGCTCAAAGCGGTTAAGCCGCGCGAAATTTATATAATCGCTCAGCGAGGCCCCGACGTACTTGTTGAAAAATCTTGAAAAATACGACTTGTTATATCCAAACCTTTTCGCGATATCATCAAGTGAGATGCGATCTTCAATGTGCGTATCCACGTAGTTCAATACGTCTATAATTATAGAAACGTTTTTGTTCTTCGGCGCGATAGAAGTGCTTTCGTAGTGCTTTGCGAGGAGACCGAATATGAGATTGATATATCCCTTGATTATTATTTCGGGAGTGTCCGAGTCCGTTTCGGTGAGTGCCTTGAAATAAGGAATAAGAAGTCTGTTAAACTCTTTATCCGGCATAAGAGTCGGCAGGGTGGTGTTTTTTAAAAGCGAGGATACGTCGTGAGACAGATTTTCTGGTATTGCTATCACGTATTTTCTGCACCTGCTCCTGTCAAGTGAGCGGTGCCTGTAATAGCAGTGCGCAAAAACTATATTATCGGTGTCAGCCCACAGCTCCTCGTCCTCGATCAGATATTTTGAATCTCCCTCGAAAATATATGCAAGCTCATAAGCTCTGTGAAAGTGATCTCTTCCAAAGTGCTCCTTTTGAATTTCGGCATACAGTTTGCCGTTGGTATCCTTTATCGATTCGTAGTATACGTCCTTCATAACCCGCCTCTATATGTAAATAAATGAGAAAAATATGTGCGTTTTATCATTGAAAAAGTAAATTTACAATGATATTATAGCATTGATGGCAAATATTTGTCAACAGAATTGGTAAAAGAGGTACTTTTTAATGAAGTTTATGCTTGGTGCAAATTATTGGGGCGAGCGATGGGGAACCGAAATGTGGCTCCACTATGACCCCAAGGAAATCAGAGATGAGATGAAGCAGCTTAGGGAATACGGGATCAAGTGGCTCAGAGTTTTCCCGAATTGGCGTGATTTTCAGCCGGTTGAGCGAGCCTACGGCTACAAGGGAGAGCACGGGGAGTTTATAAATTCCCGCACGGGTATGCCCATATATGATGATGGAGTCGATCCCGAAATGATAGAAAATTTCAGGGATTTTTGTCGTGCGGCGGATGAATACGGCATATCTCTTGTCGTTTCGATAGTTACGGGTTGGATGAGCGGAAGGCTTTTCACTCCTCCCGTCCTTAACGGAAAAAATCTTATATCCGATGCAGAAGCTCTTATGTGGATGCGCAGATTTATACATAGATTCGTAAGGGAATTAAAAAACGAAGGGGCTATCAAGCTTTGGGATCTCGGAAATGAGTGCAATTGCCTCGGTGAGGCCGAGGATAGGTATGAAGCATACGTCTGGACCTCAACCGTAGCCGACGCTATCCGCTCGGAGGATAATACGAGAAAAATATCAAGCGGAATGCACGGACTCACCTCGCGCGGCAGCTCAAAGCCATCAAAGTGGTTTATCGAGGATCAGGGCGAGATGTGCGATATTCTTACAACGCACCCGTATCCGTCCCCAACGGTAAACGGTGATCTGGAGCCGTATACAAGGCTTCGCACGACATTCCTTCCCACCGCACAAACGCTTTACTATGCGGGAATATCCGAAAAGGAAGCCTATATTCAGGAGAGCGGAACGTTTACCCAAACTATTGGCAGTAGGGAAATGTCAGCCGATTTTATGAGAATACAGATACTCTCATCTATCGCAAACGGGCTCATCGGCTATCAATGGTGGTGCGCGTGGGAGCAGAGTCATCTCGATTTTCCGCCTTATTCGTGGTCAATTATGGAGCGCCAGCTTGGAATGTTTGATAAGGACAGAAATCCAAAGCCCGTGGCGTACGTTATGAAGGATATGTCCGCGCTGCTTGATAAAATTCCCGACCCATTCCCAAAGCCGCAAGCCGACGGAGTCTGTCTTCTCTCCCGTAGTATCGATCATCAGAAAATTTCAATATCGTCGTTAATATTCGGAAAGCAGGCCGGAATAGATCTTGCGGTATCATTTCACGCCGATGGAAATATTCCCGACTCGTCGCTTTATTTCGTCCCCGACATCTCCTTTTGGAACGTTTTGTATAAAAGCACGTGGGATGCACTTCTCAAGAGGGCTGAGGATGGCGCTGTCGTTTGCTTCTCATACGGTAACGGTCATTTGGCCGATTTTCCCGAGGTCGTCGGTGCAATTTCAAACGGCGTAATGGCAAATGTATCGCACAGCTTTACGGTAGACGGTGAGCGCGTCGATTATCACGGCAAAGAAATATTGCTTGAGGCAAAGACCGCCGAGGTTCTTATAAGAAACGAAGAAGGTAACCCCGTATTGTTAAAGAATGCATACGGAAAGGGAAGTATATACTTTATAAATTTCAGTCCCGAGGAAAACGCGTTCGCCGCAACGGACGGATTTAATAAGTCGCCTTATTATAAGCTCTATGAGATAGTCGCAAAGGCTATAATTGATGAAAAGCTCGTGCGCGTAAATGACAGAAATATCGGAATAACCGTCAATCCCGAGGATGAGCGTCACACGCTTGTTACCGTTCTTAATTACTCGGATAAGGATATAGCTCCGAAAATTAAAATCAAGGACGGTTGGAGCATCAAGGAAATGATTTACGGTAATCTTGATGAGATTCCTCATTGCGATGGCGTAATTATGCGCCTTGAAAAAGTGAACTGAAAGCTGATTAATTCATAGAACGGAGATTGAAATATGCCTTGCTTAGATATGTCGCTCGAAAGCTTGAAGAAGTATATGGGCACGAACCCGAAGCCTGAAGATTTTGATGAATTTTGGGATAAATCGTTGGCAGAAATGCGAAGTGTATCGCATGAAGCGATGTTTGCTCCGTATGAGTTTCCCTCTGCGGTCGCAGAATTCTTTGAGCTTACCTTTACATCAACCAAGGGGGCCAGAATTTACGCCAAGTTTGCACGCCCCAAGCATTTTGAGGGGAAAATTCCTGCTGTCTTGAGATTTCACGGTCTTTCCGGCAACAGCGGTCCGTGGAGAGATCTTATAAACTACGTTTCGGAGGGATATGCCGTCGCGTGTATGGACTGCCGTGGACAAGGGGGATATTCTGAGGACGTCGGAGGCGTTACGGGAACTACCTTTTCCACGCCATTCTCGAGAGGCCTTGACGGTGATCCCGAGGATCTATACTGCCGCGATGTGTTCCTCGATACTGCGATGCTTGCCAGAGTCATTACGGAGCTTGACTATATTGATGAAACGCGTATTGGCGTTGTCGGTGGCTCGCAGGGCGGTGGGCTTGCTGTTGCTTGTGCAGCACTTGTACCAAACGTTAAATTGTGTGCGACTGTATTTCCGTATCTTTCGGACTATAAGCGCGTGTGGGAAATGGATCTCGATAAGTGAGCCTATGAGGGCTTAAGATACTATTTTCGTCATTTTGACCCTCGCCACGAACGGGAAGACGAAATATTCACCAAGCTTGGGTATATTGATATTCAGTTTCTTGCTCCTCGAATTCGCGCAAGAGTGATGATGTCAACCGGACTTATGGATAATATCTGTCCTCCCTCTACGCAGTTTGCGATATATAATAAACTGAATACCGAAAAGGAGCATTTTATATATCCTGATTTCGGGCACGAGACTCTTGCTGATAACGACGATATTATATTCCGCTTTTTCTCGCAACTTTGATTTTATGAATACAAGGAGAATATTAAAGGTATGATTAACAATAAGATTCACGTTTCAGCCCCCGAGCTTATTTATAGTGATGATGAACTTAACTTTACGTTTCACGGAAGCTGCTGCACTCTGCGCCGCCCTGACGGAAAAATAGATTTTTGGACAACAACGGGAACCTCACGATTGGTTTATAAGCACTTCCGTGGAACTCTTGACGAGCCGTTCAGGGAGGAGCTTCCCGAATTTGAGTGGGATCACAACAATTACAGATGCGATTTTCCGTGCGGACTCTGGGTGCAGAGCTTTTATCGATGTGATGACGGAATGCTTATCGGTTTTGTGCATAGGGAAGAGTATTTAAGAGATGAATTTAGCAAGAATCTTCCCGATTATCCGCAAAGCTATCACCTTGGATTTGCCGTTTCCTTTGATGACGGTCAGCATTGGAAATACCTCGGCGATGCTCTTGGCACCGTTTGCAATCACATAAGCCTCAGACGCTCGGGCGGCAAGTATCCAAACGTTGGCGGAGTTCCGTTTTTTGCAGGAAAGGACGGTTATTTCTACTTTTATTTCAATGAGTATAATTCCGATTGGGAGCGCTACGTATCGGGCGCACGCCTTCCTATGAAGGAGGCTATTGAAATGATCCGCCGCGGTGAGTCACCGGCTCCTCTCGTGAAAAAATACAGCGGCGGCAATACTTGGGATACCGAGGCAATGCACGGCACAGCGGCAAAAATGCTCCCCGGGTACTGTGATGACGTAAGATATTTAGAGGAGTGCGGATATAAGTATGACTGCCATTCCGATGCGGCGTATTGCTCGGCACTTGATAAGTACGTGCTCGTTATCCAGACGGCAAGGCAGGTGGTTCTTTTCTTCTCCGATGAAGGTGCGCATTGGGATGAGCACAAGGTTATCGCAACGGCAGATCCGTACACGGGTCTTTGCTATTATTCCACGATAGTCGGTGCTGACGGTGAGGCCTCTGACGATTTCAGCACGGTAGGACACGATTTCTACGTGTATTATACGCATAAGGTAGGGTTCCTTCGCTTGCCTGGTAATTACGGCGACTACAAAACGGATATGCTTTACCGCGTCCTCGTGACGGTAGATTGATTTTAACCAACTAAAAAGGGTCTGTCTCATTAAGAATTCAATAAGAACAAGGCAAAATCTTGGAAAATTCAGTGAGAAATATAAATCAGGCGAATTCTTAATGAGAACAGAACCGTGGGGCGAACGGATTTAGAGGAGAAATCGTCGGCTGAGGAGCGAGAGGTGTACAAGGGTACACCGAGCGAGGAAACGGCGATAGAATAAAAAATCCGATTAAAATGGAGAAAACCGTAGGTTTTTAACCTTAAACACTTAAAATATTACAAAGTAAAAGCGTAGACATTGCAGTTAACAACGTCTACGCTTGTTTTTTTGTTCGATTATGCCTAAATGAAGCAGCCTCTTTTTGCATAATATAGATGGACTCGCGCCTATTGCGTTATTATCTTAAGATATTCGGCTATCGCGGCGAGAATAACGCCTGTGCCGTGGTCGTCGTTGTCAACCGTGCCGAGATTGACGTAGTACTCGGCGTCTTTGGAGTTGCTTGAGCCCATACACACGTCGTAGACGTTTCCGTCCGCGGAGATCTTGTTCTTTAGCAGTCCGAGGTACGCCCGATCGGCGTAAGACTTGTACGAGGGATCGATCCAGCCGTTGTTTATACCGCGACACAGACCGAGCAGGAACATACCCGTACAGGACGTTTCCTGATAAGAGCGGGGAAGATTCAATACCTGATGCCACAGTCCGTCAGAGTCTTGAAGCTTCACGATTCCCTCGGTAAATTCAAGGTAGAACTTCATCAGCTCGTCGTAGCCCTCGGTGTCGCGCGGCAGATTTTCAAGCGCATCGGTCAGGGAAACGTATACCCAGCCGTTGCCTCTGCCCCATGGCACGAGGTTAGGCTCGTCCGTATCGAGGAAGAATATGTGTGACATTATCTTCTCGTCCGCCATCCAAAGCCTTTTCCTGAAGCCGAGCAGCTGCCTTACTACCTCGTCGGCAAAGCGGCGGTCGCCCTTAAGTGCCGCATAGCGCACGAGGAAGGGACAACTCATAAACAGGTCGTCCGCCCACATATCTCTTTCTCTGTGATAGGTGCCGTCCTCAAATCGGGGAATATTATTCATAGCCGCATCGGCAAGTATCTCAATAAGCTTCAACAAGTCCTCGCGCGGAGCTATCCTGTAAAGCTCGCACAGGTTTCTTCCCGTTGAGCCGATGGCATCGAGATTGTCGAGCCTCGTTGACAATTCAAGGAAGGATGCCTGCCCAAAAACGCGCGCATCGTACTGTATGTAATCGTAATACTCGGCAAGAGTCGTTGTACTGTCAACGAAGTAATCGAGGTACTCCTTGTTATCGGTTGCGGAGTAGGCCTTGAGCAGACCGTGCGTGCCAACCATCAGCGCGTAGAACCACTGGCCAAAGAACTTTGTCGCAAGGGTAGGACGCATAAATTCGTCGCGAGCCGCGAGCTTCCAATACGTGGCCTCGCCGCACCCGTCGGTAAAAGGCTTCGTAAAATCCATACCAAGCTCCGGTCCCATAGGGGTGTCAATATCACCGTCGTCGCCAAAGGCGCCCACGACCAGCCATTCGTCACCCGCACCGCGCCACGAGGTCAGGATTTGAGGCTTTATATCCGCCTCCGAATATCCGAAGCCCCATTTATCCGCACCGCGCTTCATTTTGACAAGCACGGTATCCCCTTTTTTGAGAGAGATTTTCTCGTTTTCGTTACACGCCTCCCAATTAACGAGGACTTTGCCCTCGCCGAACAGCTCGATGGAAAGTGTGGTATCCGCATACGCATTTGTCATAGCATATGCAAACTTTTCTTTACAATTTGCATAGCTTTCGCTAAAATCAACGACGTTACACTTTGTAGGAGCCGTGGGGTAAACGTACTGTCCGTCGAACTTCTCCCCCTCTGTGTAAACGCGCGAGATCGCCACGCCATTCTCGTCCTTGTATTCGGGCAGGGGAGACTTGACCCTCACGTTAAGCAGGTAGTATTTCGCCCACATTATGTAGTGCCTTACTGAGGGCATAAATCTAAACTCACAGTCTTCATCGGAGTGGCATTTAACGGCAAAGGTTATGGGGGTCTCTCCCTTCTTGAGCACTACGACGGGTCGATTAAGTCCGGTGTTGCCGCAGGCGTCGTATACTTCCTCACCGTCGAGAAACAGCTTTGCATCTCCCCAAAAGTTTATCCTTGCCTGAGCATCGTCACAGCTCTCAAGTATCGCGCTTATGTAAACGACCTCACCGCACTTGATGCTCGGATGCAGCTTTTTGATGTTTATACATTTTGGGCCGACAGTTGGGAGATCGCAGTATATATCGCTTTTATGACAGGGGCGATATACGACCTCACCCCTTGGGCGCGTCTTGATCATATTATCCGCGATCGTCTTGATAGCCTCGCGCGGATCCACGGTAATCGAATAAAGTGACTTTTCAAACTTGCTCATTTTTCACCTCATTAAATTTTAAATGTCGGCCGTAACCTGATTATTGCAATTATAGCACACTTACTCGCTACAATGCAAGGGAAAAACTAAAAATATCGCATTTGTATTTCAAAACGCACGCTTCCTAAAATTGGCACTTATATCTCGCCGAAAAAAAGATACAATAATAACAGAGTCAAGAAGTTAAGAGCCGCGAGGCTTTGAGCTTCTGCGGCTCGATGATATAGATTTTTTAAAAAACAGGAGATTAATTCTTATGGCAAAGAACAATGCGGCAAAGGCTGCACTTGAGAAGGTTAAGATGGAGGCTGCCAACGAGGTTGGCGTTACTCTTAAGCAGGGCTACAACGGTGACCTCACCTCTAAGCAGGCGGGTTCTGTTGGTGGTCAGATGGTTAAGAAGATGGTAGAGTCTTACGAGAACTCTATGAAGACCAACGGCTAATATCACCTATTCTGCAATAATCCGTGGCTGTTGACTGCCAAGGAGGACTGCCGTGCAAAAGCGCGGCAGTCTTTTTTTGATATGTACACTGATGAGATCTGCGGGGTGTCATATAATTCTACATATATAATATAAATGATGAAAAAATCAAAAAAAATTCAAAAAACTTTCAAAAAAACTATTGACAAATAAAATTTGATATGATATAATAACAGAGCGCATCACCGCAAGAGGGTTGTCCCGAAGTGAGGCGATGTGCATTTTGATCATTGAAAATTGAACAACATTGAAATTTTTTAGCACTGAAAAGTGCGAAA
>CAZQTN010000025.1:0-20503 GCA_964596195.1 uncultured Ruminococcus sp.
TTCGCACTTTTCAGTGCTAAAAAATTTCAATGTTGTTCAATTTTCAATGATCAAGGCGATTCCCACCTAAGGTGGTTATCGCGCGAGCTTTTGCTTTCGCAAAACCCGGAGTGCGTCACTTCTCTCGAAAGGCGCTCAATTATTATACATCATCGTTTGAAATTTGTCAAGAGAAATTTTGATTATTTTTTGATTTTTCTATGTTTTTTTGCATTTTTGTCGAATAATCACATATACACCGCGCCAAATTATCAGCAAAAGGTGAAAATGGCACAAACCGAGTCGAAGCAAATTGCGCTCGCGCGTGCGCATATACGCGCGTGTCTATACTTAAAGGAAGAAAGTCGATCGCGCATTATCACAAAGAAAAAACGACCATATAATTTTAATAAGTTAAGTATTGACAAGAATTGTGAGCTTGTGCTATACTCTAGTCACAGAGAAGTTACAGCCGATTTTAAATTGATCAAGATTGACAGAATGGAGATTTTATGATTTTATACGAGGAGATCTATTTCGATATAACGATCGAGGGCAAAAAGAGTGACGCAAAAAAGCTTGAGAAATTTCTGCTCGGCGGCGGATGCGACGATTTCTTCGATGTACAGCCCGACCACATAAGCCACGCAGACGAATTTGCAGAGTCGGATGAGTCCGCAAATGTAAAAATGTTCTTTTCAGACGATCTCGGAATAGAGGTCGATGAGTTTGACGTAGACGAGTTTCTCGATGTGCTCTGCCGCGCGGCGGCCGCACTTGACCTGACCGGTCATATTTACGACATAAACGACGACGAGTACAGCTTCCGCAGTGAGGCGGGCTCATCAGACTATTATAACGCGAAGAACGTACGTGTCTTCAACGACGAGCTTGACGACGCAGCGCGCGACGAGGAAGCAGACGAAGAGGACTAAAACACGCAAAAACGCTACACGGGTTGCCGCTTTTACACACGGCAACCCTGTTTTAGAGAAAGGAGATCAGGATAGATGGGAATAAAGCTGTCGAACAGCTTTTCATACGGCAGGCTGCTCAGATTCGCACTACCGTCGGTAATAATGATGCTCTTTTCATCGATCTACGGCGTAGTCGACGGACTGTTCGTATCCAATTTTGTCGGCAAGACGGAGTTTGCGGCGATAAACCTTTTGATGCCCGTTTTGATGATAGTGGGCGCGCTCGGCTTTATGATAGGTGCCGGAGGCACTGCCGTCGTGTCCAAAACGCTCGGTGAGGGTGACACAGCTCTTGCCAACCGCTACTTCTCTCTTTTTGTGTACGTGACCGCGATGGCGGGTGCCGTAATGTCAGCGTTGGGCATAGCATTTTTACGACCGCTGTCTGTACTGCTTGGTGCAGAGGGGGCGATGCTTGATGCGTGCGTGCGCTACGGCAGAATAGTGCTCGCGGCAATGCCGTTCTTTATGCTGCAAAACCTGTTTCAAAGCTTTATGATAGTTGCGGAGCACCCGAAGCTGGGTCTGGCGATCACGGTTGTGGCCGGCGTGGCCAATATGGTGCTCGACGCATTCTTCATTCTTGTAATCCCCTTCGGACTTGAGGGTGCAGCGATCGCAACCTCGATAAGCCAGATGGTAGGCGGTATCGCGCCCGTCATATATTTCGCAAAGAAAAACTCAAGCCAGCTCGCACTTACGAAAACCAAATTCTACGGCAAGGCCCTGCTCAGCGCAACGGCAAACGGCTCGTCCGAGCTTATGAGCAACATCTCATCCTCCATCGTGACGATGATCTACAATTTTCAGCTTATGCGCTTCGCGGGCGAGGACGGAGTCGCGGCAAACGGCATCATAATGTACGTTGCGTTTATCTTTATCGCGATGTTCTTAGGCTTCGCCGTCGGCACGGCACCAATAATAGGATACCACTACGGAGCGAAAAACACCGATGAGCTCGGAAGCCTTTTGCGCAAGGGTGCAACCGTTATGCTTATAGGTGGCACTACGATGACGCTGGTGTCTATATTACTCGCGCGTCCGCTTTCAATGATATTTGCGGGATATGACCCCGTTTTGCTTGAAATGACCATAAACGGTCTCAGAATCCACTCAACGTGCTTCGTTTTTGCGGGCCTTGGCATTTTTGGCTCATCGTATTTTACCGCGCTCAACAACGGCCTTATATCCGCCGTCATATCATTCACACGAACGCTCGTATTTCAGATCGGCGCGCTTCTTCTGCTCCCCGTATTCCTCGAGCTTAACGGCGTGTGGCTGGCAACGCCGGTATCCGAGGTTCTCTCGCTGATACTCACCGTGGTGCTGTTTATAGCCAACCGCAAAAAATACAAATATTTCTGATTGACACACTAACAGTTTTGTTGTAAAATATAGACAAAGGAGGATATCACTATGCTTGAAAGGCTCAAAAAATTTGACTGGGGATATATTCTCGTATCCATCGCGCTCGGCGTGCTTGGCGTATGCCTGATCGCACTTAACAACACACTTAAGGCCCTGGCCATTACCGTCGGGTGCATCGTCATAGCAGGCGGTATCGCCCTTGGTATACTCGCGCTCGTGGACAAGCGCCGCAGCATAGGCTTTGCACTCAAGATATTCTTTGCAGTATCCTGCCTTATCGCCGGTATATTCACCCTTATCTTTAACGAGGGTGCGGCTGAGGTGATCATCGCCGTCCTTGCCCTGCTCCTGATAATCGATGCGTCATTCAAGCTTAACACGACGATAATGTCGAAAAGATATCTCCTGCCGCTGTGGTGGGTGGAGCTTGCGCTGGCGATCACCACAATAATAATTTCCTTTATTATGATAAAGTTTACGCCTGAGAACATCTCGGTGGCATCCGTGATGATGGGCATAGCCTTTATCATTGATGCGGTGGCAAACGTGCTCTCCCCCTTCTTTATCTCCGTATATCGTGCAAGACAAAAAAGCGAAGACTACGCCGAGGTGAAGACAGAGCTTGAGGAAAGTGACGAAAAAGAAGATTAATTTAAAGTCCCGATGAACCAAATCGGGATTTTTTGATAAATTATTGAAAATTATGTAACCTATGGTATCCGAAAACTGTCATTTAAGGTGAAGGCGCCTGAAAATCTTACGTAGGAGGTGGAAAATATGGATGACCGCGAGATCGTTGAATTGTATTTTGAGCGGTCGGAGGATGCAATATCCGAGACTGATAAAAAGTACGGCCGATACTGTAAAAGCATAGCGGAAAACATCCTACATTCCGCCGAAAGTGCCGAGGAATGCGTTAGTGACGCGTATATGAGCGCGTGGAGCTCGATACCGCCAACAAGGCCGTGGCGCCTGCGCGCCTACCTCGCAAGACTCACGCGAAACAACGCGCTCAACCGCTACGCACGCGAGCGGGCGCAAAAGCGCAACGCAGGAGTTGAAGCGGTATTGGATGAGATCGAGGAGCTCATTGCCGCGCCCGATGGTGACCCCGTTGATTTGATCGCCATACGCGACGGACTGAACGAGTTTCTGGCTTCACTGCCAAGGCGCACGAGGATCATCTTCGTAAAGAGGTATTGGTACCTTGCCTCGATAAGAGAGATCGCCGACGAGATAGGTGTAAGTGAGACGAGCGTTAAGGTCTCGCTCTATCGCACGCGCGGCGATTTGAAACAGTTTTTAGAGAAAAAAGGAATAACGATATGAAAAGAGACGATTTTTTAAAGGCCGTCGGCGAGATCAACGATGATTTTATCGACGAGGCGGCACCCGTGCGAAAAAAACGGAGCATCAACTGGCAAAAATTCGCCGCGCTTGCGGCTTGCGTTGCTATCGTATTTTCGGCGCTTGGCCTCTACCTTTTCCTGCCCGGCGACACGTTTGAGCCCGATGTTTCAAGATACGACGACAGCGAGTATTATCAGATAATAACCCGAATAGAAAAGTTTTATAAGAAAAACTCGTCGACCAATTTCGATAACCTCTTCGGCGCGACGGGCGGCGATATACTGGAAGAGGGCGCACCGACCGCAAGTCCTGACGGAGACACCGGAGAGTACGTTGAGGTCACCGACAATCAGGTCGCAGGGGTCATTGAAGCAGACCTGATAAAGCGCTCAAGCACCCACGTATACTACCTGCATCTCGATACGCTTTACGTCTACTCGATAAAGGGCGAGAGTACCGAGCTTGCAGGAAGCTATACCCTGCCAAATTCCGACGATGCGAAATACTCCTACAAGAGCAGATACGAGATGTTTCTCTCCGAGGATGCAAAAACCGTAACGCTGATCGCACCCTATTACAGCAAGGACGGCGAAGCGGCAACGGCAATAATCTCGATAGACGTTTCAAACCCGTCAAAGATTAGTGAGCGTGCACGCGTGAACGTGTGCGGAAGCTACCTTTCCTCACGCCTCACGGGCGGCAAGCTACTTATGATCTCATCATACAGACCCACCGATCCCGACTATAACAAGCCTGAAACGTTCGTGCCGAAAATTGACACGGGTACGGGTATGACGGCAATTCCGCCCGATTCAATCGTATTTCCCGACGAGCTCACCAGCTCGATGTACACGGTGGTAACGAGCCTTGACGGCGACACCCTTTCTCTTAGCGGATGCCGCGCGTTTCTCTCCTACTCCGAGCAGCTTTACGTATCGGATAACGCCGTATACGCAACGCGCGGTTACGTTGACGAGCAGGAAAACGGCAGCATTAGTATCTACACGAGAAAGACCGACGTAACGAAGCTTTCCTACGTCGGCGACGAGCTCAGGCTCTGCGGCACGTTTACCGTTGACGGATACGTTAAGGATCAATACAGCCTTGACGAGCACGACGGCGTATTGCGCGTGGTGACAACCACCGAAAGGTGGGGCTACGGTGCGGACATCGAGGAAAGCGGAACCAACGCAAGCCTCTATTGCATTGACGCTACGTCATTCAAGGTGCTGGCCGACATCAGGAATTTTGCCCCGTGGGGTGAAACGGTACGCTCGGTAAGATTTGACGGCGATGCGGCATACGTTTGTACGTCGATACAGCTCTCCGACCCTGTGTTCTTCTTTGATCTGTCCGATCTTGGCAATATAACCTACACAGACACAGGCACGATAGAGGGCTTCTCCACCTCGCTTATCAACTTCGGTAACGGATATCTTGTCGGTATAGGAGTGGGAAGTGAGGCGAGCACGCTTAAGATCGAGGTGTACACCGAAAGCGGCGGCGCGGTCATCCCCCTCTGCTCCTACGAGCTTGAAAACACCTACTATTCACTCGACTATAAGTCCTACTACGTCGACCGTGAAAATCAGCTTATCGGCCTCGGCGTCGGATGCTACTCCGGAGAAAGATTCAAAGACGACGGCGGCCACGGATACGTTCTCCTAAGCTTCGACGGATATGCCCTTTGCGAGCTCCTCTCGGTCGGTATCGACTGCGAGCCGTTAAGAACCCGCGGCGTTTATATAGACGATTGCTTTTATATTTTCGGCGGCGATGAAATGATAGTTGAAAAGATTTCATAAAAGAAAGACGAGAAAGTCAAACGGCTTTCTCGTCTTTCTTTTATCTTTTAATCATTTTTAAGATGCTGGATTTATATTTCGAGCGCGTGTCCTTGAAGGACATCTTCTCTGCGGCGTTATAAAGGTCGTAGGCGTAGCGTCTGTCGCACTCGACGCCGCGGCCAAATTCGTAAAGACAGCCAAGAGTGTAGATCGCCTTGGGATGCTTGAAATCTATCGCAACGGTGAGGATCTTGGCCGCCTCGGAAAACTTCCTTTGATATATCAGGCGCATGGCCTGCGAATAAAGCTTGTTTCCGAGGTGACGCTTTTTGTTTTCGTAAAGGCGCACGAGCTCCTTTTTAGCACGATCGTCACCATTTTTGAAGGCGCGTGTGAGGTTTTTGACGGCCATATCAAAATCAAACGCCACACCCACACCGCGCGAATAGCAAATGCCGAGCGGGAAATGGGCGGCCTCAAGTCCGGCTTCTGCACTGCGCTTGTAGTAATCGAAGGCTAATGAGCGGTCGATCGGCGTGCCGATACCCAGAGCGTAGCACTCGGCGAGCTTAAGCATAGCGGGAACGCAGCCCATCATAGCCGAGATGGCGTAGCCACGGAAGGCCCTTTCGGGATCGGTGTCCTCATCGCGAGTTGCGTGATAGTAATATCCCTCACGGGATGCGCGGATGCTTGCCGCCTTTTCCTGCGCCGTTGCAACACCGCCCGCCGCGGCAAGCTCATAAAGCTCGCAAGCCTTTGCTATATCCCTACCCGTGTAACTTTTACTGTGGTAAATATCGCCCATATACTCATAGGCCTCGGGGTTGCCGAGCTTGCCTGCGTGTTCAAAAGACTCGAGGGCCAGGGGTATATTCTGCGGTACTGCGGCACCGCTCCTGTAAACGAGACCGAGCGTCGTATATGCGCGCGAGCTGCCGCTTGCGGCCGCGCGAGTGAGTACCCTTATGGCCTCGTTCGGGTTCTTGCCGGACTCGTCAAACAGGTAATGCTCCGCGAGCTCGCACATAGCGTCGGGATCACCACGCTCGGCAAGCAGGCTGTAAAGGTGTGCCTCTGCCGTGGCAAACTGCTGTTTTTTCGCCTCGCCTATAAGCTCGCGTATCATACCGTCATAGTTTTTACACGCGATCGCAGGAGCCTCCGCAGACTTGACCGAGCGGAGCTTGTACGCCATTTTTATAGCGTGCAGAGGCGGGAACGCGAGCTTGTCCATATACCATTTTGCATAGCTTTCATTCTGCTCTATTCCCTCGCCGTTGTAGTAGCGAGTAGCGAGTCTTACGATGGCGTCAACGTCATCACCCGAGGCGGCGAGATAGTAATAGTAGTTTGCGTAATCGTGCTTTCCGAGCTCGGCGTAATTCTCCGCAGTGCCGAGGTAGGCCGCAGGACAGCCGAGCACCGCCGAAAAGGCGAGCCAGAATCTGCCTGCCGCGTCGTTCATACGCGAAACGAGTCGGGAATATCTGTATGCCGAGGTGGCGTCGTTTTTCTTTGCCGCACGATAAAAATAATCGGTCGCCAGATCAATATCTCTCGGAACGAGCGAGCCCTTTTCAAGCAGCTTTGCATACTCACGCTCACCGTCGGTATCACCCATATCGGCAAGAATGAGGAAGTTTTCCACCACTGTTTCGTATTCGCCTGCTTCCTTTGCGGCCTTTATTTCCCTTTTGAGATCGATAAGATCGCGCTCGTCAAGACGGATGCGTGCGCCGCACTGAGCGCAATTAACACCCGTATATATTCCCTCGTATCCACATTCCTTGCAATAAATCATACCGATCTCCATTCCGTCGCCTTTTGGCGGCCGAGACTTTTTCTATATTTATTTTACAACAATGCGCGTCTTTTGTCAACACGCGCAAATATTTTTTCGCGCGCGTGGGAAAGATATTAAAAACGTCTTGAAAGGAGAAGGTTATGTTTTTTTCAAAAGAAGAGAAAAAGCGTGGCGGCGCAAAAGCCTCGTGGGTGGTAGGCGCGTTGGCCTTTATCGGTGCGGCGGGGATCGTCAACAAGGGTCGAAAGCTGATCAGCGGCGCGTGCTGTAAGATGAAGGAAATGATGCACAGAGAGGAATAACGCATAGCTCGGCAGGCGCATAGAATAAAAGTGTATCGATGATACAAATACATTTGGAGAATGACGATGAAAATTGAAAACTACGGTGTCGGGGGCAGATGCGCCGAGGCGATGCGGCTGCTGATGGAGTGGGAGCATACAGCAGAGGTGCCCGACGGGATAGCGAGAGTAATACTCTTGCCCATTCCCACCTCGCGCGACGGCACACACCTTACGGGTAGCACGCGCCTGCTTTTTGAGGTGCTCTCGGACGTCGGGTGCCGCGACCTGGTCGTTGGGTACTCAATACCCGATGCTGACACCGAATATATAAGATCAAGGGGTGCTTTGGTATGCGACGCGGCGGCGGACGAGGAGTTCCTTTGTGAGAACGCCGATATAACCGCAATAGGCACTCTTGAGTACCTGCTTTCGGAATGCGACGCAGTACCGTCAGAGCTGTGCATCGGGATCGTCGGATGGGGCAGGATCGGCAGTGCGCTCGCAAGGATACTGCTGTTTTTGGGGGCAAAAATCAGGGTTTATACCTCCAAAGAATTGACACGGGTCGAGCTTGGCGGCCTTGGAATCGAAAGCCGCGACATTGATTACGAGCATCCGTCGCTTGATGATCTTGCCTCGCTCGACGTGCTGATAAACACCGCGCCGCGATCGCTCTCATCCGCCTTTGAGGGTGGCAAGGTTCCGGGCGGCGTGCGCGTATTAGAGCTCGCATCGGGGAACAATTTTGAGGGGGTCGAGGGGGTTGTAAGGCTCCCGTCGATACCGGAGAGGTGCTATCCAAGATCGGCAGGGCGTGCATATTTTCACGCTATCCAAAGATATATGCGTGAGGTGTTTTAATATGATTGGTTACGCTTTTTGCGGATCATTCTGCACGATCTCGGACTCGCTTAAGCAAATACAGGCCCTAGTGAACAGAGGCATCGAGGTCGTGCCGATAATGAGCGAACGCGTGTGGAGCACCGATACGAGATTTTTTGCCGCGGATGAGCTTCGCCGCCGCGTTAAAGGAATAACCGGGCGCGAGATCGTGCATACGGTGGAGGGCGCGGAGCCGTTTGGCCCGAGGCCGCTTGATGCCCTCATAATCGCGCCCTGCACGGGCAACACGCTCGCGAAGCTCGCGGCCGGAATAACCGACACCGCCGTAACGATGGCGGCAAAGGCGCATATGCGCGCCGACGGACGAATGCTGATAGCCGTTGCATCTAACGATGCGATGTCACAAAACCTGAAAAATCTTGGTGCACTGATAACACGCCGATCGGTATACTTCGTACCGATGAAGCAGGATAACCCCGAGGCAAAGCCGCACTCCCTCGTTGCCGATATGTCAAGAATTTGCGAGGCGTATGATGCGATGCTTGAGGGTCGACAGCTGCGACCGTTGTTTATTTAGAGATTAACAAAAAAAAGACGAGAAAACGTCAGTTTTCTCGTCTTTTTACTGTATTGTGCCACCCCGTGTAACCTTTTAGCTAAAGCAGCGACAGCATCAGCACCATTGTCGGCAGGGTCGCGACCGACAAAATAGTTGAGAGAAGTACTGACGCGGCGGCCTCTCTTTGCCCCGCCCCGCAGAGCTCTGAAAAATTGAGCACGACGGATGCCGTAGGACAGGCACAGATTATAAAGAAGGTCATTTTGACCTCGGTCGGCAGGGGAAGAAAATACACAAGCGCGAACGCCACCAGCGGCATTACGATTCCCTTAACGGCAACGGCAATATACGCCTTTACAGAGGTGAAAACCGATTTGAAATCAGTAGTCGCCAAGCGCATACCCATAATGAGCATCGAGATCGGCGTTGTCATCTTGCCGATCAGAGACACGGCATCAAAGAGCACGGCGGGAAGCTCGACCGAGAAAAGGAACAGCGGTACGCCTATCACTACGCCGAGCATCGCGGGGTTTATAAATATCTTTTTTGCGGAGATGTTTTTGGTGTCGCCCGTGATTATCGCAATACCGATCGCCCAGCCGAGAATATTCATTATCGTGGCGTAAACCGTGGTGTAAACGATAAGCCCGGAGGCATACTCCGGCAGGAGGGCCTCAATAACGGGAATACCGAAGAATGCGCAGTTGGCGAACGCCATTGCAAGTGTCAGTACACGGTAAGAGGTGTCTGCAAATTTGCGGCGCAGTATGAGAACGGCACCGCCGAGCATCGCACCGTTTATCACAAGGGTAGCAAGTGCAAAAAGACCGATGTCGCCAAGCTTCTCAACCGAGAACTCGGCGCTCGAGAAGGTATAGACCGCAAGGCAAGGCTGACAAAGGTACAAAAGCACCTTTGAAAATGCGGCGGCGGAATCCTCGCCGAGCATTTTCTTTTTCACAAATACGAATCCGGGTGCGGCCTCCAGAAGGAGTATCGCAACCGCGGAAAGTGCAATCAAAAACGTGCTCATCACTCAAACCTCGGTACAAATTCTGTGTTTTTGGGGATTGCAACGAAGTCAAGCTCGGAGAGCTTTTCGGTCGTTTTGGCATCGACGATCAGAGTCGAAACCGCCTCCACAAACAAATGCTCTGACGCGTCGGAGTAAAAATCGGAGAACCAATCCTCAAGCGAGGAAGTCGCGTATGCACCGCTTGCGGGCGCGTACTTGTAGATGAAGCAAACCCCATCCATACCGATAAGGTTGTCCTCATCGATCAGGGAGGTGTTGACCCTGCGAAACTCGCCGATCTCCATCTCAAGCGCCGCCGCCACGACCTCCGGAAAGGCCTCGGCAAGCTCAGCCGTGGTCTCGGCGTTCTCGTGCAGGTAATAGCCCGTCGAGTTCATCGAGGTATCACCGTCGTTGTACTCTCCGTCAAGATATATCTCAAACATCGCGGGGGTCATCTGACCGTCCGTATCGTTCTCGATGGCGTCGATCGCATTCGTCAAGGTTGAGATCAAGGCCTCACGCTCGGCGCGCTCCTCGGCGCTAAGATCGACCGCAACGGTGTTTCCTTCACCGTCTGTGGTCAATTTTTTCGAGGTACGTATAAAAATAAATTGAACGTGCGAGTATTCGGAGAGGTAATCCTCACAGCTCGCGGTATCGCCGTACACCCCCGTACCGTCGGCGCCGTAGATTGCGGTGTACGAGCGCGTGGACTTGTAAAGCAGCTCGACCGCATCGCAGAAGGAGTCGTAATCAAAGCCATATTTTTCGGCCAAGCTGTCAAAGGTGTCCTCATCGCCGCCCGCCTGATATTCAAGCACGTCGCGACACGTGCTCTCAATTGCTTCCTTATCCTCTTTTTCAAGCTTTGCATAGCGATCAAAAAGATATGCCGTAGCCACTATCTCCTTGAGGTACTGCTCTGCAAGTGCACGAAAGCTCTCGCCATAGGTGGTACCCGTGTCGTCTTTTGCCGCCCAGAAGGCAGGTGTATCCAAGGCATTGACACCCGATGCGCGCAGGGCGGATATATACTCAACCTTGAAGCGGCTGATAAAAAACGAGGCAACGGGCTTCGTCATCGTTACCCCCTCGTAGGAAACCACGCTCCTCGCGCTCTTGACTATCGCGATTATGCCGAGCGTGGCACCGAGCACGATGGCAAGCGAAAGAAAGACCGAAACGAAGATGATAAGCGCTCGCTTTCCGTTAATACTTTTTTGGTTATTCTTTTTCTTCATTCTGTGCTCCTTTTGTTTCTTCTGGAAGAAGCTTTTTATATTCCGAGAGGACGGATATTGCACCGTCAAGCGCTCTCTCGCCCTTGCCCACCTTATACGTCACAGACGGAGTAAGTGATGCGCGGAAGGCCAGCTGCGGGAACTGTCCAAACAGCTCGCTCCATATACCAAGCTCCATGCGTTCAAGGTGAAAAACTATTTGATTTGTAAACTCTACTTTACATATCCTACACACCGATGCCAGCGCCCTGACAAGCGAGATCTTAATCAGATCCTCGGTCTCGCGCGGCGGATCGCCAAAGCGGTCAATGAACTCGTCAAGTATGTCCTCGGCATCACCCGTGTCACGAATTAGTGATATTTTCTTATACATTTCCATTCTGTGCGAGCTGACGGAAATATACTTTTCGGGGATGTTTGCGCTGGCGCGGATATCAACGGCGGACTCGAATTCTGCCCCGTTCGTCTTTCCCGTCTCCTCAAGCACTGCCTCGGAAAGGAGCTTGACGTACAGATCGTAGCCAACGCTCTCTATATATCCGTGCTGCTCGGCACCGAGAAGATTGCCCGCACCGCGTATCTCAAGGTCACGAAGCGCCACCTTGAAGCCTGCGCCAAAGGTCGCAAATTCGCGTATTGCAACGAGCCTCTTGCGCGCAACGTCAGAAAGCGCCTTGCCCTGTCTGAAGGTGAAATACGCATACGCCTGTCTTTCGCTTCGACCGACACGACCGCGTATCTGATGGAGCTGAGATAAGCCCATTCTGTCTGCGTTTTCGATTATCAGCGTGTTTGCGGACGGCAGGTCTACACCGGTTTCTATTATGGTGGTACAGACAAGAATATCTATCTCCGCCTTAACGAGGGATTGCCAGATATCCTCTATATCGTCCTTATCCATAGCGCCGTGCGCCACGGCAACGCGCGCATCAGGCAGTGCGCGCATTATTTTGGTAGCGACAACGTCAATATCCTCTATCTTATTATAAATGTAGAAAACCTGACCGCCGCGGGCAAGCTCCCTGCGCATCGCATCGAAGATCACCGCCTCGTCATATTCAAGCACGTAGGTCTGTACGGGTCTGCGCTCACCGGGCGCCTCGTCAAGTATCGACATATCGCTGATACCATTCATCGCCATATTCAACGTACGCGGTATAGGTGTTGCGGAAAGGGTGAGAACGTCAACGTTCTTTGCCATCTCCTTAAGCTTTTCCTTTTGTGCAACGCCAAATCTCTGCTCCTCGTCGATTATGAGCAGTCCAAGGTCGCGGAATTTGACCTTGCCGGAAAGGAGCTTGTGAGTGCCGATGAGTATATCGACCTCGCCTCTCGCGACCCTGCGCAAGATCTTTTCCTGCTGGGTCGGGGTGCGGAATCGGGAGATCATCTCGATCGTCACGGGGTAGTTACGCATTCTAGATGTTGCCGTTTCCAGATGCTGAAGAGCGAGAATGGTGGTGGGAACGAGTATCGCCACCTGCTTGCCACCCATTATTGCCTTGAATGCCGCACGAAGGGCGACCTCGGTCTTGCCGAAGCCAACGTCGCCGCAAAGCAGACGGTTCATCGGTACGGGCTGCATCATATCGCGCTTGATCTCCTCAATAGCGACGAGCTGTGACTCGGTTTCCTCATATTCAAACGATGCGGCAAACTCATCCTCAAGCTCGCTGTCCGCAGGAAAGGCGAATCCGGGGCGCCGCTGTCTTTCGGCATAAAGGCGGATAAGATCCTTGGCTATATCCTTTGCCGCGCCCTTTGCGCGAGACTTCGCGCGCGTCCAATCACCGCCACCCATTTTGGAGAGCTTGACGGTGCCGTTATCATCCTTTTTGCCGATGTATTTTCCTATCAGCTCAAGGCGGTCACAGGGGACGAATAATTTATCGGTTCCTGCATATTTAATCGTTATATAATCCTTTGTAACACCATCGACCGTCACGGTCTCGATGCCCTCAAAAAGACCTATACCGTAATTTGCATGAACGACGTAATCGCCGACGGAAAGATCGGCATAGCTCATCAGTCTTTGCCCCGCACCGCCGACGCGCTTAAGTACACGCTTTTGCCTGCGCTTTTCCATAAGCACGCGACCCTCGGGGCGCGCCATTGAGAGCACTGCAATCTTGGGCACTATAAGCTCAAAGCCGTCAAACGAGCCGACGTCAACAAGCACGCGGCCGCCCTCGCAGGCGGATATATCAAAATGCGGTTTGTCGTAAATAGGCTGTGCGGCAATATCAGCCTCAACGAGCGAGGCAATAAGCGAATCGGCGCCCTGCTTGTTTTCGGTCAGGATAAGCGTGCGGTAAGCGCCCTTGCGGAATGCCTTGATATCCTCAAAGAGGAGGGAGGGGTTGCCGCCATAGGGCGTTGCACGTCTTGTGCGGAAGCCGAATAGCCCTGCCGCACGCAATGAGCCGACGCCTCCGGCGAAGGAATTTATATGAATCGGTACGTTTTTTGCCAAAAAGTCATCAAAATCCGACAACGTACCCGAATATTTTGCGCCATTTTCGCTTATAAGGCCTCTATCGACAAGCTCACGCACCGTGTCCTTCAAATGCGAGGCGCGAGTGGTAATATTGTCACGCACCTCATTAGTGCCGAGGATAAATACCGCTACACGGGTACGGTCGTCAAGGTAATCGAGCAGGCATTCGCGCTCCTTGTATATAATGCTTATATATCTGTCCCGCGAGTCAAGGAGCAATCCCGCATCCAGAATCGCGCGCTCGGCGCGCAGCTTCTCCGCACTCTCATCAGCGGGCGCTTTTTTAATAAGACGATCTATTTCCGCCGCAACCCTCGTACATGCGACCTTGTCCATAAGAACCTCGCGCGCAGGCAGAAGAAGTAAGCTCTCGCAAGCGCCGACGGAGCGTTGAGTTTCGGGGTCAAAGCAAGACATACGGTCAATTTCATCACCAAAAAACTCGACACGGGTCGGGGGTGTAGTCGGCTGATACCATATATCAACGATATCACCACGCACAGAAAACTGTCCTGCCGACTCGACCATATCCACCCTGGCAAAGCCGAGGGAGGCGAGCTGCTCGCACAGTCCGTCACGGGAAATTTCGGTACCGACCGAGAGATGGGCACCGCGCTCATCAAGCATAGCGCGAGGCATAGTATATCCAAGCGCGGCCGAAGGAGTAGTGACGACTGCGTCGCACTCCGCGCGCCTTACAGCGAGAAGCACCGAAAGCCTCTCGCGGTCAACGTCGCAAGAGGCTGATACGTTATGAAACACAAGATCGCGCGGCTTGAACTCGCGCGCATCCATACCCCGATCCGCAAGCAAAGCTGCGATCCTCGCGCGCTCCGCATCGTTACCGGCAAGGATCAGCACGGGGGCACCCGAAAGTGAGCGCGCCTCCGCCACAGCCTCGATAAGGTAAGCGTCCTGGGAGCCGCCCGACAGTCCGTTTATTACAACGGGGAGTGGGGTTTTTGCCGACAGCTGGTCAGCGAGGGTGGCAACGGATGCATTGTACTCGCCGTCCTGTCTGATGATGGACGAAATTCTCATCATTCTTCTACTTTGAATATTTATTCATCGCTTCCTCAATTTTACCCATTATTATAAGCTCCACCGAGGAGTAGATATCAGGATATTTTTGTTCGATCAGCTCGTAGTCCGCCTTTGGAAATTTACCGAGAACCCAATTTACGAGGTCGTAATCGGGGCTCGGCTTTTGACCGACTCCGATCTTTATTCTCGGAAAGGCATCGGACGAGAGGTGCTCAATAATGCTCTTAAGGCCGTTGTGACCTCCGGCACTTCCCTTTCTTCTTATACGAAAAAGTCCGGGAGCAAAGCTGATCTCATCGTGCAGAACGATTATATTCTCGGGTGCGACCTTATAGAACGCCACCGCCTCACCGATAGCAACACCGGAGTTGTTCATAAAGGTCGTCGGCTTCATCAAAAGCACGCGCGCTCCTCCGATACGCGCCTCACAGGTCAAGGCGTGAAATTTCACACGGTCAATGCGTACGCCGCACTTCTCGGCAATATAGTCTATCGAGAGAAATCCGGCGTTATGCCTTGTCATCTTGTACTCGTCACCCGGATTGCCAAGGCCTACAACGATATACGAAAGAGGCGCAGGATCCTCTTTTTTCTCTATTTTCTTAAAAAGATCGAAAATGTTACTCATTACTTATCACTCCACACGCTTTTGCGCCATACCGCGCTTGAGACGTCCGAGGGCATCTGCCACGCGCCGCGCGGAGAGAGCGAGATCGGGCTTACGAGCGGACCGTCCGGCATACAGGAGCGCTTGAACTGCTGAGAGTAGAAGCGGCGCACGAATATCTCAAGATACGAGCGTATTTCATCCTCCGTATACTCCCCTGCGAACGCCTCACAGGCAAGCGCCAGAACGCGCCTCGGCGATGCTCCGTCGCGCACGGTGTGCCACAGGAAGAAATCGTGAAGCTCGTACGGGCCGACTATCTTTTCGGTATGCTGCTTGTTTTCCTCGCCGTCTGCGGGCAAAAGCTCCGGGCTGACGGGAGTATTGATCACGTCGTAAAGCACGGAGGAGAGTCTGTCCTCTCCGCGCTCTGCCGCTCCGTCAGCGGCGTGTGCGATTATCGCACGCATAAGCGTTTTAGGCACCGAGCCGTTCACGCAGTACATCGACATATGATCGCCGTTATAGGTGGCAAAGCCGAGCGCAAGCTCAGACAGATCGCCCGTGCCGACGACAAGGCCGCCCTCGGCGTTTGCAACGTCCATAAGTATCTGCGTGCGCTCTCTGGCCTGCGAGTTCTCATAAACGACGTCGTATTTATCCTCGGGGTGGGATATGTCCTTAAAGTGCTGTGTTACAGCCGCCTTTATATCTATCGTCCTTGCAGTACAGCCAAGCTCCTCAGCAAGGGCAAGCGCGTTTGACTTAGTGCGCTCGGTCGTGCCGAAGCAGGGCATAGTTATAGCGATAACCGCCTCCCTTGGGCGCGAAAGAATATCCATCGCGCGAGCCGCGACGAGCACGGCAAGGGTGGAATCAAGTCCGCCCGAAACGCCGAGCACTGCGCATTTTGAATAGGAGCGCTCAAGCCTGAGCGCCAGCGCGCGCGCCTGAAGCTCAAGCGCCAAGGAAAGCTCCTCTTTATTTTCCGGGATAAAGGGTGTTTTTGTTACACGGGGGGATACATCGGGCGTTTTTTCGCCACTACATGCGCCGCCAAGCTCCACCTCGCACACAAGTGCGTCGAGAGAAAACAGAGCCGACTCGGCAAGAAGCTTACCACCCGCCGTAACGAGCCTTGCGCCCGAATAAATACCGTCGGTACCACTCTCACCGTCCCCTGCACCAACGTAGGCGTACGCTACCTCAAGAGAGCGCGATACGTCGCACGCATCGGAGCGGCGCTTTGCCGCAAGGGTAATATACTCAGGGTCGGCCGTGGGATTTATAACCAAATTCGTACCATCGGGAATAGGGGCGTTATCGTTGCCTATTCTCACAAATATCTTTACACGGGTGCCACCGTCGCCGACGGGAGCGCTGTAAACAAGGTCGCCGCCGAGCACGGTCTGCTGAGCGCCGACGGTAATCTCGGTGCGGCCGTCCGGCGCGGGAGAAAAACGACCGCCGCGAGAGGCATATCCGCACGCCGCAGATACACCAATGATCTCGCCGCCGTAAATTGCCGCAACGGCATTATAGAGTCTGTCGCCCTGCCTTACCGGCAAGCCGACGAAGCAGAGCGCATCGACGTCTGCGATCGCATCGCAAAGCTCTGAAAGAGCCGCATCCGCCGCCTCGGTGAGTGCCTCTTGAAAATAGAGATCTGCCGCCGTTGCGCCCGTCAAGGCAAGCTCAGGAAACGCTATTATCTCGGCGCCCGACTCTGCTGCTGCGGCCGCCTCTTTAGCGAGAACTGATGCGTTATATTCGGGATCGCAGAGGTTTATCCTCGGCGATATGAGTGCAATTTTAACCTTATCCACCAAAAATTACTCCTTTATCAGGATCAGATTTTTAGCATACGGGAGCTTCTCTATCTCCTCGCACAGCGTGTGCCACTCGGTAAGCTTGTGAGTGCGGCGAGCGTAGTATATGCCGATCAAGACCTCATAATTCATAGTCACCGTGCGCAGCTGGTTGTAAGACGTGGGAAGCAGCTGTATCATATTCATCCAGTTTGCCTTGTCTTTGGTTTCAATATATTTAAGTCTTTCCGATTCAAGGCAAGCAATGATAGCGTCCATCGCGCCTACCGCCTCGCCCGTAAGAGACTCTATCGAGAAGTCCTCGCGCGCAAACTCCTTGGCGTGGATCTTGTGCATAGTGGACGTAGAGTTTGCGACCGTACCTACCTTGTAGGTGTCAAACTCCTTCCACCAATAAAGGGGCGCAGTTATATCCATACTGACGAATATCTGGCGAAGATACTTCCTGTGATCACTGCCCGCCTTAGCAAGCCTTGTCGCAAGCGAAAGATCGTTTTCACCGAGGACGAAATTTCCTCCCTCGTCATAATAGCTGTCCATACGCGCCCAGCTGTTCAGCGGATTGCGCGCACCGCGGATAGCGTTTTCCATATTCATAACCGAGATTCTTTCAACCTTGAGCATACAAGTGACCCCTCTGTTCTAAAATTTCTTTTTATATTTTAACACACGCGCACGCGACTTGTCAATACTTGCACAGCCCGTAACGCAAAAAAGGAACCGGTTTGATCCGGTTCCTTTTATAAAATCAAAATAAATCAGTCGTCTCCAACTCCGCTCATAATGTCCTCGGAATTGTTGCGGCCGCCGCCAACGAGGGGCGTATCGGTAGTGCCATAAGAGGTCGTAATAACGTCAGACACATCTATTTTATGTACAGAAATCTCTACAGTTTCCCACGTGCGCATATGGCAACCTCCTTCTTAACATTGATTCCGCTGACACGGTGAAATATTCTTATGCACATTTTCAGTTATGAGTAGTATATCATACTCTTTTACAACAAAGCCAAAATAACCTGAACTAGGTTAAAAAATAATTGGTGCATTTCAACAGAAATTCCGACAGCATTTTGGCGAGGTATGTACAAAGTTAAACAAATAGCTCCGCTAGGTGAAAAAAAGAAATAATTTACACATTAACACGCTTTATTAACATCTGATTAACAAAATAGGATTATAATAATCTCAGTACACGTCGCCCCCGGGGCGACGGAAACGAGGTCATTATGAAGAAAATCTATACATCTATACTATGCTTGCTTTTGGTAATAGCGTGCATATTCAGTATGTCATCCTGTCTGCTGCTTGCACTTGGCAATGACGCCTCGTCCGCTGATGAGAACACCAACGATATCCCGGACGGTGCTACGGTCAACGTAGAAGGCGGAGATACCTACAATATAACGGTAGAGGGCGGCACCCCGTCGAACGTTGCGGCAGCGAACAAGGCCCTTCTGTCTGCGGTAAGCGTGGTATCTTATTTTGAGGAATCAAACTCCGGCTGGGGCGGATTTGGCAGCTCGTCCGGCTCATCGACCGCACAGTCAAGCGGCTCGGGAGTTATTTACAGGCTCGACAAGAACGCCGGAGAGGCTTATATTATCACAAACCATCACGTTGTTTACAGCTCCAATTACGGAGTGAGCAAAAGCATAAAGGTCTACCTCTACGGACACGAGGGTTACGACGAGTACGCCATGGCGGCAACTTACGTCGGCGGCTCGCTTTCCTACGATATTGCAATACTTAAGATAACCGGCAGCACCGTGCTGATGAGCAGCATTGCCTCGGAGGCAAGGTTTGCCGATTCGGATGACGTAGCCGTACTTGACACCGTAATAGCGATAGGAAACGCACAGGGTAGCGGTATTTCCGCGACTGTTGGCTACGTTAACGTAGAGAGCGAGTATATAGTTATGACGGCGGCCGACGAAAAGACGGAGATACAGCTCCGCGTTATCAGAACGGATGCGGCGGTAAACCCCGGTAACTCCGGAGGCGGTCTGTTTAACGACAAGGGCGAGATCGTCGGTATAGTCAACGCCAAGAGCGCAAGCGACTCGATAGATAACATAGGCTACGCTATACCCTCAAACGTTGCAAAAAGCATTGCCGACAACATTATCTACTACTGTGACGGCACTAGCAAGACCTGCGTATACAGATGCCTGCTCGGTATAACCATCACCTCGGAAAATCCTAAGGCGATATACGACACCGAGACCGGAAAGATATATAAGAGCGAGGACGTAACCGTTTACGAGATCACCGGCACAGCCGCAAAGGATCTGCTCAAGGTCGGTGACGTTATCAGGTCGATAACCATCGACGGTGTGAAGCGCGACGTTACCCTGCGCCATCACGTGATCGACATAATGCTTGATGCGCGCGCAGGCTCTACCATCGTAATAGCCTTCGAGCGTGACGGCGAAGCGATGAGCGTTACCCTCACCGCAACCGAGGATATGATAGAGGCTTATAAGTAATTTTCACCAAAGGGTCACCCTGCGGATACTCCGGGGGTGACCTTTTTGCTTGTTTTTAAGCAAAAAAACGGTGTTTTTCTTCACACGGGTCGCCACTTATGTAACGAAATTATATCAAATATCCGATCAAAAGTCAACTTGTTTACATTTTTATATTGAAAATTCCGGGGAAATATTGTATCATAATATAAAAAGCACTACAAAAAACGCACCGCTCCGGTGCAACGGAGGCGAAAATGTATAACGAAAAACATATTTACGAGGCGGCATCGCGCCGCAGAAGGACGGATTTTTTAATAACGTCTGTGATTTTTTTGGTCTTTATTGCCGCGGCACTCGTTGCGATATTCTTCGTGCGCGACAACCTTATAGGCGTTGCGATCGGAGCCGTATGCTTGGTGTGGCTGATATACAGCTTTTTAAAATCTATGAAAAAGATACCGCCCGTGAGCGTGATGTTTTCGGGTGAAGTAAGCGGAGTTATCACAGCAATAGATTACACCGTACCGAAGAACGACCGCGCAATCAAGAAGGCTATCATCACTGTGAATTCCGACGGAAAAAGCGTTAAGCGCGCCGGTATCTCCCTTGAGGCGGCAAGCACCTACAAGGTCGGGGACAAGGTGCTGATCGTCGCGGGCACGCAGTACCCGATGATACTTGAGCGCGAATCGAGAATCGTTCCCTGCCCCATCTGCGGCAAGGTACGCCCCTACACGGACAAAAAGTGCGACAAATGCGGAAACTAAATAATAATTAAGGGGCTGAGCCATTAAGAATTCAATAAAAACAAGGCAAAATCTTGGAAAATTCAGTGAGAAATAT
>CAZQTN010000026.1:0-11892 GCA_964596195.1 uncultured Ruminococcus sp.
AAACACCTATGTGACACGACGGTGCCTCATTGCTTGTGCGCCTTTGCGGTTGGTAGCGGATCGCAATACCGTGCACAGCACGTAGCTATTACCGCCTATATATCGTACTTTGATTATATCATAAGTTTTATAGAATGTCAATAGATTAAAATCAAAATATCGAAAGTGCATTGGGCACTTTCGATATTTTCGGGCGATTCATGCGGGCGATTCGTGAATCACCCCTACGATTATTATCTTGCGAGGGTGTAGATCTCGGTGGTCGCCGTATCATTAAAAAGGGCGCTTGTGAGGACGGGCTCGGTGCCGTCGAGGTTGGTGAGGATGCGGCGCCAGGTGTTGGCGGTCAGCTCCTCGGGTACGGGGAGAGCGACGGTGTCTGCCGAGTAGTTGGCGATGACGAGGATGGTCTCGCGTGCGCAACGGCGCAGATACATAAGTATCTTATCATCGTTCTCGAGAAGGAATTTAAGGTCGCCGTCGATAATGGCGGGGTGCTCGGCGCGCATCTTGGTGAGCGCCTGATAATATGCGAAGATGGAGTCCTTTGAGGCTCTGTCGGCTTCAAGGTTGATCTCGGTGTATTTGGGATTTACCTTCATCCAAGGCTTGCCTGTGGTGAAGCCTGCATTTTCGCTTGAATCCCACTGATATGGGGTACGGGCGTTATCGCGGCTACGGGGAGCAACGACGTCGATCGCCTCCTTGGGAGAGACGCCCTTTGCGATCATTGAATTATAGTCGCCGAGGGTGTAACAGCAGTTGTAGTCCTCGATGGTGTCGAACTTTACGTTGACCATACCGATCTCCTCGCCCTGATAGATAAAGGGCGTGCCGGGGGTGGTATGTAATAGGGTGGCAAGCAGCTTTGCCGAGGGGGCGCGATATTCCCCGTCGCTGCCGTAGGCAGAGACCTGACGGGCGCTGTCGTGGTTGGACATATACTGAACCGGCCAAGCGTTATGCGACATTACCTCCGCCCAGTCGCTCTCAACCTTGCGGAAGTGGTCGTTACTGATCGAATAGAGGCCGCGATTTGCGAGGTCAAAGTGATAGACCATATCGAGCTCCTCGCGGCTCTCGCAGATATAATCAAGCGCGTTGGAAGCGCTTACGCACGCACCCTCGCCGACGGTCATACACTCGCGAGGGCCAAAGACCTCGGTATACATCTCGTGTATTATCTCGTGTATTCCTTCAACGTTACTGCACATATGAGGATCGACTATAAAGCCGTTGCGGTCGAGGAGAACGTTCGGCTCCTTTGTGGTATCGGGGAAGCCGGCAGGCTTCTTGAGTCTAGTGAAAATGTCGAGGCGGAAGCCGTCAACGCCCATATCGAGCCACCAATGGAGCATATCGTAGATCTCGCGGCGCAGGGGCTCGTACTCCCAGTTAAGGTCGGGCATTTTGATCGAATACTGATGCAGGTAATACTCACCCGTGATTTCGTCGAACTCCCAAGCAGAGCCGTTTCCCTCTCTGAAATAGTTGCCCCAGTTGTTGGGCTCGGAGCCGTCTGCCTTAGGCGGCTGCCATATATAATAGTTACGGTAGGGGTTATCCTTGGATTTTCTCGACTCACGGAACCAATAGTGCTCGTCGGACGAGTGATTAAGCACCATATCCATAATGACTCTGATACCCATAGAGTGGGCAACGTCGAGCATGTGCTTGAAATCGTCGAGCGTGCCGTACGCGGGGTCAATGTCGCGGTAGTCGGCAACGTCGTAGCCGTTATCGACCTGGGGAGAGGTGTATATTGGGGTAAACCAGATGCAGTTTACGCCGAGCTCGCGAAGCACCGGAAGCTTGGATATTACGCCGGGAAGGTCGCCGATGCCGTCGCCGTTGGAGTCACAAAAGCTCTTGCAGTAGATCTCGTATATTACGGCCTCCTGCCACCATTTCTTTTTCATAGGGGTATTCCTTCCTTTATATTTATCAGTTGAATGATATCATTTCAAAATATAAATGTCAAGCGAAAATACGCCTATACTTGAAATCGGTAAAAATATGTGATACAATTGTATAAAATTGAAAGCATGTGAGGTAGGATATGTTTACGAACGGAGCTGATATTCCCTACACCGACCTTGGCGGCGGTGTCAAGAGAAAAATACTGTCATACGACGAGAAAATGATGGCGGTAGAGGTAGTGTTTGATAAGGGCGCTGTGGGCGCTATGCACACGCATCCGCACACGCAGATCTCCTACGTGCTTGATGGCAAATTCGAGGCGACGATCGACGGCAAGGTAAGGATCATCTCAAAGGGCGACACCTATATTACTCCGCCCGACGCGCCGCACGGCGTGGTATGCCTTGAGGCGGGCACACTCCTCGACGTTTTCACGCCGATGCGTGAGGATTTTGTGAAATAAATTATCCAGCAGACAATCCCTCACCCGACTTCGTCGGGAGCTCCCTTTACACAAGGGAGCCTTATGGCGGAACATTACCACATTACACATATTAAACAAAAGTGTTGACAAGACACTCTCCGTATGCTAAAATGAAGATATGGCCACACAGGCTTAAAATGCGGTACAAGCCGCAAAAAGCAATTAAAGGAAGAGGGGGTGCGTCAACATAAGAAAGCGTTCCATACGGCTTATATTGCTTGCTTTATACGTGGTGCTGGTTGCCGCTTTGTTAATGCTGCGCCCCACTATAAATTCCGTTGCCGCGCGCTATTCTTCCTCCGCCTCGGGGGGGGGGGGCGCGCGTCGCCAGGTTTGACATTATCGTAGATTACGATACTTCCCAGTCCAAAGAGCTGAGCATTGACTCATCGACTGAAGATTTGATCGCGAGCTGGAGCTTTACCGTAAAAAACAACAGCGAGGTTGCCGTCTCGTATCAAGTGCAGGTGATCCTGCCCAATGCCCTGCCAAAGGGCGTGACGATGCAGGTGGACGGCAAGGAGACCGTCGAGAGCCCGTCGGAGGGAGACACCGAATTCGTGTACGTATTTGACGGCGGCAGTCTCGAGGCGTTGGAGGCGAGTGCCGCAGAGCACACGTTGACCTTCGCGGTGGATGACCAGGAGCTCGAGTCTGACGTGAAGATAAACGGCATTCAGATCATCGTGGATGCCAAGCAGGTGGATTAAGGAGGTACGTATGAAACGAAGGATACTGGTTACGGTCGCAGTTTTGTTGCTGACCTCGGCGCTGTTTCCGATAATTGCAATCAGCGCGAAATACGCAAGCAAATTTATAGTAATCGACGATCTGAATATAAATCTGGTTGCCTCCGGAGATCTCAAGGGGCCTTTTGTCGTTTATTATCATACCACGGACAGGGAATACGTAACCGATGATAGCGGCTCACAATATGTCTACGTCGACCGCGTGCTGACCGAAGCGGAGGTGCAAGACCTTGGCGGCAACGGCATATATTTTGACGGCAAAAGCGACATAGTGGAGTTGCCGAGCGGGGCGAGAGATGGTTACACGCTGTTAGCCTGGAGCGCCACCGGCGTATGCTTTGACGAGGGATTGTTCGACTATAACGAAACGTTGGAAACCACAGATACCATTAAATCGGCATATGAAACCCATTTGAACTCGGCAACGTATCTTTCCGAGGCCACGCTCGAGGACGGAACGCCTATGTACGATGCGCTGTCGGAGAGATGGTTGACGGAGGATTACGGCGGGTTTTACTTGGACGGCGAGCCTCAGGATGCAAGCAACAGCCTTTGGACCGGATTAGATACGTCCGCTACTTCCTTGACCGTAGCGGAGCTGGCAGCTACGGATCTGCGAAACGTGGAGCGAACCACAAAGGACGGCGTAAGCTATACGATAATCCATCTGTACGACGTCTACGAATCAGACTGTATTAATTTCGGCTATGATCTTTATTCTCGGTTTACTTACTTAAAATCCGCATATTACTCCGGAGATAATTTTAAGAAAGAAGACGTTGATGCTATCATCGCAACTCGTACCACGATAACCACTAATTATGAAAATCAAATATGGTTTTTGTACCGAGTACCTGAACCGACTATCAGAATTACGTCGAATATCGTAGGGTCGCCCCTGAGCGATCTTACGGACGGGGTCTTAGAATTTCAGGCATTGTTTCACGGCTCACAGTATTTTGAGGATAACGACTTCACGAGCGAGATTTCGATTGGCAAGGACTTCGATTATGATTCTACGACAAAGAGCACAGACGAGGGCGTCGCAACAAGCAAAAGCGGAATCCAGATCTTTTACAACGGATTAAATTCTACCGTGGAAAAGGCGGCCAAGCAGCAAAGGATCGAAACGAAAAGCTACGCAGTATACGGTGTTGACAGTTCAAATAGCTATTACAGCAACAAGTCATCATGGTATACCGTGCGCGCAACTAATATCCTCAGCATGCAAATCTATGCTCACAGAGGACTTTCGTACGAAATGACCGAGGGGAGTTCCGTGGAGTTCCCGGAAATAAGAATCACATCGAAAAACACTGCTTACCCTTACGACTGTAAGTTTTATCTTGCTTCCGGTCTGTCAAGCTCTAGCACGAACATCTTTGAAATTGCCACCAAAAAGGTTTATGCATATTGTTATATTAACACGACTCTATCTTCAATAATTAAAGATACGTGCTTTGCAGAAGGCACGCTGATCCTGATGGCGGACGGTACGCAAAAGCCGATCGAGGAGGTGCGCGACGACGACCTGGTAATGGTATTCAACCATGAGACCGGACAATACGAGGCTGCAGCGATCATGCAGCTAGACAGGGACGGCACCGCTGAATATACGCTGATAAATCTGGAGTTCTCCGACGGAAGAAGGACGCGGTTGATCTACGAGCACGGTCTGTTTGACCTAGACCTGAATCAGTACGTATACATACACAACTACGATTACGAGCAATATATCGGCCATAGGTTTGCTGTGGCAAGCGCCGACGGCGGCTACGACGAGGTAACGCTTACCAACGCGTACCTAACCGTAGAAACCGTGGGATGTTACAGTATGACGACCATGTACCACTTCAACTACTTTATCGACGGATTGTTCTCGATGCCCGGCGGTAGCGCAGGCTTGTTCAACTACTTTGAGTACGGCGAGGGACTGAAATACGACGAAGAAAAGATGCAAGCGGATATCGAAAAATACGGACTGTACACCTACGATGACTTCGCGGAGTACGTACCGTACGAGGTATTTGCTTATGCAACGCCTGCTAAATACTTCAAGGTTGCTGTTGGAAAGGGTCTGTTGACCTACGAGCAAATTTTGGAATACATTGAGATGTACCAAGACGATTGGATCAATACGGATCCATAGATATCTCAAAGAAGCGCGCGGATCGGCGTTTTACGCCGATCCGCGTAGACTAATAGCAAAAATTGTCGCGTGGGGTATTGATTTTTTCCACGGAATGGAGTATAATTGTACTGTTATTTAATAAAATAGTTTTTTAAGGAGATCACAAATGTTAGTTTCTGCAAAGGAAATGCTCGCTAAGGCGAAGGCAGGCCACTACGCAGTCGGCCAGTTCAACATCAACAACCTTGAGTGGGCGAAGTCCATTCTTCTCACCGCGGAGGAAATGAAGTCCCCCGTTATTCTCGGTGTTTCCGAGGGTGCGGGCAAATATATGTGCGGCTACAAGACCATCGTAGGTATGGTTGAGGGTATGATCGAGGATCTCGGCATCACCGTGCCCGTTGCGATCCACCTTGACCACGGCTCTTACGAGGGTGCGTACAAGTGCATTGAGGCAGGCTTCTCGTCCGTTATGTTCGACGGCTCGCACTACCCCATCGAGGAAAACATTGCAAAGACCAAGGAGCTCGTTGCTGCTTGTAATGCGAAGGGCATCTCGATCGAGGCTGAGGTTGGCTCTATCGGCGGCGAAGAGGACGGCGTTGTAGGCGCAGGCGAGGTTGCAAGCCCCGACGAGTGCAAGATGATCGCGGATCTCGGTGTTACTATGCTTGCGGCAGGTATCGGAAACATCCACGGCAAGTACCCCGCTAACTGGCAGGGCCTTAACTTCGACGTTCTCGCTCAGATCAGCGAGAAGGTTGGCGATATGCCCCTCGTACTTCACGGCGGTACGGGTATTCCCGAGGATATGATCAAGAAGGCTATCTCGCTTGGCGTTTCCAAGATCAACGTTAATACCGAGTGCCAGCTTGCATTTGCGGCAGCTACAAGAAAGTATATAGAGGAAGGCAAGGACCTTCAGGGCAAGGGCTTTGACCCCAGAAAGCTTCTCGCACCCGGTGCAGAGGCTATAAAGGCGACCGTACGCGAGAAGATCGCGCTGTTCGGATCTGCTAATAAGGCTTAATAAAACAAATTTAGCAGTTCTTGCCTACGGTGAGAACTGCTAAATCATATAATGAAAGGATATAGCTATGTCTGAAATACTTGAAATAATTATGATACTCAGCTTTGGTTGCTCGTGGCCTGCAAACGTGATGAAGTCCTTTAAGGCGAGGACTGCTAAGGGCAAGAGCCTTTTGTTCCTGTGTCTGATATTCTTCGGCTACATAGCAGGTATTGCATCAAAGCTGCTCAACGAGGCTTATATGGCTTCGTTTGCGAGCAAGTGGTACGTGCTGTTCTTCTACGTGCTCAACCTCTTGATGGTTGGCGCTGATCTCGTGCTCTACTTCAGGAACCGTCTGCTCGATCAGAAGGCGGCAAAAGAGGCTGCGTAATGCGCGAATTAAAGAATCTGTTTTATAGGCCGCGACGCGAGCAGGTCGCTCGACCTCTATCTGCCCGACTGTGATCGCTTCCCCGTTTTCGTATATTTTCACGGCGGCGGAATCGTGAGCGGAACGAAGGATGCGCCCGTCGGTATGGCGGAGTATTTCTGCGCGAGGGGCGTCAGGCTTTGCGAGCGCGGAATACCGTATGTATCCCGAGGCGCTTGACGAGGCGGGAGATAACGTTCTTGCAAAAACCGTGTTCCCTTTTATTGAGAAATATGCTAAATAAAACGACAGCACCCACCGTGATTTTGCGGTGGGTGCTGTTTTCTTTGTAATAGCCATCCGTTTCAAATAAAAGGATGGCGTGAAAACCACCAGTCCGGCTGGTGGTTATGATTTTTGGCCTCCCTGCGATGGGAAGGCTATATTACCAGTAAAGCTTCCAATCGGGGTTAAGGAGTCTGTGGAGTGCTTCCATATAGAAGTAGTCGCCCCAGATGTTCATCTCGTCAATGCCGACGCCCTGCGGCTTTGCGTAGGTTGCGTGAAGGAGAAGGCCGTTGGACTCGGGGATATCCTTGGTAAGGTAGTTGTCGATAAGGGAGTTCATAATTCTGTTTACAGCGTTCTTATAAGTGCTGTAAAGCGCCTCGTTCTTATCCATATGCTTCATTGCCTCGAGCATACCGCAGACTGCGATAGCGGCGGAGGAGGTATCACGGGGCTCGTCAGCGCCGTCGGTGAAGCAGAGATCCCAATAAGGAATATAATCCTCGGGAAGATGGTTGAGGAAGTAGGATGAGGTTGCCTTGAATACCTGCATAGCCTCGTCGCTTTCCTTATAAGTACGGGTAAGCATAGGTCCGTAGATGCCCCAAGCCTGACCGCGCGCCCATGCGGACTCGTCAAACGCGCCCTGGTGGGTTACGCCCTTTACGGGTGCGCCCGTCTCGGGATCGAAATAGTAGGTGTGGTAGGTGCTGGCATCAGCGCGGCAGCAAACGCCGACGGTGGTGTTAAAGTGATTCCAAGCCATCTCGTCGTACTTCTTGTCGCCTGTTACCTCGGTAGTCCAATAAAGGAGCGGAATGTTGAGCAGACAGTCGATGATAAGGCGATTGTCCTTAGGATCGTTTACGTTACCCCACGCCTGAATGAACTTACCGTTCTCCTTATAACGGGAGATAAGGTTGTCAGCGGCAAGGATAGCGGCCTTCTTACCGTCCTCACAGCCTGCGAGCTTATATGCGGCAACGCAGGAAAGGGAGAAAACAAAGCCCATGTCGTGGTGGTTTACACCGATCTTGTTCTCTATTCTGTAAAGGTAAGAGGGGATCTGACCGAGAGCAACAGTCTTATACTTTTCGTCACCGGTGAGCTCGTATGCGTGCCAAAGGATACCCGTCCAAAAGCCGGTGTTCCAGCCGCTGTCGTTCTCTACCTGGGTATAGACGTTGTTGATACTGCTGTGCGAGGGGAACTTGTCGGTGAACTGAGGGAGTGCGAAATCTATCTTCTTGATAGCCTCGCCAAGCGCGTACTCCACCTTCTCGCGAGGAAGGTCAAAATCGGAATATCTCTCGGGATTTGTTATAGCGGGAATGTTTGGGATCATAGCTATGCTCCTTAATATATGTAGTTACATTTATCGTACCATATCCGCGTGCGAAAGTCAATAACAACGGAGAAATTTTCCGCCTTTTGGTGAATAATGCGCTCAAACGGCGGCAAGAATTGACGTGTAAGTCCAAAAACACAGGAGAGATGAGAATGAACAAAAGTATTATACTGTCGGCGGTAATGGTGCTTATGGCGACGCTGTTTATCGCAGTGATACCGACTGAGGCAGAGGGCGCGGTGTACGAGGACACGGTGAGGCTACATATACTCGCAGAGTCGGACAGCGCTGAGGATCAGGCGATGAAGATCGCGGTGCGTGATGCGGTGCTCGCTGAGTTTGGCACGCGGCTACGGGCGGCGGAGTGCGCCGAGGACGCGAGGTCGGCGCTGCTTATGACGGTCGGAGAAATCGAGGAATTTTGTGCCGCGGAGCTTGCGCGGCAGGGGTATGACAAAGAGGTGAGCGTTTCGCTCGTCGAGGAATGGTACGAAACGCGCGAGTATAGGGACTTTACCCTGCCTGCAGGGTTGTACACCTCGCTTAAAATAGTTATCGGCGAGGGGGAGGGTCAGAATTGGTGGTGCGTAATGTACCCACCGATGTGCCTGGATCTGGCGTGCGACACGGCGGCGGTGGACGGATACACCGCCGAGGAGCGTGTGCTGATCTCAGGTAACGGATATCGGGCAAAATTCAAGATACTTGAATTAATTTCCTCTGCTTTTTCATAAAGGAGTTGATTTTAGGAATTTGTTGTGGTAAAATATTACTACAAACATAACCGGAGTTAGAAATGGCAGACAAAAAAGACAACAAAATGATTGCCGACAACAGAAAAGCCAGGCACGACTACTTCGTGGAGGAGGTCTACGAGGCAGGCATCGAGCTTTTCGGCACGGAGGTCAAGTCCTTGCGTGCAGGCGGCGTTAATCTTAAGGATTCCTACTGCGAAATAGACGGGGGTGAAATGTTCGCCCTCGGTGTACATATAAGCCCCTACGACCACAGCAACATCTTCAACAAGGATCCGCTGCGTCCGAAGAAGCTCTTGATGCACAAGAGGGAGATAATGAAGCTGACGGGTCTTATCTCACGCGAGGGCTATACCCTCGTGCCGCTGTCGCTTTATTTCAAGGGCAGCTACGTGAAGATGGCTATCGGTCTGTGCAAGGGTAAAAAGCTGTACGACAAAAGAGATTCTATGGCTAAGCGCGATGCTGAGAGAGTCATAGAAAGAGCAATGAAGGATAGGAATCACTAATAAATATCCCGTGACTCAATCGGTCACGGGATATTTATTAGTGATTTAAGCTCAGACTCGGCAAGAGGACGATACGCACCGCGCGGAAGCGTGGGGTCGAGGGAAAGCGCGCCCATCGAAAGGCGCTTGAGGTAGACTATGCGGCAATCCGCATACAGGAGCAGGCGCTTGACCTCGTGCTTTTTGCCCTCGGTGACGGTTACCGTACCCGTAATCACGGGGGTGTCGGGGCGGCGGTTGGCGCGCTTCAAGTCATCGGGTGCAAGTAGGTGCTTTATTTCGGCGAGGGTGGTAGACTCACCGAGAGTGACCTTGGCAGGTGCGGAGCGATCCTCACGCGTCGGATAGAGCTTTATGCCCTGCTCTATCTCGCGGCGTTTTTCATCTGTGAGAGTACCGAGGGCGTGGAAAAAGTAGGTTTTCGGAACGCCGTTCTCGGGCGAGAGCAGTCGGGCGCAGAGCGCGCCGTCATCGGTGACGAGGATCAAGCCCTCGGTATCGCGGTCGAGGCGGCCGACGGGAAAAAGAACGTCTCGCTTTTCCTCAGGGAAATAGTCCATTACCGTCTTGTGGCGCGGATCGCGACGTGCGGTTATACAGCCCGACGGCTTGTTGAACATATAATACTCTGCCATGGCATCACACCTTTAAGGTTCGGAGGGAGTTGAGAATTGCGATCACGGCAACGCCGACGTCGGCAAAAACGGCGAGCCACCTATTGGCGAAGCCGAGGGCGGAAATGAGTAAAATCGCGCCCTTTACGGTGAGGGCAAAGGCAATGTTCATTTTTGCGATACCGACGTCTGCACTTGTGATGGCGGGGGCGTCGTTTATGCCGTCGCCGACGTAGACCGTGGCGGTCGACGAGGCGATCATCTCGCCGAGCTTTTTATACTTTTCCTCAGGGAGAAGCTCGGAGTGAATTTCGGTGATGCCGAGGTCGCGACCAACGCGCTCGGCGTTCTCGCGGCGGTCGCCGGAGAGCATAGCAACGCGTTTTACGCCGAGTTGCTTAAGCGCGGTAATTGCGGTTTCTGCCTCGGTTTTTATATCGTCTGTTACAATTATTTGTCCGATGTATTCACTTTCTGCCGCTACGAGAAGCGAGGTGGCGAGGATCTCGTCCGGAAGCGCTACTCCGTGCTCGCAGGCGAGCTCTTCCCTTTTTATATCGTCGTTCATTCGCGCTCCTTTCAAACAATAGTTGAATAATTGTTCAACTATTTGATTTAATCATACTCGACATTGGCGGATATGTCAATAGGTAAAATAAAAAAATCGGATGCGTTTTTTGCATCCGATTAAATTTTTCAGTTATATGCGCTTATTGCCTCTATTTACATATTCATTACAAAAACAACACCCTAGTAGTGAGGTACAAAGTTTTTAAGGATCTATAATGCAAATGCAATAATACAAACGACAGCAACAACGACCAAAAATGTTGCAACAATGCCAAAGCACCCTTGCGGTTTTTTAGTTGGAGTGATGTCGGTATAAGTCTGTTGCGGTTGTTTCGGTTGCGAAGTCGAAGAAGGACGAGGCTTAACCGATAGTTTTCTCATCATAGCAAGGGGGTCTGTTTGATTTAATATTCTTTTTCTAAACGAACTAACAAAATCAACGTCCTCTTGCGAGCAAATATCAATAGCCATTGAATTTCGAGAATGTGCCAATTCGTTTCTTATGTTTCGAGCGTTTTTTAGTTTATTATAGTCTGACATCCAACTAGACACCTTTAAAGCACCACGATAAGCATTTCTGTCCATATCTTCAAGATACAGGGTAACGCCGAGTTTTTTGTCAACCGACTCGCCATAAATGTCTCTGCATATACTATCAAGTGCTTTGAACTCATCAAAAAACTCATAATTCAAATAACCCATAAGCCCCCCCTTTGCAATAATAAAAGAGAAACCGCAAGAATTTCCTTGCGGCTTCAGACGCGGGCTTTGCCGCTTTGGCGGACAGGGTGGGATATGCTGCTCGGGGTTAATACGGCGGTAGCCGTTCCGCTTCTTCTAAAGCGGGAATTACATCTCCTCGCGACGCAGATACGCGTTCCGCGTATGCGAACCCTTGTTCTCCAAAGTAAAAAAGGAAATCACCCAGACGGGTGCTTTCCTTTTTTGGCGGACAGGGTGGGATTCGAACCCACGGTACCGTAAGGTACAACTGATTTCGAGTCAGTCCCGTTATGACCACTTCGATACCTGTCCGTATTAAATTGTTTTTTTGAGATACCATCTCGAAAGTCGGTTTTTCAACCGATTGATTTCGATGTCAGCGTCGTTGCAAGCAACGCGTTATGACCACTTCGATACCT
>CAZQTN010000026.1:11992-19849 GCA_964596195.1 uncultured Ruminococcus sp.
TTGATTTCGATGTCAGCGTCGTTGCAAGCAACGCGTTATGACCACTTCGATACCTCTGCAAAGATATGATGCAACAGCGTGCATCTATCTTTGCAGAGCCCTGTGAGAAGCGGCTCGATGAGCTTTAGCTCGTCGAATCCACTTCGCATATCCCACCTAAGCGTGTCAAGCTTGCTTGTAAACGCAAGGTGTGGATATATTCACCGAAGTGAAATACCTCTAATTGATGCATACTGTATACATTTTTAAATTACGAGATTTTAATACAAAACCGCGTGCTTGAATAGTATATCACAAACAAATGCAAAATTCAAGTGCTTTGGTGCAATTTTATTTTATTTTTTTAAAATAATAACACATTTCGATTTTGCAAGGCGTGTAAATCAGCATTCGCAAGCTCCCTCAGTCGTGCCGAGGCGCGACAGCTCCCCTTTGGGGGAGTCTATTATTCCTTTTCCTTGTAGTAAAGCATACAGTGGCAATAGCCCTCGAAGTTGGGGTCGGCGATCTGCTCGCGAAATTCCTTGCAGATGCACTTGTTGTCCTCGGTGCGCTCGAGGCGGCAGGGGCAATAGCCGCCCTTGGCCTTGAGGCCTTCCTTGATGGTTTTTACTATCTCTTCGTTTTCGTTGAGTCTGATTTTTGGCTTCATTGCTTTCGTTGCTCCTATTTTTTTAGGTATTGTATTGACAAATGTCTTTGTATTTTATATAATTATTGTGTCAAATTAAAATATTTTTAAGGAGAAAGACATGAAAAAGTTTTTTGAAGAATTCAAAAAATTCATCACGCGCGGCAACGTCGTTGATATGGCTGTCGGTGTTACCGTTGGTAGTGCGTTTACCGCTATCGTAAACGGTCTTACCAACTTTATACTTAAGCCCATTATCAACTGGGTGCTCGCGATAGTTCTTGGTAAGGACACCCTCGCTGATCTGTATACGTATCTCGTTGTAAGCTACAATGACGTAGTTGATGAGGCAGGCGCAGTTATCGGTAAGGAGATAGACCTTGCAAACTCGATCTACATCGATTGGGGCTCGTTTATCAACGCTGTACTTAACTTCTTTATCATCGCGTTCGTGCTCTTCTGCATCGTTAAGGTGATCAACAAGATGAGAGAAGAAGCTAAGGAAGCGAAGGCGGCTCGTATCAGCAAGGAAGACCGCTGGGAGCTCAAAAAGCGCGGTATCAAGCTTCGCGATGAGAAGGCTGTAAAGGCATATCTGGATGAGAAGGCAGCTATCGCGGCAGCAAAGAAGGCTGAAGAGGATGCAAAGGCAGCCGAGGCAGCAAGAATTGCAAAGGAGAACTCCACCGAGGAACTCCTCAAGCAGATAAGAGATCTGCTCAAAAAGGAACAGTAATTAAGAGGGAGCGGCCGATGGCCGCTCCTTTTTATTTAACCTATGATCCCAACCCTATGATCTCAACGCCGCTATCGCGCAGGTGAGCGACCGAGGACAGGCCACCGAATCGGGGTGCAACTATATCGCCCTCTTTGCCTGCGAGCTCGACCTCAACGACGCCCGTCTGCGCGAAGGGTATGCACTTGATGGCAAAGGGCTCGGGAAGATTGAAAAGATGGGATATTGCAACCGAAAACGCGCCGGCGTGGCAGAACATAGCGACGGTATCATACTGAGGCTTGGTTACGCGGTAGTAGAGTCCTTCCCTCTCGAAGCCGAGGCCTGCAAGCCATTCGTCAAGGCCCTTGCCTACCTTATGGAAGCTGTCGGGGGTGTTGCTGAGAGAGAAAAGCGCGTCGTGCTCCCAATTGGGGTCAACGAGGCATCTGCCCTCGCGTATGTATTCCTCGGCATAGAACCAAGGATTGCCGTTTTCGGGTATGGGATCGCCACTTTTGGACGACCAGTTGATCTCACGGATGAAATCACAGCCCTCGACGTCGAGGCCGTACTTTTCGGCGGTATGGGCGGCGGTTTCAAGCGCGCGGCCGCAGGTAGAGGAAAATATCTTCTCTATTCCCTCTTTACAAAGGCGCTCGGCGCAGGCCTCGGCCTGCTTATGTCCAAGCTCGGTAAGGCAATCGAGTTCGTAATTTGGATTGCCGTGACGTACGAATAAAATTCTCATAGCTACTCCTTTAGATTTATTTATACTTATTTTACAACAGAAATGAACGGTTGTCAATAAAAATAAAAAAAGAGCACACACAAGACGGAAAATCTTGCAGGGGTGCTCCTTTTATTGATGATGTTTTGCTGTCGCAAAATGATGTTATGCTACGCATAATGATGCAGCGAGCATAGCTCGCAATGATGCGACGTTTGCCCATTGTGCCAAAGGCACAACATCATTGCCGTAGGCAACATCATAAGGCGAAGCCGACATCATTTGCCCCAAAGGGCAAACATCATTTAAGGTTTCTCGGTGCAGAGGGCGATAAGATCGTCAACGCTTGCGGTGGCGACGCACTCAACGCTGTCGGCCGCGCCGTAGTAGATCTTTACCTCGCCGTTGTCCTCAAGGATCATACCGCCGGGGAAAATAACGTTCTGACGAAAGCCGTACTCGACCTCGTGCGGCAGTTCGGGGGCTATGAGGGGCGTCTTGCACATACCAATGACCTTTGAGGGATCCTCAAGGTCGAGGAGCATAATGCCTGCGGTATAGCGCTTGTTCCAGGGCTTATCCCACTCGCCCTGTCCCCTGCCCTCGGTTTCCTTGTCAACGGCGTGGAAGGTGGTGAGCCAGCCGTGCTTGGTCTTGACGGGGGGAGCGGCGGGGCCGATCTTATCGTTGGCGAAGGGCACGTGCTCAACGCCGAGGACGAGCTTGGACTCGCCCCAGAACTTAAGGTCGGGGGATTTGGAGAGCCAGATATCGAAGCGATCACGGCCGCGGCTGTATACGGGGAACGGACGCTCGAGACGGACGAAATAGCCGCCTATCTTTTCGGGGAAAAGAACCATATTGCGGTTGTCGGGCACGGATGCGCTGATTATCTCAAAGTCGTCGAGGGTGTCGTTAAGCTTAGCGATACAGCCGCGCAGGCCGTGTATAGTGTCCATAGCGAGGCAGAGGTAGATCGTGCCGTCTATGGGGATAATACGGGGGTCATAGAGCCTGAGAAGGTCGGGATATTCGGGAAACTGCTTGCCTGTGAGGCTGACACTCGGTTTTTTGTCACCGCTTTCCCAATGCATATTGACGAGGGGCTTAGGCATTACCTGCCAATTATCAATACCGTTATCGCTGACGGCAATACCGACGGAGATGCCGCGGTCGGTTCCCCAGCCGATCGAGCGCTGATCCTCGTGCATATTATAATCGTTGCGGAAGATCATAACGTACTTGCCGTTAATCTTTGCGACTCCGGCGTTGAATACGAACTGTGCGTTATAGGGGACGTTGTCCTTTGTGAGAATGGGCTTTTCAACCTTTTTGATACAGGATGCGCCCTCAAGTGTGGGATACCAAACGGGCATAATGATGACTCCTTTTTGCTTTTTTTATTTTAGGATAACATTTTTCACGAGTGTTTTCTATAAGAAAATTCACTTTTATTATGCAGAATTTCATTTTATTGTGAAATTTATTGATTTTTTTAAATAGGCGTGCTAAAATAGCAGAGAGGTGAATTATGAAAACCAGACTTGCAACCAAGGAAAACGGCTACGGCACGGGAATAAGCCTTAAGCGCAGTGCTGATCTCGGCAACTGTTCCCTGCACGGGCACGATTTTTACGAGATAGATATAATCACGGGCGGTGCGGCCATGGCGGTCACTAACGGCAAGCGTGAGCGAGCCGAAGTCGGGACTATTTTTTTCCTGACACCGGAGGATTTCCACGAATACCGAGAGACGGACAGCCTTGAGGTATTGAATATACAGTTCTTCGGCGACGACGTGTCAAGTCCGCTGCTCAGGTCTATGACAGACGCGGAGTGCCCTGCCTTTCGCCCTTGCTATGCGGATTTTGATGCGGTGTGCGAGCTTTTCTGCATTATGGAAAAGATAAGCAAGGCTGACTGCCTGACGGTGGATATACTGCCGCGCCTGCTTGAATCGGTGCTGATCATACTGCACAAGTGTCTGAACATTCCCCCTGCCACGGACAGGGGCGCGACGAGCGATATGCAGGCGGCGTTGGTGTACATTCAGGAGCATTTTAGGGAAAATCCGCCCTTGTCAAGCATTGCTGCTCTGCTCTCCTTGAACGAGCGGTACTTTTGCACGAGGTTCAAGGAATACACGGGCAAGACCTACAAGGAATACCTGCGACAGACGAAGCTGAGGTATGCTCGAAAGCTGATACTGTCTACCGATATCTCAATGACGGAAATATGCGAGCGGTGCGGATATTTTACGCAATCGCACTTTAACCGCGAGTTCAAGGCCTGCTACGGCCTGTCGCCAAGAGAATTAAGAAAAGGATCATAAAAAGGAAGAATGGCCGATAGTGCGCGAGCGTATGCTTGCGCGTATTATGGAGACCTTTGGCACCTCGCCCGTAGGTCTTGAGCCGACCAAGAACGAGTTTGAGGAGCTTGAGAGATACGAGAAGCACGGACTTACGCATATACGACCTTCTCGGCGAGCCCGCCAAATTTGCAATGTACATTCACGGCGACGGTCACGACACGATCGACGACGTGAGAAGGCTTGCATACGATTGGATAGAGAGTTCATATAACAGATCAACCGCGTAAGGGCGAGTGGCAAAGCGTTAAAAACGCGAAGGAAAACTCGGCCGAAAAGCGCGAGCGGTACGAAATGTGGAAGCAAAGAAAGCCGCTTTGGGGCTATCAGAACGAGGCCGACCCCGAGGTAATGAAGATGCAGTTCTACACAATGTTGGCAAATCACGATGCGAACCACGCTTGGAAGACAGACCTCTCGGACGAGCTATCTTCTCCCCCGACGAGATGAGCGGATACGGGTGCCTTGAGGCGATTAAGAAAGGTTTCGTTGATAACGAGAAATAAAGTAAAGCAGAAAGAAAGTTTTGTAAATATGAATGAGAGAATACAGATTGCTGAAAAGTGGTATAAGGCGCTCGGTTTTCCCGAGGAGATGGACACTGAATTTTACGCGCTGATAAAGCGGTGCGACATCCCCGAGGGGCTGACGATCGACGACGTTGTGATAACCGGTGAGCAGGGCGAGGAGCTCGGACTTCAGGCGCTGTACTTTGTCGAGGCGATGCACGACGAGTACGTAAAGCGCGGTATTGACGAGGAGCTTTTCTGTGAGATGGTAGAGACGATCAAGGGGCGGCTTATAAGCGCCTATAAGAAGACGGGCACGTTTGCCATAGGAGATCTGACGTGGCAAAAGCTTTTGATGCGGGGACGGATGTTCAAGATCGGTATACTGCAATTCGACCTCAAGCCATCCCCTGCCGACGTACCCTCAAAGGGAGTCAAGAAGGGTGATAACATCGTGGGTATTCACGTGCCGGGCGGCAAGCCGCTTATATACGAGGAGTGCGTACAGTCGATCAAGGATGCTAAGGCTTTTATCGCAAAGCACTTCCCCGACTTTGAGTACGGATATATGACGATAATGACGTGGCTCTTGAATCCACATATGGCAGATCTGCTCGGCCCGAACAGCAACATACTGAAATTTGCAACGCTCTTTGAGGTGGTATCCATGCACGAGAGCGACAACATCATCCGCTTCGTTTTCGGTAACGGTGCAAAGCGCGCTGATCTGCCTAACATCGAGCCTAAGGGCCGCTTTCAGACCGAGCTTAAGGCGGCGGCGCTCGCAGGACGGGTGTTCTACGACTGTCGCGGAATGATAGACATAAACGATTTTTGATTTATGAGAGAAGCCGAGGTAAAGCCTCCGCTTCTCTTTTCGTATTTTTATATATTTTGCATTAAGACTTTACAAATCAAGAAAAAGGTGGTATAATTGTTATGCCAAACAAAATTCAATATTTTTCCGGGGGTACGTGTTTTTATTTTCTGATAAAAACGCTTATGCCTGTTTTTCCGTATTCTCCGGAAAGATGAATTTTGTTTGGCGACAATTGAGGCTGGCGTTTTTGGTGCGTCAACCACAGTTGGCGCACCTTTTTTCACCAAATGTATTAAAAAAGAATTAGAAAGGAATTTTACATGAACGCAAAGAAACTTTTACTGCTTCTTCTGGCGCTTTGCCTTGTCGTTTGCCTCGCGGCGTGCGGCGACGGTGGCGCTACGGTAGAAAAGCCGGAGCCCGAGGAGCCCGATGGCGGCTACGAGGGCGACGGCGGTGAAGGCGACGAGGAGCACACCGTACACAGCTGGCGCAGCTGGGGGGTCTATCAGGAGCCCACGGAAACAAGCGGCGGAAAGCTCCGCAGAGAGTGCGACGGCTGCGATGAGACCGACGAGTACACCCTGCCCATGCTTAACGCGACGGACTACACGGTAACCAACGCATGGTACCCCGAGCAGGAGATCACCTGCGCTGACGAATCGGTTTACGCGGCATTCACCTGTACGGTCGAGGACGCAGCGGAGGGAACGCGCGAATTCAGCTTTTTTGCGCGATACAGCCCCGAGCACCCCGCTATAACCGAGGTTGAATACACCCTTTGGACAAAGGACAACCATTACGCGGCCTGCGCCGTATGCGGCAAGGCATACACGGAGGTGCACGAGGCGCACGCTATGGCAGACGGTGAGTGTACCGTGTGTCACTACGTGCCCGACTCGCTCATATATGCTGAGGACAAGGGTTCTTCCACCGGTGTAAGCTACACCGCAAACGAGGAGACGGTCGTTATCCCCACCGTTTACGGCGGCTCTAATCCCGATAAGGCAGGCTTCGCGGTAATGAATATCGACTCCTTCCAAAACAACGATGCGCTCGTATCCCTGACCATCCCTGCAAGCGTCGACTTCATAAGCTCAGATGCGTTTGACGGATGTACGGCACTTGAAAACATTTACTACGAGGGCACGTGGGCGGATTGGTGTGACATTTACTTCGTCAATTGGAAATCCAACCCGATGTTCTATGCAACCAATTTCTATATGAGAGACGGCAACGGCGAATGGACCAAGGTGACCGAGATCGAGATCCCCAATACGGTGACGAAGATAACGAATTATACCTTCATCGGATTTACGGGAATTGAGAAGCTGACCATTCCCGCAAGCGTGACCAAGATCGAACACGCATTCTGCGACGGGTACTTCTCTGAATGCCATTTCTCGCACTACATATACGACGATGACGGCTGGTGGATCGGAAACACCTGCGACTTTGGCGAGGTCTACTACGGCGGATCGGTCGAGAAGTGGGCAAGCATCAGTTTTGACAATTTCGGCTCGCCCTTACAGAAGTCCTCGAAGCTCTATCTCTACGAGGACGGCGAATACGTAGCGCACACCTCGATAACCGAGCTGACTATACCCGAGAGCGTCACCGACATAGGCGCGTATGCGTTCTACGGCTTCAGCGGACTTGAGTCAGTCACGGCACTCGGTAAGCTGTACTACGTAAGAGAAAAGGCGTTCTACAACTGTACTTCCCTTACCTCGGTGGACATCAGCGCGGGCTGCGTCTACCTCGATAGTGGCGTATTTGGAAACTGCACGAGCCTTTATGAGATCAAGCTGCCTGCGGATCTTAGGCAAACGAACACGACCACCTTTGTGAATGCAAACGCAATAGCGAACGTGTACTTCCACGGTACGCTCGCCGATTGGTGCAAGATAAATATTAGAGGCATTGGCAGCGGTGACGGATTTGAGGTCGGAAGCCCCCTTCACGCAGGTGCAAGGCTTTGGCTCCCCGACCCCACGCTGCCGGAAGGCACCGTCGGTTACGTTGACCCCTTTGAGTACAATCTGTATATAACCATACATAACGGCGAGTCCCTCGCGCTC
>CAZQTN010000027.1:0-19145 GCA_964596195.1 uncultured Ruminococcus sp.
GACAAGTTTCGACAGAAGCTTGTCGATTTTACTTTTTCACTTTTCACTCTTCACTTTTCACTAAATCCCTTGTCGATTTTTGGCGGAAGTAATAGGTAATAGTGAATAGGTGCTGATGTAGCTTTTCGCAAAGGCGAAAAGCATTTTATTAAACCGCGACAGTTCAACGCCAAACGAAAAAACACAAAAATATCTTTTTTGTCCGCCCTTCACAAAAAAGCACTTCGTATGAAGTGCTTTTTTGTTTTTATTTGTACAATGGGCTGCGAAGCTCCACCTCGTCGGTAATGCGGATACCGAGACTCGCAAGATACGTGCGGGCACGGGCGAGCTCTGCCGCGTTTGCTACGCGATCGGGCGAATGAGCGTCACAGCCGAGGACGGCGGTGGCACCGAGACGGGCGGCCTCGCGCCAGAAGGCGGGGCTGGGATACGAGCGGCCGCCGGACATTCCGAGCAGGTTATATTCAAGCGGCATACCAAGCCTTATCGACTCGGCTATGAGGCGATCGATCTCGCTTATGTAAAGCTCCCCGTCCTCTCCCGTATAATTGATCAGATCGGGGTGCGCAACGTAGGTTATGCGCCCCGTGTTCATAGCGGTGATCACGTTGTCAACGTAGGTCTTAAGCTTCTGTGCATCCGGGCTTGCAAAGGAAGAGGGAGTTATTCCCTCCTCGCTCGGAAAGTGCTGACCGAGGATCAGATAATCTATCGGGTAGTCACGCCACAAATCGAGCGATCTCTCCCACAGATCGGGGTAATACTCGGTCTCAAGGCCGATGAGTATTTGAATCTTATCCTCATATTTTTCACGCAGGTGAAGAAGAGACGAGCAATAGCCGTCAAGCTCGTCGGGAGTCATTTTGTAATAAGAAACGTAGCCGCCGGGGTATGGCATCGGGGCGTGATCGGAGAAGCCGAGCACACGCACGCCTGCATCCACGGCGGCTTTTACGTATTCCTCGTCCGCCCCCTCGGCGTGATGACAACGGGCGGTGTGAGTATGATAGCAGAATTTCATCGTCAGCTCCTCAGGACAAAATAGAGCGCAACTGCAAGACCGACGATAACCACGCCTGCCGCAATATACATTGCACGGCGTATTTTGCGGCGGCGAACGTAGCGACGCGCCTTTTTCAGATATGCGGAGATGGGATCGCGCTTCTTTACCACGTCGCGGTTAAAGGTACGTATCCAATTTACGTCTATCTTCGTTATCTCGTCCACGCGGCGCAGAGCACCTACCTCGTGCGAGAATTTGTTGCGCAGATTTCTGTAACGTACAAGCCTTGGGAGCACGTCGTCGCGACCGGGGGCAAAGCGCGCGTTATTGAGTCTGTTTATATATTCGGTGACACCTCCGGTGGTAACACCGAACTTGTCACAGCAGTCCTTGTCGAGCTCCATATAGCTAGCGAGAAACTGCTCGTTTATTCTTTTTCCCAACGATGCTACCTCCTTTCGATAGTCCTTGTCTGTTTCTTCTATTCTACACCATTTTTCCACGATTTTCAAGTCCTTGAATAATATTTACGATTTGTTCGCTTTTTTGCCGTCGAAATCTCTTTTCTTCGTGCGGAAAAGCAGACGGCACATAGCGCGGCCGTCAAACGGCACGAGGGGGTAAAGATATCTGTGGCCGTCGAGGGTGCGATTGGTGGCAACGAGAACGCAAAACAGAATTATGCCGCCAATAAATCCCCAAAGTCCGAAAATTGCCGTCAGCGCAAGGGTGATCACCCTGACGAACTTAAAAGCATAGCCGAGCTCGTGATTCTGCTGTGCGAAATTTGCAATGGCAACAACGGCCATATACAGGATAACGTCGGGCGAGAGCCAGCCGACGTCCACCGCAAAATCACCGAGAATAAGCGCACCGACGATAGACAGAGAGTTTGATAGCATATCGGGTGTGTTCATCGAGGCTATCTTCAATCCGTCAAGGGCGACCTCAACCAAAAAGAGCTGTAAGAGTATCGGCAGAGCGCCGGGCGAGTCGGGTATCAAAAATCTGAGCGCATCCGGGAGTCTGTCGGCGTTCTCAAGATAGAGATACCACAGCGGCGTAATGAGCACCGACATTACGAGTATCAAGGTGCGGACGATACGCAGATACGTGCCCGTAAGGGGTGGAAAATAATAGTCGTCGGTCTGCTGTAAATAATCAAAAATCGAGGTCGGAAGGATCATAACTTGGGGGGACGTATCGCAAATTACGAGTACACTGCCCTCCACGAGCTGTGCCGCGGCGGTGTCGGGTCGCTCGGTGGTGCGGATCTTCGGAAAGGGGTTGAGCCAGCCGCGCCTGATGAGCGATTCGGCAAGCGACTGAAAGCCGAGGGTGAGTGATTCGGGCTTTATTTCCTTGAGCCTTTTACATATCCCGTCGACCGTTCCCTTATCCGCTACGCCCTGCATATAACACACGACGACGTCGGTACGCGAGGCACCGCCGAGATTCAGATGGTGCATAGTCAATCTGGGGTCACGGATACGGCGGCGGATAAGCGCGGTGTTTACCACCAGCGTTTCGACAAATCCGTCGTGAGAGCCCTGCATGACTCGGTCGCTGTCCGGCTCCTCGGTGCCTCTTGCGGGATAGGTACGCAGATCTATGAGGATAGCCTCCGCACCAAAGGTCTCGGCAAGCAGGAGAGTCTGGCCTGAAAGCACGGCAGTCAATAGCTTTTCCGTATCGCACTCGCGCTCCACCTCAACGTAGGGCAGGCGGCGCTCGGTGTACTCGGCGTTTCCTATCTCCTTCAAAGACAGAAATGTCTGCATTACCCTCTGTAATTCCCCGTCCTTTACAAAGCCGTCGATGTAGAAAAAGGTTATCTGACGGTTTGATACCGCCAGACGGCGCTCAATTATATCAAAGCTTTCCGCCGCGCGCAACAGCGACGACATAAGCCGCACGTTTTCGGTATATTCGGGCGTTAAATTCATACTTTCTCCTTGCATATGGGTAAAGGTGTTCTTAACGAAAGCTCAGACAGAACAAGTGCGTGTAGCCATGCCGTGATCTTGCCCGAAGTGGCTGTCTGCGACAGCGTGCCTGTGGGAAGAATTTCTTTACCCTTGGGATAAAACGTTTTCCTCTTTTTCCTAAATTATCCCACACCCGTGAAATTTTTATTCACTTTAGTTGACAACTCCGCGTCTTTGTGGTAAAATACATTAAGATATTATTATGGAGTGATATACCATAGAAAAGCTGTATAAAGAAGCCTTTGTAAATAAAGGTTTACATAATTTAGAGCTGTTTTACTATGAAAAAACAGATTCAACCAATACCCGTGCGAAATTATTCGCACTTTCACGGTCTGCGGAGGATAGATACCCCGCAGTGTTTCTTACGCGCGCGCAGAGTGCGGGCAGAGGCACGCGCGGGCGCTCGTTTGAGTCGCCGGAGGGAGCGGGACTTTATTTAAGTCTTTTGCTCTACCCCGATATTCACGCAAGGGACTCTTACCTTTTGACGTGCGCGGCGGCGGTTGCGGTGTGCAGAGCAATAGAGAGACTCGCGCCGGATATTACTGTAAGACCGCAGATCAAATGGGTCAACGACGTGTACCTCTCGGGGCGCAAGCTTGCAGGGATACTGACAGAGGGCGAGTGTGCCGAGGACGGTAAGCTGCGCTACGCCGTAATAGGAATCGGACTCAATCTCAAAAATGCAGTCCACACCCCCGAGGTAGAGGCCATAATGACCACGCTTGAAGATGTGGGCGTGTCGGTCGACCCGACCGCGCTTGCCGCAGAGATCGTGCAAGAGCTGTTAGCACTCGGTGCGGACTCCGGGGTGCTTGACGAATACCGCTCACGCTCAATGCTTATCGGGCAGGAGGTCGAGATATCGTCGGGAGGCACCGTATCGGTCGAGCGCGTGATCGACATAGACGAAGAATGCGCACTTATAACCGAGCACGAAAACAAAATCAAAAATAAATATATTTCCGCAGACGTTAAATTACGCCCAAAAGGAGGTTAAACTAATGCCGTTTGGAATAAAGGACTACCACAAGGAGCTGCTCGATCTGCATATCGGATGCGAGAGACCCCACGCATACTTCATTCCCTACGAGACCAAGGAAAAGGCTCAAAGAGGAGCGCGCGGTGCATCTGCGTATTTCAAATCGCTCGCAGGAGAGTGGAATTTTAAATTCTACAAATCAGTCGCCGAGGTGCCCGAATCGGTCACAGATCCTATAATTTTTTCGGATAAGATGGCCGTACCGTCGAGCTGGCAGTACGCGATCGGACGCGGGTATGACGTGCCGCAGTATACGAACGTAATATACCCCTTCCCCTACGATCCGCCAAAGGTACCCGAGGAAAACCCCGCCGCAGTGTATATGCGCGAGTTCACCCTCAGCGAAGCGGAGCTGTCGGGCAAGGATGCGATGCTCAACTTTGAGGGCGTTGACTCCTGCTTTTACCTGTTTGTAAACGGCTCGTTTGTCGGATACAGCGAGGTCAGCCATATGACCAGCGAGTTTAACGTCAGCCGCTTTGTAAGAGTGGGCAAGAACGTGATAACCGTGCTTGTAGTCAAGTGGTGCGCGGCATCCTACCTTGAGGATCAGGACAAGTTCCGTTCCTCGGGTATAATAAGAGAGCCCTACCTGCTCTTCAGAAACAAAAACAGAATAGTTGATATATCCGTAAAGGCCGAGCCCGACAAGTCCTTGCGTAAGGCTACCGTAACCGCCGCAATCACGACGAACGTGCCTATGTCGGTAGAGTACAGGCTTTGCGATATGATAGGCAACGAGCTTGCCGTCGGAGTCCATAAATGTGACACGGATACCCCCTTAACCGTCGCAGAGATCAAAAACCCCAACCTTTGGAGCGACGAGGACCCTTACCTCTACGAGCTCACGATAAAGGACGGCGGCGAGGTGATCGTGCTGTACGTTGGCGTACGCCGCGTGGAGATCAAAAACCGTGTCGTTTACATAAACGGCAAGAAGGTCAAGGCAAAGGGCGTTAACCGCCATGACAGCCACCCCGTACTCGGCGAGGCGGTCACTATGGAGGATATGGAGCGCGACCTCAAGATAATGAAGGCCAACAATATGAATATGGTGCGCACCAGCCATTACCCGAACGACCCGCGCTTTTACGAGCTGTGCGACAGGTACGGCCTGTACGTCTGTGACGAGACCGACCTTGAGTGCCACGGCATTCCGAGATACTACGAGGACGACGACCCCGACTTTACCAACGATTCGGAGTGGCAGCCCCTTTATATCGACCGCATCGAGCGTATGTACGAGCGCGACAAAAATCACGCGTGCATAATTATGTGGAGTGTCGGCAATGAGTCAAGCGTCGGTATCAACCACAAGGCCATGATGGAGTTCGTAAGAGAACGCGACACCTCAAGAATACTTCACGCCTGTGACGAGACCTGGATGGCGCACCACATCGATATGAAGGAGCCCGGCTACGAAAATTGCAAGAAGCCCTCAAGCTACTACCGCTCCTACACCGAGATCGAATCGAGAATGTACCCGAATCTCGACGACCTGGTAAGCTACTACCTCGAGTCGAAGAAAATGCGCGACCCGATATTCCTGTGTGAATACTGCCACGCGATGGGCAACGGCCCCGGCGACGTTGAAAAATACGTCGAGCTGATGTATAAATACGACTACTTCTTCGGAGGATGTATATGGGAGTTCTGTGATCACTCCGTCGCTACGGGTGAGTACAGATACGCCACCCCGAATTTCATCTACGGAGGCGACTCCGGCGAGGGTCAGCACGACTCCAACTTCTGCGTTGACGGACTCGTAGATCCCGACAGAAAGCTTCACACGGGTATGCTCGAGGTCAAGCAGGCGTACCGCCCCGTCGACTTCAAGTATGCAGACGGAAAGCTCACCGTGACAAGCCGCAGACGCTTTACGCATCTTTGCGATATAGATCTTTACTACACCGTCGAAACGAACGGTGAGGTTATCCAAAGCGGATGTCTCGGCAGTCTCGATATAGCCCCCGAAAAATCAAAGACTTACAAGCTTTACCCCGAGGCCCACGGAGTAACCACCCTTAACGTTTTCGCAAAGCAAAACGAGCAAACCCCTTGGGCGCCCATAGGACACGAGGTGACAAAGGCACAGTTCATCCTCTCGAACGATCTTCCCTCGAATATCGAGCACGTCGCGGCGTATGCCGAGGAGAGTGCCGATGCGGTTACGGTAACCTTCCGCGAGAGCAAGGTTAAGATCTGCAAGGCCTGCGGTCTTATCTCAAGCATCGTTAACAACGGCACCGAGATGCTCGCCTCACCCATAAGACCCACCGTATGGCGCGCACCCACCGACAACGACAGAAAGATCCGCCGCCGCTGGCAGGCTGTCGGATACGATATTGAAGCCTTGAAGTGTCGCGGTGTGAGCGTAGCCAAGGAGGGAGTGAGTGTTAAGGTCACAGCCGACCTTACCATCCTGGGCACGGATAATAAGGAGCTTATCGACCTTACCGTAGTGTACTCCTTCGGCGCGCTTGACGGCGTTAAGATAAGCACCCACGCGACGGTCGCCGAGGGTCTGCCTCCCCTGCCCCGCTTTGGCTTCAAAATCGTAATGCCCGAGGGGGCTGAGTGCGTGCGCTACTTCGGTTATGGCCCCACAGAGGCCTACGAGGACAAAAAACTCGATGCACGTCTTGGATTTTTCAGAACCACGGTAACGGATAATTTCGTAAATTATATCAAGCCGCAGGAGAACGGCGCACATTACGGCTGCCGCTTTGCAGACGTATCCTTCCACCACGGACAGGGTCTGTATCTCTCGGCCGATAAATTCTCGCTCTCCGTATCTCACTACTCGCCGATGCAGCTTACGAACACGGCGCACGCATACGAGCTTAAGGCCGAAAAGCAGACCACGGTTATCGCGGACTACCGCAACGCCGGCATAGGCTCAGCATCCTGCGGACCGGAGCTTTTACCTGAGTATACGATCAGCGAGCGCGAGATCGATTTTACATTCAATATCAAGTCGGTATTCGTATCCGACGTATCACCCTTTGACGAATTTGTAGGAGAAAACTAAAACCAATGGAATGGACATCACTTAACGACTTAAGAGAGAAATTTCTCTCATTCTTTGAGAGCAAGGGACACATAAGACTCCCCAGCTTCTCTCTCGTACCCAACAACGACAAATCCCTGCTTCTTATCAACTCCGGTATGGCACCGATGAAGAAATACTTTACCGGTGAGGAAATTCCCCCTCGCAACCGCGTGTGCACATGTCAGAAGTGTATAAGAACGCCCGACCTTGAAAGAGTCGGACACACCGCACGCCACGGCACCTACTTTGAGATGCTCGGCAACTTCTCCTTTGGAGATTATTTCAAGGATGAGGCCATTCCGTGGGCGTGGGAGTTTCTCACCGAGACTCTCGCTATCCCCGGCGATCTGCTCTGGCCGTCCGTTTATGAGAAGGACGACGAGGCGTACGCCATCTGGCGCGACAAGATCGGCGTGCCCGAGGAGCACATAGTCAGACTCGGCAAGGCCGACAACTTCTGGGAGCACGGCACAGGCCCATGCGGCCCCTGCTCCGAGATATACTTCGACCGCGGTATAAAGTACGGTTGTGGCTCGCCCGACTGTAAGCCCGGCTGTGACTGCGACAGATTTATGGAGATCTGGAACAACGTTTTCTCCCAGTTCAACAACGACGGAAACGGTAATTATACCGAGCTTTCGCAGAAAAATATTGACACGGGTATGGGTCTTGAGCGTCTTGCGTGCGTAATGCAGGGCGTGGACAACCTCTTTGAGGTAGACACGGTAAGACGACTGCTCGACACCGTATGCACCATTGCAGGCAAGTCCTACGGTGCCGACCGTGACGACGACGTTTCCATCCGTGTTATTACCGACCACGTAAGAAGCTCCACCTTTATGATAAGCGACGGTGTTATTCCCTCAAACGAGGGTCGCGGCTACGTTCTTCGTAGGATACTGCGCCGTGCCTGCCGTCACGGAAAGCTGCTCGGAATTGACAGAAAGTTCCTCGTTGAGCTGTGCGAGATAGTTATCGAGCAGAACGAGGGCGCGTATCCCGAGCTTAAGACCAAGCACGATTATATCCTTAAGGTAGTAAGCCTTGAGGAGGATCGCTTCAATGCAACGGTCGACGCAGGTCTTGGTATCCTTTCGGGTATCGTTGACGAGGCGAAGAAGAACGGCAAGAGCGCCATCAGCGGCGCTGACGCCTTCAAGCTTTACGACACCTTCGGCTTCCCGCCCGATCTCACTCGCGAAATTGCGGCTGAGTCCGGACTTGAGGTAGACGAGGACGAGTTCCGCGCTCTTATGAACGAGCAGAAGACCCGTGCAAGAGCGGCAAGAGGAAACATCTCAGGCTGGGCCGATTCGGGCATCAAGCTTGACAACATTCCCGAAACCGAGTTTGTCGGCTACGATAACGACGAGTGCGAGGCAAAGGTCATCGCCATCATTGCAGAGGGCGAGTCGGTTGAAAAGATCAACGAGGGCGAGGCCACCGTTATCTTCGACAAGACCGTATTTTACGGCGAGGGTGGAGGCCAGGTAGGTGACACGGGTGCCATCCTCGGCGGTGTTTGTGCTACTGTTACCGACACCAAAAAGGCTAACGGAATTTACATTCACGAGATAGTCGTGGAGTCGGGTGAGATCAAGCTCGGCGATACTGTAACGCTTAAGATAGACGTAGCGCGCCGGGCGTCTATCCGCAGAAATCACTCTGCCTGCCACCTGCTTCAGGCGGCACTCCGTAAGGTGCTCGGCACTCACGTTGAGCAGGCGGGCTCCTACGTTGACGAGAACAGAGTGCGCTTCGACTTTACGCACCTTTCGGCTATGACGGCCGAGGAGATCACACAGGTCGAGGGTGAGGTTAACAAGAACATCCTGCTTGCCGAGGCGGCTACCACTACGGTATGCGACCCCGACAGCGCAAGAAAAATGGGCGCTATGGCCCTGTTCGGAGAAAAGTACGGCGACAAGGTAAGAGTCGTTGCGATCGGCTCATCCTCGCTTGAGCTGTGCGGCGGTACTCACGTATCGTCGACGGGCGAGATAGGCCTGTTCAAGATTATTTCCGAGACCAGCGTTGCCGCAGGTGTCAGAAGAATTGAGGGTACGACGGGTCTTGGAGTCCTTGCCCTGCTTGAGGAAAAGGATAACCTTATTAAGGAAACCGCACGCGAGCTTAAGACTCCCGACGTGCACACTATCGCAAAGAAGGCATCGGCGCTTCAGTCGGATATAAAGGAGCTGCGCCGCCAGCTTGAGAGCGCAAACTCGAAGATATCCGAGATGAAGTCCCGATCACTTATGGACAACGTGCAGACCGTAGGCAAGTTCAAGCTTCTCACGGCAAAGGTGGATGCGCGCCCCGATGAGGCCCGCGCTCTGTGCGACACGTTCAAGTCCAAGTTTGCAGACGGAGTAGTAGTTTTCGCAGCGGTAAGCGGCGACAAGCTCAACTTTGTCAGTGCGGCGGGTGCAGAGGCTGTAAAGGCAGGAGCACACGCAGGCAATATCCTTAAGGAAATATCCGCTATCTGCGGCGGAAAGGGCGGCGGCAGACCCGACAGCGCAATGTCCGGCGGCCGCGACCTTGACAAGATCGACGAGGCTCTTGCAAGAGTCGGCGAGATACTTGCAGGCATTTAATTAATAGCAAAAAGGCTCTTGAATCTTCAAGAGCCTTTTTTATAGCCGAAGGAAGCCGAACTCGTAAGGTTTTGAGTGATATATTTTTCCACATACATCGCCGCTTTTTTCTTAAATATCTTGAGTCGAAGATCGGCAAAAGGCGCGAAAATGTATCGTCGCCGGGCTTGCGAGTTCGGCTCCCTTCGGCTATACCGTTTGGTACTATTCAGTTAATTCCCTCAAGCAGTCTTGAAAAGAAATCGGGATCGATTGCCACGATAATAAGCGATGCGGCGGCAAAAATAACACCGAATATAGAGGTGAGTATAGCCGCTATTATAAAGCCGTTAAAATACCCCATCTTTACTCTTGCGACAACCGCCACGGCTATCGCCGCCACTCCGATGATGAGTCCTGCCCATCCGAGTGTAGAAAGGATGAGAGAGAGTATACCGAGGACGAGTGCGACTATCGACCAGATAAGCGTTTTAGGCTTTCCCTTTTCGTTAACTATCGCAAAAGCGCGGTCATTTTCCTTCTGTGCGTTTATTTCTGCAAGCTCGGTGCTTTCGTTTTCCTTTTTTTCGTCAATCATTTCCTGCACCCCTCCTTTCTTTTATTTACAATATAAATTCTAACACGAAAGGGAAAAATAATCAATAGAAAATATAAATTTTCCTTATTTTGTATAATATTGTCTGATAAGGTAAAAATAAATTAACCAAACAAAAAAGGATATTGCCTATGGAAAAGAGTGAAAAGTATCTCAAGCTAACGAAAAAGCATACGCCGAAATCAAGTACCCTTAAGCACTCGGTGGCGGCATTTATCGGCGGAGGAATCATTTGTGCTATCGGAGAGTGTCTTGCTTTCCTTTATTTATATATGGGGTTAGATAAGAAGGATGCATATTTTTGCGTTACTCTGACCTTTATACTGCTCGGCTCGCTTGCGACGGCGCTTGGATTTTTCGACAAGATATCAAACGTCATATACGCAGGCACGCTTGTACCGGTTACCGGCTTTTCCAATTCCATAACCAGTGCGGCGATAGATACGCGCACCGAAGGATTTGTCAGCGGTGTCGGAAGCAAGATATATACCGTGGCAGGGCCGGTGATACTTTTCGCTGCTTTAAGTGGTACTTTGTACGGTTTTGTTTACTTTTTATTCAATTTATTATCAAAATAATTTGACACGGGGTTAGGTTATTTATGCGAAGAATTATAAAACTTGACAAAAAGCCGTATTTTCTCTCGCACGCGGCGGCAGGGGGATACGAGGAACGCCGCGGACCGCTTGGCGACTCGTTTGACCTTTGTGACGATACAGACCTTTTCGGAATGAAGAGCTGGGAGGCGGCGGAGAGCGAAATGGGCAGGATCGCCCTTAACCTTGCACTAAAAAAAGCATCCCTCTCAGAGGGGGTGCTTGACGTTCTGCTTGCGGGAGATCTGCAAAACCAATGCGTTGCATCTTCGGGCGGACTGTACACCTTTGGTGCACCTTATATCGGCCTTTACTCCGCCTGCTCGACCTGCACCGAGGGGCTCTTGCTCCTTTCCCTGCTTTTATCGCTGACCGATATGAAATACGGAGCGGGGGTGACGACCTCACACAACTCGGCCGCGGAAAGACAGTTCAGAACACCTATCGAGTACGGAGCACAGCGTGCGCCGAGCGCACAGTGGACGGCGACGGCGGCAGGGGCGTTCGTAATGTCGGCCGACAGGCACGAGGGGGAACGTGTATACGTAGACAACGTAATGCTCGGCAAGGTCGTGGACGGTCTGTGCAAGGACGGTGCTAATATGGGTGCGGCAATGGCGCGCGCCGCATTTGACAGTATTTACACCTACTTTTCCCTCTCCGGCTCCTCACCGCGTGAATTTGACCTGATCGTAACGGGAGATCTCGGCAACGTGGGCTCGGACATCCTTTGCGACATGCTGGCGCGCGAGATTCCCGGAGCGGAGAGAATACACACCGACTGCGGAAAGCTGCTCTATTCACCGGAAAAGAAAAATCTGAACTCAGGAGCCTCAGGCTGCGGCTGCTCCGCCTCCGTTCTTTCAACGCACTTTTTACCGATGCTTGAATCAGGCAGGCTCAGTAATATCCTGTTTCTCTCAACGGGGGCACTGATGAATCCCCAAAGCGTTCTGCAAGGAAACAGCATTCTCGGTATAGCTCCCCTAATAAACATACGGAGTGAGGTTTGATATGCTTGTAAAAATTCTTTTTGCCTTTTTGTTCGGCGGCGCACTTTGTGCCCTTGCACAGGTGCTGATAGACAAGACCGCGCTCACCCCCGCACGCATACTCGTCAGCTACGTCGTTCTCGGCGTTTTCGTCGGTGCGGTAGGCCTGTACGAGCCTATATTTGAGGCAGTCGGGTGCGGAATCTCCCTGCCCCTCGTCGGCTTCGGCGGCTCGCTTGCCACGGGGATACGCGAGGCGGTGGATAAGGACGGACTGTGGGGAGTTATAAAGGGCCCCTTCACAGCGATGAGCGCGGGTGTCAGCGTAGCGCTTATCGCAGGCTTCCTTGCATCAGTTTTCTTCAAGGGAAAATCAAAGAGATTGTAGGCGGCACGTCCGCTGCTCGGTGCCCTCCTTGCGAGGGCACGTTTTTTATGAAATATTTTTATCGGAAACGTGTATTTTTCCTTGATTTTTCCTTTTCGATATGATATAATAGTAATAACTATTATAACAAAAGGCCATACTATGCCCTTTTTCAGGAAAAAGACGACTTTAAAGGAGGAAAAAATGAACGAAGAGCTCAACGAAATAGTGACCTTAATGCTCGATCAGATCAGCAAAAAATTCAACGGCCCCGCGTTCAAGATATGGTTTGGCGGATTTTCCCTCGTATCTCTTGATGAGGAGAAGGCCGTGTTCACCACGCCGTCTAACTTAAGACAGAAATTTTTGTCGGGTAAATACAAGCCTCTTATAGAGGAAGCCATCACCGAGGCGATAGGATTTCCCGTTGATATTGAAATATTATCCACCGAGAACGACGAGGACTTTGAGGACAAGTCCAGCATCGTGATCCCACAGCCGACCGAGGACTCCCGCAGGGAGGCCGACGAGAGAGAAAAGACCATAAACAGCTTTCTCTCCGACGAGGGCGGCGAGGAGAGGAGCATTCTGCTCGACTACACCTTTGACAACTTCATCGAGGGTGACTCGAATAAGTTTGCGCGTGCGGCCTGCCTGGCAGTCGCTATGGAGCCCGCCACGACCTATAACCCGCTGTTCATTTACGGTAACTCGGGTCTTGGAAAGACCCACCTGCTTTACGCAGTCATCAACTACATAAAGAGCAATCACCCGAAGATGAAGATCGTCTACAAAAAGAGTGAGGACTTCATCAACGAGCTTATCGCCGCTATCCAGCGCGGTGATACCGCCTCCTTCAAGAACAGATACCGCGGTGCAGACGTGCTCCTTATAGACGATATACAGTTCATCGCAGGTAAGGAGTCTACACAGGAGGAATTTTTCCACACCTTCTCCGCACTCTACGAGGCAGGAAAGCAGATCATCCTCACCTCGGACCGTCCGCCGAAGGAGATAAAGCCCCTCGAGGACAGATTACGCACCAGATTTGAGGGTGGACTTCTCGCCGACGTTCAAAAGCCCAGCTTTGAGCTCCGAACCGCCATAATCAAAAAAAAGGCGGCTGTGATGAATATGGACATCTCAAACGAGCTCGTCAACTATATGGCAGAGAGGCTTCAGCACGATATAAGACAGATCGAGGGTGCACTCAAGCGCCTCAGCGCCTTTTCCCGTCTGACGGGCGAGGGAGTGACGAAGGAAGCCATCGATCAGGTTATTTCCATAATCGATCCCGGCAACATTCCCACGGACACGATGGTAGAGAGAATACTTGCCGCTACGGCAAACCACTACGGCGTATCCGTTGAGGATATCAAGTCGAAGAAGAAGAGTGACCAGGTTGCGAACGCAAGGCACGTCGCAGTATATATAATCCGCCGTCTGACGGAGCTTCCCTTTAAGAAGATCGGTGAGATCGTCGGGCGCGACCACTCTACGATAATGTCGTCGATCAGCAAGGTCGAGGTAAATATCAAGACTGTCAAAAACGCCGACGCCGATATAAACAAGATCATCCGCGAGGTCAAAAACGGCTGATGCTCGCCGTGCGAGCGAAGCCAAAGGTTTTCTTAACAAAAGCACTGTCGGTTAAAGTGAGAAGATCAGTACCCACTTCTTGCCCTTGTGGCTGTCTGCGGGAGCTTGCTTTTGAGAAGAATGCCTTTGGTGAAGCGATAAACGTAAAATTCGCTCACTGCTTGCAAAGCTGATTTCTCCACAAAAAAATGTTATGTTTAAGTGGAAAACGGTGTTGAGATAGATTCACACGACCCCACACCCACCAAACAGCGGCAGGTTGAAGAAAATGCAGAAAAATCCCAGCAAAATCAATACCTCTCGGAGTTTTCCACAATTTCAACATCCCCTACGACTACAACACCTACCAAAATAACACTTATCCATTCTTCCGGTCGAGCCGGGAAAAACAGAAGCGGCAGAGCCGCAAAAAAAATCTTGATGCCTTACCCAAAGGGGCTTAGGCGGAACGGAGTTTAAAATGAAATTTACGGTACAGAAATCTACTTTTATGAACGTGCTCACCCCCGCGATGGGCACCGTATCCAATAAAAATACCATCACCTCGATAGAGGGTATCCTTATCGAGACCCTTGAGGACGGAAAAATAAGAGTTTCCTCGTACGATATGAACAAGGGCGTGCGCGCGACGTTTGAGCCCGTTTCCATCGAGGAGGAGGGACACTTTATAATCAACGCACAGAGATTGTATCAGACCGTGCGCGTGCTTCCCGAGGACGAGATCACCATTGAGGTTAACGAAAAGCTCAACTGCATCATCACCTGCGGCAAGGCAAGCTTCTCTATGTTTGCGACCCGCGGCGAGGACTTCCCCAACCTGCCCGATCTCGTATCCGACAGAGGCTTTGAGATCAGCTCTGCGGTGCTGCGCACCATTATCGGTAAGGTATCTCACTCGGTTGCTGTACAGGACAACAGAGTTATGCTTACCGGCGCGTTCTTCAAGATCAACAGTAACGAGCTTGAGGTAGTGTCCTGCGACAACTACACCCTCTCCAAGTGCAAGGTGAAGTGTGAGATCGGCGCAACCAATGAGGCAAGCGAGGTCAATTATTCCTTTATCATCCCCGGTCACGCACTATCCGAGATCGTGAAGATACTTCCCGATGACGATGAGTTCAAGTGCGTATTCTATCTTTCGAGAAAGCACGCGATAATCAGATGCGACGACATTGTATTCTTCACCAGAACTATTGACTCAGAGTACATAGATTACAACCGTATCACCCCCAAGGATAACGATATATTCGTTACCGTTGACAGAGACAGACTTCTCTCCGGCCTTGAGCGCGCGAATATCATCGCAGAGGAGAGAATACAGGGCTCCGGCAGAAGCTACGTTAAGATTAAGACCGACGAGCAGACTCTCGTTATAACCTCCTCATCCGTAAACGGACGCGTATCCGACGAGATGGACTGCGTACACGAGGGCGGAGATATCGAGATCGGCTTTAACTGCCGTTACCTCATCAACAGCATCAGAGCTGCGGACGGCGAGAACATCAGAATTTCCCTTAAGTCCCCCACTCACGCAATTACCATCGAGCCTGACGGAGAGGGCGGAGATTTTGATTACTTCTATATGATCCTTCCCGTAAGGATGAATGAGCAGTAACAGATGATAATAAATAGATTTTGCGCCGAGAATTTCAGAAATATCGAAAAATGCGATATTTCCCTTCTTCCCGGAGTAAACCTTCTCTACGGCAATAACGCCCAGGGCAAGACCAACGCCATTGAGGGAATGTACGTCTTTGCGCGCGGAAAATCGTTCCGTGCAAAGGAGGATAAGGAGCTTTTGGGCTTTGATAAGCCCGGCTTCCGCATCTATATCGAGTACGAGGACTCGGACGGTGAGCACACCCTTGAGTACGCGCACTACGGCCGTGAGAGAAGACGAAAACGCAACGGCTATCCCATCAAAAGCGTTAAGGAGATGATAGGCGGCTTCCGTGCGGTGCTCTTTTACCCCGATGATCTCGGACTGGTAAAGGACAGCCCCGAGGAGCGCAGAGCCTTTCTCAACGTGGCGATAAGCCAATGCTACCCCATCTATATAGACGATTACTCAAGATACAAGACGGCGCTTGAGAACAAAAACTGCCTTCTCAAGTGTGCGTCAAAGGGCGGCTACGTCGACAACGTCGAGCTTGAGAGCTGGGCGGGATCAATGGCGGAATACGCCGCGAAAATATACCGTATGCGTACAGACTACGTAAAAAAGCTGGAGCTATACGCAAACGCGGTTATGAAGGACATATCCGGTGGTAAGGAAGAATTACGCCTTGGATATAAGAGCGATATTACCGAGGACGATTTAAGCCACGAGGAATTGAGGGCTGCTTATTACTCCGTTTTCACGCGCGAGCTCGAGCGCGAAAAGATAGTGGGAAGCTCGCTTTGGGGGCCGCACAGAGACGATATGGAGATAATGATAAACGGCGTCAGCGCGCGCTCTTTTGCATCACAGGGACAGCAAAGATCCATAGTCCTTGCCCTGAAGCTTGCGGAGGGGGAGGTTTGCCGCGAGATATGCGGTGAGTACCCCGTTTACCTTTTTGACGACGTGCTCTCCGAGCTTGACAGCGAAAGGCGTGACTACGTGCTTTCAGATGTTGGAGAGAAGCAGATAATAATAACCTCGTGTGAGCCGGAGCTCGGCGGAGTGAATGCGAGCAACGTAATAAGAGTTACGTCCGGCACCTACGAAAGCAGGAAATAAATATGTATTTGCACATAGGAAACGGTGTGAGCATCAAGGACGAGAGCATAATAGGGATCTTTGACCTTGATACGGCTACCGTGTCGAGAATAACGAAGAAATTTATAAACGAGTGCGAGAAGCGCGGAGAGGTCGAGTACACAGATTACGACCTGCCGAGAAGCTTTATCGTATGCGGCGACAGAGGCGATCAGCGTGTCAAGCTGTCGAGGATATCGTCCGTAGGACTCAAGCAAAGGCTTGAGGGCCTTGAGTACGCCGAAAAGTGATTGATCAATTAATTGCCCGTCAGCAAAATTCTTAACTCAAGCACGCTCCCGCAGACGGCCATAAGGTCAAAAAACGGTAGTAGGTTACTACTTTTACTGTGAGTGATTTCGTTAAGAACACTGCCGACTCACAGAGATAACGGAACGTTTGAAAGAAAATAATTTTTTGGAGATTTAAAATAATGAGCGAAAAGGAATTGATGGAAAAGAACGGTGGCGCGGGCTACGACGACAGCCAAATACAGGTTCTTGAGGGACTTGAGGCTGTAAGAAAGCGCCCCGGTATGTACATAGGTACTACCTCGATCCGCGGACTGCATCACCTCGTGTACGAGATCGTTGATAACTCGATAGACGAGGCACTTGCGGGATATTGTGACGCGATAACCGTTACGATATGGGAGGACAACAGCATTTCCGTACAGGACGACGGCCGAGGCATTCCATCCGGTATGAACGAGAAGCTCGGTCTTCCTACCCTTGAGGTCGTATACACCGTTTTGCACGCAGGCGGTAAGTTCGGCGGTGAGGGATATAAGATCGCGGGAGGTCTGCACGGTGTCGGTGCGTCGGTAGTAAACGCGCTGTCCGAGTGGGTTGAGGTAGAAAACTGCCGCGACGGTAAGAGATATACCGAGAGATTTGAAAAGGGTGCGGTGGCAAGACCCTTCAAGTGCGAGGGTGACTGCGGTGACAAGCACGGCCTTTACGTTCATTTCAAGCCTGATCCCACGATATTCGAGGAGACCGTATTTGAGTACGAGACTCTCCTTACGAGAATGAGAGAGCAGTCCTTCCTCAACGCGGGTGTTAAGATAATACTCGTCGACAAGAGAGAGGGAATGGAGCGCGAGGAGGTGCTTCACTACGAGGGCGGTATAGTTTCCTTCGTAGAATATCTCAACAACGAAAAGCGCGGCACACCCATTCACCCCGAGGTCATCTATATGAAGGGGGAGAGAAACGGCTCTATCGCCGAGGTCGCGATGCAGTACAACGACAGCTATAACGAGACTATAATCTCATTTGCAAACAATATGTCCACCATCGAGGGCGGTACGCACGAGACGGGCTTTAAGACCGCGCTTACGCGTGCGCTCAACGATTACGCGAGAAAGACGGGCGTAATAAAGGGAGACGACAAGGGCTTCTCCGGCGAGGATGCGCGCGAGGGTCTGGTTGCGATAATCTCCGTAAAGCTGACCGACGCGCAGTTTGAGTCACAGACCAAGGCAAAGCTCGGTAACAGCGAGATCAGAACGCTCGTGGATAACATCGTTTCGGCAAAGCTTGAGGAGTATTTTGAGGAAAATCCCGCGGTCGGAAAGATCGTGCTCGAAAAGGCGATGGCCGCAAGCCGTGCGCGCGAGGCCGCAAGAAAGGCAAGAGAGCTTACAAGACGTAAGAACGTCCTTGAGGTATCCACCCTGCCCGGCAAGCTCGCCGACTGTAACGAGAGGGATGCAAGACTCACCGAGGTCTATCTCGTAGAGGGAGACTCCGCAGGCGGATCTGCAAAGGGATGCCGCGACAGCCGCTTCCAGGCTATCCTTCCCCTTCGCGGTAAGGTGCTTAACGTAGAAAAATCAAGACTTGATAAGGTCTATTCCAATACCTCACTCATTCCTATCATACAGGCACTGGGATGCGGTATCGGCGAGGACTTTGATATAAACAAGCTCCGCTACGGCAAGATCATAATTATGGCCGATGCGGACGTTGACGGCTCACATATCAGAATACTTCTTCTGACCTTCTTCTTCCGCCATATGCGTCCTCTTATCGAGGAGGGACACGTATTCCTTGCACAGCCTCCGCTTTATAAGGTGCATAAGGGCAAGCAGCTCAGATATGCCTTCTCCGATGCGGAGAGAGATAAGTATATCGAGGAGCTTGGCGGCCGCGGAGTTGAATCCGAGAGATATAAGGGTCTTGGAGAGATGGACCCCGAGCAGCTTTGGGAGACTACTATGGACCCCGAAACGAGAACGCTGCTTAAGGTAGATATAAACGACGCTATCGCGTGCGATGAGATGTTCTCGGTGCTTATGGGCGATATGGTCGAGCCGAGGCGTGATTTCATATCCAAGAACGCGAAGTTCGTACAGAACCTCGATATTTAAAGAACGATAGAATGGTGAAATAAATGGAACATAACTATAAAAGCTCCGATATAGAGTTTCCTTTACAGAAAATAGAGCCAAGAGATATGCGCAAGGAGGTTGAGACCTCGTTTATCGAGTATTCGATGAGCGTTATTACCTCCCGTGCCCTGCCCGACGTGCGCGACGGTATGAAGCCCGGACAGAGAAGG
>CAZQTN010000028.1:0-16548 GCA_964596195.1 uncultured Ruminococcus sp.
GAAATCGGAACCGGAGATTGAGAAGAAAGGAACGCCCGCTTCTCCTGCAACAGCCTTTGCAAGAAGTGTTTTACCCGTACCGGGAGGGCCTACAAGGAGAACGCCGCGCGGTATTCTTGCACCAAGCTTAACGTACTTTTCAGGATCCTTGAGAAATTCAACGACCTCCTCAAGCTCTGCCTTTTCCTCATCTGCGCCTGCAACGTCAGCGAATTTAACCGCATCCTTGTCACCGGCAACTACTTTTGCCTTCGACTTTGCAAAATTGTTCATTTTGCCGCCGCCTGGTGCCTGACGAAGCATAAACACCCAAAGGGCGATAAAGACGACTGCAATTATAATGTAAGGAAGCCAGGTCTGCCACCAAGTAGCGCCTTGCGGGGGCTCGTAATCATAATTTTCAAAGGGAGAGTTGGGGTCACGGCGCTTTGCTTCGGCTATATCGTTGATATCCTCAAGCTGGAAGGTACGGCTGACCTCATATTCGTAAAGCTTATAAACAGGCTCGCCGTTTGCATCCTTCTGGAAAATAATATTGCCGCTTTCATCCTTTCTGTACGAGCCATCCTCGTTAAGAATGGGCGCAAGCGTTTTCAGAGTGAGCATCGAGTCACCGTCAACAACGTACGATACTACGATGTCATCCTCAAACATCTGCATTATGTCACTGTAAATCACGTCCTCGGTGCGATAAAGCGCGCCGGTAACGACTGATACTCCGACAATGACCACGGCAATCAAAAGAATAATAATTAAAATGCTTTTGAAATTTGACTTCATTAAGTATTATCCAAGCCTTTCTGCGAACTATGCTACAACCGCATCAGCGTTCTGCCTTAAAATATATGCTTCTTTTATCGTTTTTGCTATCAATAAGTTCTGCAAAAGCAATATAAACTCCACTCGTTGTACGGGCGCGGTCACAAACGCCGAATCCAGGGATCCAAACGATGCCCTCGTTATCTGAAACAACCGGCACGTGCTGACGCAGTGATGGCGGGATCTTGCGATCATTGAAAAGCTTTTTAAGCTTTCTGGTCATCCCACCGTAAATATAAGAATCTCCGTCCTGTCTGTTTCTTACAGACAAACCGTTATCAATTATATCAGAATGTATTTGCGCTTGTATTGATATTTTGTAAATATTTAAATAACTTTTGAATGTATTGTCATCGTCAACGATCACAACGGTGCTATAACCTGGGATCTCGTTTACGCCCTTGTGAATGCTCGCACAATATGCGCTCGCGACCTCTGATATATCATTCCCTATATAGCAAAGTCCATTCTCACAAATAAATCTGATTTTACCGGGAAGCGAATAGTAAAAATTTGCTCCGCTCAGCAATTCGTATATTGCCTCGACATGCACGTATTGAGGCATTACGTCGGTAAAGCTCTCTACCATTTTTATCAAAACGCGATAAAATATCGATTTTGGTATTGATGCTAGCGCACAACAAGTGATCTTTCCCTCGTGAGTATTTTCAACAAGAAAACGCTCGGCGACGCCACATATATACTCGTTATCCTCACGTAGATTTTTACACATTCTTGCCGCCATCGCAGACGGATCGGCATTCAAAGCAGACAAGCGAGGAATTATTTCTTTTCTGATATAGTTACGGGAATAATCAACGTCGGCATTCGTTGAATCTACAACGTAAGCAATACCTGCTTCGTCAAGCGCGGCAGTGATATCCTGCTTTGAGGAGTATATCAAAGGACGAACGATGTTATCTCGGACGGGAGGAATGCCTGCCATACCAGCGAGGCCGGTTCCGCGCATCATATTGAACAGCACGGTTTCAAGGTTATCCGTGGCGTTATGAGCAACGGCAACGGCAAATAGATCATCGTCTGACGCAATTATTTTATCAAATGCGCCGTATCTCGCGTTTCGAGCCGCTTCCTCAAGTCCTACACCGTCTTTTTTTGATATAGACGGAACGTCAATACGGACAGAAGAAAATCTTACTCCCAAATTGCGACAGAGTTCCTCGGAAAAGCGTTCATCGCGCTCCGCCTCATCACCGCGTATCATATGATTTATATGAACCGCAGTTATCGGAAAATCACAAACCGTCCCTTTTATCTGCAAGAGCAGAAGAAGCAGCATTACCGAATCGGCACCACCGGAAAATCCAACAAGAACTCCGCGCTTTATATGATCCATCATACCGTGATCCTCTATTGCGCGAAGTGAAGACGAATAGATCCTTGTGCCGAGCTCGGTTGAAAAAACGTCCTTCATCAGCCTCTGTCATCCTCAAGAGTTCTGAATTTTGTGAACTGACCAATCCAGCCCATTTTAACGTTGCCAACGCCACCGTGACGGTTTTTAGCCACGATCACCTCGGCAGTATTTGCCGTGTTAGGAGCATTGGGATCGTCATTCTGATTGCCGCTTATATCCTTATAATACTCATCCCTGTAAAGGAAAAGGACAATGTCCGCATCCTGCTCAATGGAACCGGAGTCGCGAAGGTCGGCAAGCGTAGGCTTCTTTGCATCTCCGCCCCTCTGCTCCGTACCACGGTTAAGCTGTGCACAGCAAAGAATCGGAATGCCGAAATCCTTTGCCATAATCTTCAAATTACGGGATATTTCTCCAACCTGCTGAGCACGGTTATCGCTATTAGACGTGCTCTGCATAAGTCCTATATAGTCTATGACGACAAGACCGAGGTTAGGTATTCTGCGAAGCTTTGATTTCATCTCGGTCGTGGTGATAGCCGACGTATCGTCAATATATACGTCACAACCCGAAAGCTCGGATGCTACACCTGCAAGGTTATCCCAGTCCTCCGGCTTGAGCTGACCGGTTCTGAGTCTGCCGGAATCTATAAGCGCCTCACTCGAAAGTATTCTGTTTACAAGCTGCTCTCCCGACATCTCAAGGGAGAATATGGCAACAGCCTTTTTTGTTTTTGCAACGTTGATCGCAATATTCATAGCGAACGACGTTTTACCCATACCGGGACGCGCGCCAACGATTACAAGATCGCCCTTGCCCATCTGTATAAGCATACGGTCGAGGCCGGAAAAGCCGGTCTTAGAGCCGGTAACGGCTCCGCCGTTTTCAGAGAGGGTCTCAATGTCCTTATAAACGTTCTGCAGTATATCTCTTATATGACGAAAATCTTTAGTCTCGTTGTTATGAGATATATCAAATATCTTCTGCTCTGCACTATCGATGATAGTACGCACAGGAGAGGCCTCCTCGTACGCAGTAGCGTTGATCTCATCACAAGCACTTATCAGTCGGCGAAGCGTGGACTTGTCCTTAACTATCCTTGCGTAGTCCTTAACGTTTGCAGTCGAGGGGACCGAGCCTGCAATAAGCGAGATGTATTGAATGCCGCCTGCCTCGTCCTTATCTCCCTGCTCTACGAGGGCATTTACCAGGGTGACCGTATCGATAATTTTGCTCTGCATATACATAGTGGACAATGCAGAGAAAATATGTTGATGATCCGCGAGATAAAAATCCTCTGCAGTTATCATACCGCCGATAAGATCAAACGATTCCGGCTTTATTATTATTGCTCCAAGTAGCGCACGTTCAGCCTCTATGGATACCGGGAGCTGACGAATAAGACCTGCTGAATCCATCTGTAAATCTCCTAATTGTTATTAGCCTACCTTGACGGTAAACTTTGCAACGACGTCTGTATAAAGCTTAATCTCAACGGCGTGTGTACCCGAGGTCTTTATCGGGTCTTTAAGGGTGATCTTTCTTTTGTCTATATCAACGGAGAGCATTCTCTTGAGCGCCTCTGCAATATCCTTAGCGGTCACGGAGCCATAAAGGCGGCCGTCTGCACCATGCTCCATTGTTATCTCAACGATCGAGTCCTTGATGCGGGCGGCAAGTGCCTCTGCGGCCTTCTTCTCCTCACTGATCTTATACTGCTTTGACTCTTCCTTACTCTTCAATTCATTCGTTGCCTTTGCATCGGCGGGAATAGCCTTCTTCTGCGGAAAAAGGAAGTTGCGCGCGTATCCGTCAGACACGTTAATGATCTGATCCTTTTTCCCCTGTCCCTTTACGTCGCAAAGTAAAATTACTTTCATATTTTTTCTCCTTATTACAGTTCGAGATAATCGTCTATGCTATTCTTGAGTGATACGAGCACGGACTCTACGGAATCCGAGATCACCTGTGCTCCTGCTACGTCAAAATGACCGCCACCGCCAAGATTTTCAAGAATAAGCTGAACGTTTATTGTGCCGTTTGATCGACCGGAGATATGCACCTGCTCGCCGATCTTAACAAGCGTAAATGCCGCATCTATACCACGCAAAGAAAGCATCTTATCTGCGGCTTTTGATGCAATGATACGGTACGAATCGTCAGTATCTCCATCGCAGGAGGATATTGCGATATTGCCGTGATAGGTAGTGATGCCGGTATGGAAGCGCGCCTCCTTCGACAGATCAGAGGGGTGCGCCTTGAACAGATTGTAGACGTCCTGAGGGCTTGCGCCTGCACCGCGAAGATACTGCGCAACGCCAAAGGTGCGAGTGCCGGTATTCCTCGTAAACTGTTTTGTATCGAGAAGCACTCCGGCAAGCAGCATATCTGCAACCTCCTTGATAAGATTGCGCGAACTGATCGCATTTTCGAGCATTTCGCCAACAAGCTCACACGCACTCGACGCCGATGGCTCAATATAAGAAAGCTTGATTGCGGGATGAAGCGCGTCTGCCGTTCTGTGGTGGTCTACGACCGCTATCTTATCAACCTTGTAAGCAATGTTTGCAAACTGCGAGCGCTCAAGTGTATTGTGGTCAACAAGTATAACGAGAGTATCGGGACCGACAAGATCAAGTCCCTCCGCGTTATCTACGAAGATCTGCTCATAGGTTTCGGTGCCCTGAAGCAAGCGAATGCAGGGCTCTAGGTTTTTGTCGCGCATATCCACGGCAATGTTCGTTTTGGCACCGCAAAGCATACAAAGCCTTGCTATACCAACAGAAGCACCGAATGAATCGAAGTCACCATACCTGTGACCCATTACTATAATGTTGTCAGATCTGGCGATGAGAGAGGCAAGCTGTGTGACGAAGGTTCTTGAGCGAACATTCGAGCGCTTATAGACAGATTTCGTGCGTCCGCCGTAATACTCGGTAGAAGTTTCGGTTCTGTATACTGCCTGATCGCCGCCGCGCTGAAGTGCCATATCAATAGCTTCCTTTGCGGCCGCTTCCCTATCAGCGAGAGTTCCCGTTATTCTTGATACACCTATCGAAACCGTAACGGACATACTGTCATCTATTCTGGTATCACGGATCGTATCGAGAATTGCAAATCTATCCGCTATAAAGTCATCAAGATACTTCGATTCAAAGAGCATAATATACTTATCGTTATCATACGACTTAAGCACGGCGTTTACCGAGCCAGCCCAGCTCTTGATCTTGCTGTCAACGACAGCTACCGCATCGCGGTATTCCTCGTGAACGTATTGCAACGCATCCTCAACGTTGTCGATTGCGATGTAAGCAACGGCAACTCTCTCGTCGGAATAACGTTTTTCAACTTCACGAAGTGCGGTGACATCGGTGAGCATTACGACGTATAGGCCGTCGTTTTTCTGTGATACCGTAAAGCCCTCGGCGGTATAAAGACCGCTACCGATCTTCACGGTCTCTGAAGCAAAGAGATCATTTTTAATATCGTCTCCCAGAAGCTCGTCCACGTTTTCACCTATTATATTTTCCTCATACGGAATAATAGCGCGCATCGCTTCGTTGTGCCAAAGCACCCTGCCGTTTGAATCAAGTGCGATAATAGGTGAGAGGGAGTTTTTAAGAACTACGCTCCCGTTCTCCATCAAAAGCTCGTGTATATCAACGTTATGTGCAATATCTGCGTTCGATGAGCGATGAATACCGACAATAGCAACCTCTATAAGATAAAGTGCGGTAAACGCGAATGCATAGATCGCCGGGTGAACGCCCCCTGCAAATATCGAGAACAATGCAAACAGAAGGATGTTTACACAAGCGAGCACAACGCATATCGCAAGCTCTATCCTTGAGATGTACGGTATATTCCTTTTATCTGTAAAGCCTGACTTATTGGACATATACTATCCTTTCTTCAAAGCAAAATTGACGTGCGCAAAGACACACTTTTTCATCTTATTTTAATAATTATAGCACACACGCGCGCGTTTGTAAAGCAAAACTTCGATTTTTTTATTAAATTAATGTAAATTGTCCCTGTAAAGGAAAATTAATTTCCAAATAATTATTGCAATAGGCATCAAAATGTAGTAAAATATTTACAAACGATAGATTAGGAGGGGACGTATATGACCAAGCTCATGCCCGATAGCCCGGTATCAAATATATCAGGCGTCGGTCCGACACGAAATAAACAACTCGAACGACTTGGCATTTTCACTGTGCGTGACCTCGTCTACAACTTTCCACGTCTTTATGAGGAGCGAGGCAACGTTCTCCCACTATCTGCCGCAGATACGGATTCAAACTATGGATTTATTTTGACCGTCGCATCCGAGCCCAAAAGCTTTGCACTCAAACGCGGTCTGACGATTACAAAATTCAAAGCATTCGATGACACCGGCGCTGTTGAGATATCTTTTTTCAATTCGCCGTTTGTTAAGGACGTTTTTCACACGGGTGCGCAGTTCAGGTTTTGGGGGCGACTTTCGTACAACAAGCATACTCTTCAGCTGACAAATCCTAAATATGAGCCATACGTCGAGGGCATTGAGCTTGCGCAATTCGTGCCTGTATACCCCCTGACAAGCGGTATTAATTCAAAATTTTTAGAAAAAACAACCCGTATTGCACTCGAAGCTATAACTCCGCATATATACGACCCTTTACCCGAGAGCATAAGACTCGCAAATCATCTGCCGACACTTTCCTATGCGCTGAAGAACGTACACTTCCCTGCGGATGCAACCGCGCTTGCTTCATCGCTAAAACGGCTTGCTTTTGACGAGATGCTTTATTTCGGAATAAGCATTACGAGAGCGGCCGGGCAGAAAAACAAGGGTGTGGGAATCAAGTTTTCGCCCTGCGATCTTGCGCCTCTTTTGTCTCTTTTACCCTACGAGTTAACAGACTCGCAAAAGAAAACCATAAACGACATATATAAAGATACCGTTATCGGTCACGATAGCAAGGTTTCGCCTATGGCGCGTATCGTTGTTGGAGACGTGGGCTCAGGCAAAACCATTTGTGCAACGATTGCTATGTATATAGCCGCACGCTCCGGATTCCAATCTGCTCTGATGGCCCCCACGGAGATACTTGCCAGACAGCACTACAACGATTTGAAAAAGCTCTACTCGCCACTTGGCGTAAGCGTTGAGCTTTTGCTCGGATCAACGACCCAAAAAGAAAAAAGAAGAATATACGAGGCTGTATCCGACGGCACCTGTCAGGTCTTGATCGGTACGCACGCGCTTATATCTGATAAAATTGAGTTTGCGGATCTCGGATTGATAATTACCGACGAGCAGCATCGATTTGGCGTTAATCAGCGCGCCGTTCTAAAGGATAGAGTCGAACGCGCACATATGCTCGTAATGAGCGCAACACCGATTCCACGTACTCTTGCTCTTGCGATGTACGGTGATCTTGACGTTTCCAGGATAACCGAAATGCCCAAAGGCAGAATGCGCGTCGATACCTTCGTAGTTGATGAAGGATATCGCGCAAGACTAAATGATTTTATCAAAAAGCAGGTTCTTTCAGGCGGGCAATGCTACGTTGTCTGCCCATCGATAGAGCCGCCCGCAGAGGAAGAACAAAGCGCTATTGAGCTTGATTCGATAATCGGCAAAAACGTTCCGTGCGACAGAAGAAATATCAAAAACGCAACAGAACACGCAGAATTTCTGAAGCAGAAGCTGGACGGAATAAGTGTCGCGTGCTTGCACGGAAAAATGAAAGCAGCCGAAAAAGATGACATTATGCATCGCTTTGCCGCAGGTGAAATCTCTGTGCTGGTTTCAACAACGGTCATCGAGGTCGGCGTGAACGTTCCAAACGCTTCGCTCATGGTTATCGAAAACGCCGAGCGTTTTGGTCTGTCACAGCTTCATCAGCTGCGTGGCCGCGTTGGGCGAGGCACAAGAAAATCATACTGCATCCTGGTCGCAGGCACTAGAAGCGAAAAATCCGATGCAAGACTTGACGTCATGAAAACAACCTACGACGGATTTGAAATAGCCGAAAAGGATCTGTTGCTTCGTGGCCCCGGTGACTTTTTCTCTTCATCAGAGGGGGCAAATCTCCGTCAAAGCGGCGGATTTGACTTTAAGCTCGCTTCCCTTTGCGATGATACAGATCTTTTCAGCACGGCATTTGCAACTGCAAAGATGATCATAAACGATGATCCGGAGCTTGAAAAAGAGGAAAACAGCGGTTTGAGATCCGAGCTTGATAGATATCTTGCTCCGCGCTACTCTACCATTTCTTAATTACTAGTCCGATGATTGGAGATACTATGGCAATAAAACCCCTCGCAGATCGCATGCGTCCCCAAACCTTTGACGAGGTTGCCGGACAAGCGCATCTCGTATCTAAAAATGGAATCCTCCGCAAGCTGACGGAAGCAGGAAGGATTCCAAATATGATCTTTTACGGTCCTCCCGGTACCGGCAAGACGACCGTTGCAAACATAATCGCATCACAGTCGGGCATGCAGCTTTATAAGCTTAACGCGACAACCGCATCGCTCGCTGACGTCAAGGACGTAATTGCGGGTACGGACTCAATGCTTGCGAGCAACGGCACCCTGCTCTATCTTGACGAGATACAGTATTTTAATAAAAAACAACAGCAGTCGTTGCTCGAGTTTATGGAGAATGGAAAGATAACGCTGATTGCATCCACGACGGAGAATCCGTATTACTGCGTTTATAACGCCTTGCTTTCGCGTTCCTCGGTTTTCGAGTTTAAATCTGTAACACCAAGCGACTGCATACCGACACTTGAGCGTGCGCTCAGCATTTTGAACGACGACTTTGGCGATTCCAAGACTACCGAGCCAAAGGTGCTGCAAGCCATTGCCGGTGCCGCGGGCGGCGACGTTCGCATGAGCATTTGTATGATCGAAAACGCCTTCTATATATCGGACAAGGAAATCGAACTCTCAACGCTTTCCACCCTTATGCCGAGTGTCATCGGTCATTACGATCGCAACGGTGACGTGCACTACGACCTTTTGTCCTGCCTTCAAAAATCCATCCGCGGTTCCGATCCCGACGCAGCAATATTTTATCTTGCCAAGATACTTGCCGGTGGAGATCTTTTGTCCGCTTGCAGACGACTGATGGTTATCGCCAGCGAGGATATCGGCTTAGCCTATCCTCTTGCGGCAGCGATCACATATTCGTGCGTTGAAAGCGCGAAGATGCTCGGCCTACCCGAGGCGGCAATTCCCCTTGCGAATGCCACGTGTATGCTTGCCACAGCCCCGAAATCAAATAGTGCTTACATGGCCTACGATGAGGCGATGGATGATATCGAGCAAGGTAAGGGAATACATATACCCGAGCATCTGCAGTCACCGCTGTTCAAAGGCTATCTTTATCCCCATAACTATGAGAATAATTACGTAAAGCAGACGTATCTGCCCTCTGATCTCGTTGGAAAAAAATACTACGAATTTGGCACTAATAAGACCGAGCAAGCCGCAAAAGCTTACTATGAGTTTATTCGTTCGGCACCAAAAGACAAGCCCAAGTCTTAAAATTCACAAAAATGACGATATTTCTTGACAAAATACGTAGTATTTGGTATAATAATCGTAGATTTCGTTATTAATCTAAACTTACTAAAATACAGTTGTTTCCACTCGGAGGCATAAAATGATATATCACTTTATTCTCAACCCCAAATCGGGAAGAAAGCGCAAGCATAAGCATTTTGAAGAGACCATTAAGGGCTCTTGCCGCGAAAGACAGCTTGATTACCATATATACTACACCACTTGTCCCGGTGATGCCACCGAATACGTCGCCTCTATGGTCCGTAACTCTCAGGAGAGGCAGCGATTTATATGCATTGGCGGAGACGGTACTATTAACGAGATAGTTAACAGCGCGCCTTGTAACGATAAGGTTGAGTTTGGCGTTATCCCAAGCGGATCCGGCAATGATTTCGTACGTAATTTTACCAACAAAAAGTTCTTTGAGGATATCGACGCTCAAATTGACGGCGAAACAATGGCCGTAGACCTCATCAAATGTAATGAGTCATATTGCGTGAACATGGTCAACATCGGATTTGATTGCGCCGTCGTTAAGGAGCAAATAAAGCTCAAGAAGCATTGGTTTATCCCCGCAAGCTTGTCTTACATAGCTGGCGTAGCGGTAGTTTGCTTCCGTAAGATCGGTACAAAAATGAAGATAATCCACGATGACGGTACAGAAATCGAAAAGCTCTTTACCCTCACGGCGATCGGAAACGGTAAATTCTGCGGTGGCGGCTTCTGTGCCCTGCCTAAGGCCAAGCTTGACGACGGCCTGATAGACGTTTGCGCCATTGATAAGGTTTCTCTTTTCGAGTTCTTTACCCTAGTCGGACTTTACAAAAAGGGCACTCATCTGCAAAGCAAGCGAGCGCTCAAGGTTATTGACTACAGACAGGTCAATCATTTCAAAATGGAATTTGATGAGCCTATACCTATCTGTATTGATGGCGAGATAAAGGGAGCCAAAAGCGTGGACTTTACCGTTGTGCCTGGTGGAGTTAATTTCGTGGTTCCCAAGGGTTGCGAATATAAGTTTAAGTAAATGGACCGGCAAAGCTTGCCGGAGGAGTAACAATGAAAATTTTTGACAAAAGACCGCTAAGCTTGATACTTTGTATGCTGCTTGGCGGCTTTGTCTTTTTCTCCATTTTTGACGATGCTTGGAGAGTTTCCGTATCCTGTATAGGGGCTCTCCTCCTTTTATTTGCGATATTCGTTCCCCTCAAGGAATTTAAGGGACGTATATTGACGATAATATCCTCTGTCGCTATCCTATTAGGATGCCTTCTCTCTTTTCTTTATTTCGACCTATACTTCTTTATCGACGAGGACTTCGATGGAGAAACGGAAATATATGGCGTAATCACGGAAGCCGAATCTTTTTCTTATGGCAAAAACCTCACTATCCGAATGGAATCAATTAACGGAGAGAATGATAACGGCCATAAAATCCTCGCTTTTGTCTCGCTTGATGAATGCGAGGGCATTTCCGAAGGATCACGCGTAAGACTCGTGGCCGAGCTTGCAAGCTTTGATGACGTCGGCGACTACGATATAGCGGCCTACTATCATGCATCCGGCTATTCGGCAACGGTCGTTGATGTCAAGGAGATTGAATACGTAGAATATGTAGGTGAACCGCTGCAAAACAAAATAGAGGATTACCGAGAAGCTCTTTGCAGACGAATAATAATGTATTCCGATGAGGAAAGCGGCGGCTTGCTGTGCGCGCTTCTGCTTGGTGAACGAGATTATCTTTCCGCCGAGTGTCGCCACGACTTTGCAAGGCTTGGACTCTCGCATATGCTTGCGCTCAGCGGTCTGCATCTTGCTATCTTAAGCTTCGCTATCGAAATGGTGTTATCCAGACTTGGCGTCATGAAAAAGCCACGCAAGATAGTACAAGTAATATTTGTGCTGTTGTATATGGCGCTCACGGGCTTCCCTACCTCGGTTATGCGTGCCGGAATTATGCTGATAATAACGTCTGTGCTGTTTCTTTTATCGCACCGTGCCGATTCTATAACCACGCTTTTCATTTCCGTTGCGCTTATACTCATTATCGAACCGTATTCGGCGTTTGATATTTCGCTTTGGCTCTCCTCGTTTGCAACACTCGGCATCCTGCTTTTCACCGAGTTTAACCAATCGATTAAAGATGATGTGAAAACTGTCAAGAGCCGGTTATGGCAAAAGTTGGCTATGCCTGTTCTGATATCACTGTTTGCGCTTGGAGCTACCCTGCTTATCAGCGCATCGTCATTCAAAAAATTATCTTTGCTATCTCCCATAACTACTCCGCTGTATAGCGCCGTGATAGAGATCTATATGTATCTCGGTATGCTTCTGCTCATATGCGGCCCCTTCCTCTCTCTTGGCACGGTCGCCAAACCGTTCGGATCGCTGATAATCAGCAGCATAAGATGGATTTCTTCAATAAACGGGATTTATATATCGGCAGAATATGCTATTGTAACTATTCTCCTAATCATATTTACCGTTTCGCTCTGCGCGTTTGCTATACTGAACGTAAGCAGAAAAAAGAGCGCAGTAGCGCTCCTTGTTTGTATGCTTGCCATTGTCTTCATCAGTTCGCTTTCTTGCTCCGTTTATTCAAGAAACGCAGATCACTTTGATTACGTTTCAGAGGATTCAAGGGAATGGATAGTGATGCAGGATAACGGCTCTTTTGCGCTTCTTGATATCGGCACGCCAACCACTAAAGCCGCGGCGCTTGAGGTGCAGTATTTAAATAATATTGGACTTTTAGAACTTGATAGCTATATTTTCACCTCGTATTCATCGTATACTTTAAATACCGTTGGCACACTTTTAGGGTCAATATTCATCAAAAATTTATATTTTCCGGCACCGCAGAATGACGATGAGCTTTCGATCGCGGAAAAGCTGATCTCCGAAAGTTCAGGCTCAAAGTCGGATATTAATTTCTATAACACCGGTGAGTTTATCGAATGCGGAGAGTTTAACCTCTTCCCTGCATATCGCTCAGCGAACAAAAACAAGCTTGCGCTCACGATATATTATCGCGATGAGTTTTACACTTATCTATCATCGGGGATGCTTGAAAACGACACGAAAAACGTGGCGCTTCCGTTGATCGACGGCTGTAATACCTTGATCCTCGGGCGCCACGGCAATTCGTATTCAAATTATAAATTTACATATCAAATAACTGATTTGGATAAGCTCGTAGTTTCAATCAACGATCTTACATTACCAAGCGAAACGAAAAGATATTATGGCGAGCAAGGCACGAATCTTTACTATTCGCCGGAAAAGGTCGAGTTATACGTTGAATAAGAACTCAACGATATCTCCATCCTTCATTACGTATTCCTTGCCCTCGCTGCGAAGCAGACCTTTTTCCTTAACCTTGTTTCTATCGCCCTCGCGTACGAGATCGTCGAAGGAAACAACCTCGGCACGAATGAATCCGCGCTCAAAGTCGGTATGTATCTTACCGGCTGCGCCGGGTGCTTTCGTGCCCTTTTTAATGGTCCAAGCGCGAACCTCCTTAGGACCTGCGGTAAGGAAGCTGATAAGACCGAGAAGCGAATATCCGGACTTTATAAGCTTATCAAGACCGCTTTCCTCAATACCAAGGTCTGCGAGGAAGGTTGCCTTCTCCTCGCCCTCAAGCTCTGCGAGCTCTGCCTCGATCTGAGCACTAACTGCAATAATCTCACTGCCTTCGCTTGCAGCGTGGTCACGGAGTTTAATATATCCGGCGTTGCTTTCATAGTCGCCACCGACCTCGTCCTCGGAGATGTTCGCAACGTATATTATAGGCTTAAGGGTGAGAAGACGGGACTCCTCAATATATGCGCACTCCTCAGCATCAAGGCCGAGTGCACGCGCACATTTGCCCTCTTCAAGACCTACTTTCACCTTTTCAAGCACGGCGAGCTTGTCGAGGAGCTTCTTATCACTCTTCGCAGCCTTTGTCGTACGTTCTATTGCGCGCTCCACGATCTCAAGGTCGGAAAGTATAAGCTCAATGTCGATCGTTTCGACGTCGCGAATTGGATCAATAGAACCCTCAACGTGCACGATGTCATTATTTTCAAAGCAGCGAACAACGTGAACGACCGCATCTACCTCGCGTATATTTGCAAGGAACTTATTGCCAAGTCCCTCGCCCTTTGAAGCACCGCGAACCAGTCCCGCAATATCAACGAACTCTATAACAGCCGGAGTGAACTTTTCGGGCTTGTACATTTCTGCAAGCTTGTCAAGTCGCTTATCCGGTACCATAACGATGCCTACGTTGGGATCTATCGTGCAGAAGGGATAGTTTGCAGACTCTGCACCCGCATTTGTCAATGCGTTAAAAAGTGTGCTCTTTCCTACGTTAGGAAGACCTACTATACCAAGTTTCATATTCAAAATCCTACCTTTATCAATGTCTCTTTTATAAACACTAATATTATAATACATTCTGTTCGGTTTTTCAAGTGCTTTCAATAATACAGTGGGAAAATTTAAGCAAAATCTCGTCACGTTTTCGAAAAAAATTCAAAAATTTTTTTGCCCAACAGAACGCAAAGAAAAAAGCCGCTATCGCGGCGTGGTAATCACGCTTTGATAGCGGCTATTTAACTAGTATATTTTGTTTTTTTGGCGTTTGTGCCAAATATGTATTATTGAAATTGCAGTTGTTATTTTAAGGGGCCTTACCATTTAGTAGGGATGCCGTTGATGTAATGCCAATAGTTGCCTGATACCGTAGGTTGAGTTTTGGAATAATAGTATACTGTCGCACTATTAAAATAAGAATTATCAGCATTAATTTCAACTTTAGTATTCCAATCATTGAGTGAACCAACATAATATATTGTGTTAAGGTTAGTATAATCAAAAGCTCTACCTTCAATGGATTCTACACTGCTTGGAAGTATGACTGTTTTAAGTTTAGTGCAAAAATAGAACGCACCTCCACCAATTGTTGTTACTCCATCATTTATAATAACACTTTCAAGATTAGTGCAACCACTAAACGCATTAACACCAATAATCAAAACAGAACCAGGTATTGTAATGCTTTTTATACTAGAACAATTTTGCAAAGCTCTTGTACCAATGGTAACAATGCCCGTTGGCAAAGAAACACTTTGAAGCTTTGTACAATTACTGAAAGCCAATTCAAAAATAATTTTTGTATTACTATTAATCTGACAAGATGAAATTTCAGTATTTGTGGCCGCTACCAATACAAGATGTGGATTCATGTCATTTCCCAAATATTTAGCATTGTCAAAGTAGGTATAGTTAAGATTATTGCAACCATCAAAAGCAGCGCGTGCAATATTCACTACACCATTTCCTAAGCTCAGATTTTTGAGAGCAGTACAGTTTTTAAATGCTTCTTCTTGAATAGTTGTTACTGTATTAGAAATTATTATATTTTCAATTCCTGAACAATCCGAAAAAGCACCGTAACCTATTGTATGGGCATCTGTAACAATAACTGTTTTTAATGATAAAGGGACTTCGGTGGCATTATCATTTAACCAACCAAATAAAAATCCTAAATTAAAGTTCAAGTCTGCCGATCGAGTTTCACCGATAAATGGAAGCGTTAATTTTTCTAAATTGGAACATCCTTCAAATGCTCCTACTCCTATGCTCAATACACTATTAGGTATGACAATAGTCGTAAGCCCCAAACAATTTGTGAATGCATTGTTGCCGATACGAGTTAAACTGCTTGGGAGGGTAATGCTTTTGAGAGCTGAACAATTATAAAACGCACTATTTTCAATGTATGTAACTGTTTCGGGAATGACTATATTTTCAAGTCGAATATAATAGGAAAAAGCTGATGATCCAATGCCGATTACCTTGTCTCCTGATGGAGAAAACCTCGGAATTATTATATATGGTTCTGCTCGGTTTTCCGTGCCTGAAACATAACAAGTTCCATCTCCGTTTGATTTGTATTCAAGTATATCACTTGGTTCTAATTCTTTACAACGAGTACATTCTCTATTTATGAAATTATGTCCCAAAGCTAATATTGCTGAATATGTTGTATAATCGCAATTCAAACAGGAATCATAGGTATTCCAACCAGCTTCAGTACATGTTGGTTCTAATGCATTATGGTGAGAAATTTCATGATTTAAGGTAAACACCGTTTCTTGTGCCTTTAAAACAGTATTACATTCGGAGCAGTGCTTACCTTCTGTAAGACCGGTTTCGGTACAAGTAGGAGCTACGGCTTGGTCAATAACCTCGGTATGACCTTTCGCCGCAACAGTGCTTTGAGCTATGATAACGGTATCGCATACCGAGCAATGCTTACCTTCGGTCAGTCCTGTTGTAGTACATGTGGCAGAAATTGCTACATCAACAACCTCGGTATGACCAAGTGCGGCCACCTCATCAGCCACATAACTATCGCCGCAATCGCAGGTATAAGTTGTATAGCCCTTCGCCGTACAAGTAGGTGCGGTTACAACTGCGTTGTAATCGTGACCCATCGCAGGAACACTTTGCTGCACTACAAGAGTTTCGCCACAACCTGAGCATTTCTTGCCCTCGGTCAAGCCGGTAGTAGTACAGGTGGGTGCTACAGCAGTAAGCGTAGTCTGCTCCCATCTGCTATGATCATGTGCCAATTCTGCGACAACGTCAGTTTCAAAATGATCGCAATTTGCGCAATCACGGCGCTTTTCGCCCTTGGTTGCTTCGGTGGGTTCTTTCGTTACAACCCATTCGCCAAAGTTATGACCAAGTGCGGCCACCTCATCAGCCACATAACTATCGCCGCAATCGCAGGT
>CAZQTN010000028.1:16648-17999 GCA_964596195.1 uncultured Ruminococcus sp.
ATAAGTTGTATAGCCCTTCGCCGTACAAGTAGGTGCGGTTACAACGGAACCGTGATCGTGATTATGAGAATCACCACCATAGGTAGTTTCATCGCTTTCTGTAGTTTTGTCACCTTCGGTTGATTCCGTCGGTTTACCCGCCGTGTCAGAAGGCGTATCATTTTCGCTATCGCAACTCGTCAAGACCACGCTTGACAGCATAACGAGGCAGAGCAAAAGCGCAATGATTTGCTTAAATGAATGTTTCATAGTGTTTCCTCCCATACTTTTCGTATGATAATAAAATTAAAAACAAAAAAGGCGCTAACCGAAGTTAACGCCTAAAAAACGCAAACTCCGATTTGTCGCCAAACAAAATTGCATAGATAAGTACGAACCAATTATGTAAGATACCTCATCCGTGGAATTTGCATTTTTATCAAATTCAAAAATGAAGTATCTGGAACGCAAAAAGGGTACAATACGCCCTTTGCAAAAAAAAGTTCGTCTTATACTAAAATATACAATTTTGTTTGGCTCTTTCATTATACTACTTTTTTGAAGAAATTTCAAGAGGATTCGGTAAATTATTCCTTATAACATAAACAGGGCATACAAATCGTTTAGACTTGTATGCCTCACTTCATTAATTAAATGACGGAGCGTGCGTTTCGCTGTTTTAAACAATCAAACGTACCTGCCCGAGGCAGCCCAGGAACAGATACGTTCTTTGACCGTATTAAACTTATCTTTGTTGAAAACGTATACCCCTCTTGGCTTTGTAAAATTTGAGCTCCCTCGTTTTTCGTCAGCGTATCGAGGGATAAGCTGTATATGATAGTGATTATTTGGGCCGTCACACATTGTGCACATATATACGCGCTCGCATCCGTAAACCTCGCTCAATATTATCATAAACTGCTTTGCGAACCGAACAATCTTTTCATTGATCTCATCCGGTGCTTCGCTCATATCGTGAAAATGCCTAACGGTCGAGATACACATGTGACCTGCAGAGCGTGGGTTACCAACGAAAAAGCACTCAATATCATTGTCCTCATACAGCAGCTTATCGGAGTTATCTCCATATAGAGCACCGCCCGTCTCGCGGTTAAGGCACGTGGGACATATTCCACGATCTACAAGCTCGCCCGGAGATAATTTTAGAAGTTCGCTGACATTCATTCGGCTTTTTTCCTCTCTCAGTTTTTTGGATTATTATACCACTGCAATAATAAAATGTCAATCCCCATGGGCATACTTCCCCATTTTCGAAACACTTTCTTGAAATTATAACACATAAAAATTAATAATTTATTCTTGACATCTACATACTTTTACAGTATAATGTAATTGTTAAGTTTTTAAGTTT
>CAZQTN010000029.1:0-17981 GCA_964596195.1 uncultured Ruminococcus sp.
GAGCCTTCATAAGCTCAACTGCCTTGTAGCCGGCGGTAATATCAACGCCTGCCGCTGCGTAGCTTTCAGATCTTGAATTCTTCACTGTCGGTTTCTCACTTTCGGTTAATTATTTTTTATTCTCGGAAATTTTAGAATCGTATTTTGATTTGGTGGAGGTGGGGGTTTCGGTGGGGTAATTGCCGTCGAAGCAGGCGGTGCAATATCCCGTGCAGGTGCCCTTGTCACCAAGCTTGTAAACGTCCTCAAGCCTTAAGTAGCCGAGGGTATCTGCGCCGACGATGCGGGTGATCTCCTCAACGGTGTGGTTGTTGGCGATCAGGGCATCCTTTGAATCTATATCGGTGCCGTAATAGCAGGGGTTGAGGAATGGGGGCGCAGAGGAGCGAAGGTGAACCTCGGTGGCTCCTGCGGAGCGAAGCAGACGAACTATTCTCGCACAGGTGGTGCCGCGGACGATCGAATCATCGACGAGCACTACCCTCTTACCCTTGACTGTGGAGGAGAGGGGGTTAAGCTTTATTCTGACCATATCCTCTCTTGCACTCTGACCGGGGGCGATGAAGGTTCTGCCTATGTACTTGTTCTTGATAAGGCCTATGCCGTAAGGAATACCGGACTCCTGCGCGTAGCCGATGGCGGCATCAAGTCCCGAGTCGGGAACGCCGACGACAACGTCAGCCTCAACGGGATGTGCCTTGGCAAGAAGGGCGCCGGCGCGCTTTCTTGCATCGTGGACGGAGCAGTTACAGATCACCGAGTCGGGGCGCGCGGTATAGACGTACTCAAACACGCAGAGCGCTTCCCTGCACTTGCCGCAGTGATCCTTTATCGACTTTATTCCCTCGTCGTTCGAGAACACGACGATCTCGCCCGGCTCTATCTCGCGGATGAAGGTCGCGCCGACAGAATCAAGCGCGCAGCTCTCGGTGGCAACGACGTACTGTCCGTTCTCGCGCTTGCCGTAGCAGAGGGGGTGGAGTCCGTGCTCGTCTCTTGCGGCGATTATCTTCTGAGGGGACATAAGGAGCAGGCAGTAGCCGCCCTTAAGCCTGTCCATCGCCTTGGACACGGCCTCCTCTATCGAAGCGGAGGTAATACGCTCCTTGGTAATTACATAAGATATTATCTCTGCGTCGGAGGTGGTGTGGAAGATCATCCCCTGAAGCTCGAGCTCGCGCTTGAGATCCTGAGCGTTTACAAGACTGCCGTCCGTCGCAATTGCGAGGCGACCCTTGATATGATTTACTACGATCGGCTCGGCGTTGGCCTTATCCTTGGTGGTAAGCGTGCCGTAACGTGAGTGGCCGATGGCCATATTGCCCTGCCCGAGCGAATCGAGCAGATTGCGGTTGAAAACGTCGTTTACAAGGCCTGCGTTCTTATGCAGGGTGAAAACGCCGTCGTCGTTCACGACTATGCCTGAGGACTCCTGGCCGCGGTGCTGAAGCGCGTAGAGTCCGTAATAGACACTGTCAGCGACGTTGGTGCGCTCGTCTCCGATTATTCCGAAAACTCCCATTTTGTTATCTCCTAAATATATGTCAGCGGTTAAATTTTTCTTCGATAGCGGCGTTCTTTTTAAGAACGTTATCCTTGCCTGCTGCTCTTGCCGCCGCGAGCTTCTCGGTAAGGGCGGGATCGGAGAGGGCGAGGATCTCGGCGGCGAGATGTGCCGCGTTGGCTGCACCGTCGATAGCTACGGTAGCAACGGGAATGCCGGAGGGCATTTGCACGGTAGACCAGAGCGCATCGACTCCACCCGTGTTCTTGCAGGAGATCGGAATGCCGATCACGGGAAGGACGGTGTTGGCGGCTATTGCACCTGCGAGGTGAGCAGCCATACCTGCGGCGGCGATGATAACGCCGAATCCGCGCTCCCCGGCGCCGGATACGAAGGCCGCAGTCTCGGCAGGCGTTCTGTGCGCCGAATAAACGTGCACCTCATAGGGGATGCCGTAATCATCAAGAACCTTTATTCCCTTTTCAACTATGGGAAGGTCGCTGTCGCTGCCCATTATGACGGCAACTTTTTTCATATTTTATTCCTCCTAAAATGTATTAACAAAATCAAAAAGGGCGGTCTTACCCCATGCGGTAAGAACTGCCCAGACGGTCGACATAATACAGTTTTTGCTCCCTTGCGGTTTAGGCAAGTGCACCCCAATTCGAACACGTTTTAATCTGCATATTTTCCCCAATAATGCGCCAAAAATTCTTGCAATATCCGCATATTACTTCGAATCTTCGGCTTTTCTTGTAAAAAATCTGCCGGATTAAAATAATTCTTACCTGAAGCTAGTATAAACTCTTGTTATTTCTTGAAATTGAACGAAACAAAGTACAACTTTGTGAGCGAGATTTCGGAAAATAGCGTGGATTTATATAGCTTTAGGCGTATTCAAATCGGGTTGCGCTTGCCTGCCGCTATCCGTCAGTTACAAAAACCCGTTCTACGGGAATATTTTAGCATAATATATTGCGAATGTCAATATATATCTTGCACGCGCATAGCGAGAAAAAACGACGGTCTTTTGCCGCCGTTTTTGTCGTTTTTACACAAACAGCACATCCACAGCAGGACTCCGACAAATTCAAGATCGGACTTTAATGACAATTAAGATTTACATTTTCGTGCTCAAAAACGCAAGAAAATTTTACACGCCTCCCAATGTATGAGGTTTTTACGTGTTGGCAGAGTGACTTATGGCAGCTGTTATAAGTGTTGGAAATTTAGATAAAAAGACATAGCTTATCACGCCGCTTTTTCGACATTTTTGGAAAAAACGGTTTTTTTTGAAAAAAAGTATATACAAACGGAGTTTTTTGTGCTAAAATATTCACGTAAATTTTTTGCACCTGCAAAGGAGAAGATTATGAAAAAGCTTTACACAGGCAAAACAAAGGACGTTTACTCCCTCGACAACGGCAACGTTATGCTCAAGTTCAAGGACGACTGCACCGGCAAGGACGGCGTATTTGATCCCGGCGAAAACACCGTTGGTCTCACTATTGAAGGAATAGGCAAGGCGAATCTCGAAACCTCTATCCACTATTTTGAGCTGCTTAAGAAGGCAGGGATCAAGACTCATTACGTAAGTGCAAATATCGACGAGGCAACCATGGAGGTCCTGCCCGCTGAGTGCTTCGGCAAGGAGCTTGGCGGCGGCGGTCTTGAGGTCATCTGCCGTCTTGTTGCTACGGGCAGCTTCATCCGCAGATACGGCGAGTACATAAAGAACGGCACCCCCATTGAAGGCGGCTACGTTGAGTGCACCTTTAAGAACGACGAAAAGGGCGATCCACTCGTTACCGGAGAGGGTCTGGTTGCACTTAAGGTTATGACGAAGGAAATGTTTGAGAGCCTCAAGGAGCAGACGCTTGCTATCACTAAGATCGTTGCTGACGACCTTAAGAGCATCGGCCTTGACCTTTGGGACATCAAGTTCGAGTTTGGCTACAACGGCAAGGACGTTATCCTTATTGACGAGATAGCATCCGGAAATATGAGAGTATACAAGGGCGACACCATCGTTGAGCCCGTTGAGCTCACCAAGCTTATCCTCGCACCCAGAAAGCAATAAAAAGCTGCCACCGGCAGTTTTATATCAAAAGTCAAAAAGGACGAGAGCTTCTCGTCCTTTTTCGCACACCTCCTTGCCTGCAAGGTGTGTTATAACCGAGTGGTAAATGAATGATGTTTTTGCTTGTGCAAAAATGATGTTATTCGTGAGTTGCATAGCAACTCTTCTCATAATGATGTTGCTCCCGTAGGTCGCAATGAGGCGATGCTTGCCCATTGTGCCAAAGGCACAACATCATTGCCGCAGGCTACATCATTCACGAAGTGAACATCACTTGCCCATAAAGGCAAACATCATTCGGCTGACCTGCTTTATCGCAGGTCGCCGTTATAGGTGCCCCTTTATACGGAGATTATTATGAAAAATCCATTTAAAAGACTAACTAAATTCGAATGGGCGCTGTGGCTGTGCTCGCTGGCGGTAGTCGCGCTGTCCTTTCTGCTTGGACCCGAGAAGGATATCCTCTCGCTTATCGCTTCCCTGCTCGGCGTTACGGCGCTGATATTCGTCGCTAAGGGAATGGTATTCGGACAGGTGCTGTGCGTGATATTTGCACTTGTGTACGGCGTGGTATCGTTTATGTTCAGATATTACGGTGAGGTCATCACCTACGTGGGGATGAGCGCGCCTGCGGCCATCGCAGCGGTGGTGGCGTGGCTGAAAAACCCGTACGGCGACGGGCAAGAGGTCAAGGTTTCCGCACTGACGAAGCGCAAGGCGTGCGCGGTTGCGGCGCTTACGGCGGTCGTTACCGTTGCTTTCTATTTTATACTTGGCGCGCTTGGAACGTCAAATCTCATATTCAGCACCCTATCGGTAACGACGAGCGTGCTTGCGGCATCGCTGGTGTTTCTGCGCTCACCATATTATGCCATAGCCTACGCGGCAAACGACGTGGTTCTGATAATTCTGTGGATATTGGCGGCGATAGCGGATATATCCTACCTGCCTATGATCTTCTGCTTTATTGCCTTTCTGGCGAACGATATATACGGCTTTATCAGCTGGAGGCGGATGAAGAAACGGCAGAGCGAGGATTAAATACGACCTTTAAAGGCGAGGGGCGAGAGCCCCTCCTTTTTTTTGAAGTGCTTTGAGAAATAGTAGATCGAAGAAAAGCCGACTGCTTCGGCGATATCCTGCACGGGCATATTTGAATACAGCAACAGAAGCTTTGCGTTCTCTATTCTCGTATTGATCAGGTCGTCGACGGGAGAGCGGGCGTAGATGCTTTTATACAGTGCCGAAAAGCGACTGGGAGAATACCCCGCGAGATCCGCCATATCCCCAAGCGTCCAATCGCGGCGAAAATCTCTCATTATCTCACCGCGTGCACGCTCAAGCTTATCGCGAGAGGTGAGCTTCTGATTGCTCTTATAATCTCTGTAAAGATCTATGATCGTATTCGTCATTATCATATCGCACTTTTCATCAGCGCCGGGCAAGGCGAAGGAGCGCTCCCTGTGTATGCGCTCTATCGCAGATGCAACGAGGCGCGACGAGGCGGCGTGAAAGGGGCGGTTGACGGGGAGCGGATAGCGCCCAAGAAGGGCGGCAAAATCCTCACCGTCCACGTTTATCCAATCGTTTGAAAAGCCATAGGACATTTCGGGCGTTGGACCGTGGTAGAGGATATCACCGGGTAAGGCAATAAGCACGTCGCCAGCACGGCCGCGCACGAGGCGACCGTCTATCTCTGTCAGAAAGTCCGTGCGAAAGCAGCTGACGAAATAAAGCTTTGATATTGAGCGGTTGCAAAATTCGCCCGGCTTATGCTTGAAGTCGACGCCGTATACGATGAATTTCATAAGCACCTCAAAATAGTAAGATAGTACAAATTTATAATAAGATTTTACATTGATAAACCGATTTTACCATAATATAATAGAAATATCAATACCGAAAGGAAAAATTGTATGAAAACTATTTCTCTTTGCGGCGAGTGGCGTATGAGAGGCAACGGCTACGACTGCGTAGGCACGGTGCCCGGCTCTATGTACTCCTTCCTGCTTAACAACAACCTTATGGACGACCCCTATTACCGTGACAACGAGTACAAAGCACTTGAGCTTTCGTATCACGATTATACCTTTGAGCGCAAGTTCGATTTCAAGAAAACGGGCGACGAGGTGCTGCTCCGCTTCGAGGGTCTTGACACCTTCTGCGACGTGTACCTTAACGGCAAGCACATAGCGTACACTACCGATATGCACGTAACGTATGAATTTGACGTCACCGACGTTCTCATAGACGGAGAAAACACCATCACGGTAGAATGTCATACCGTACTCAACTACGCGGCCGAAAAGGCAAAGGAGCTTGACCTTTTCAAAAGCCCTCAGGCACTTATAGGCTTCGGATACGTAAGAAAGGCACACTGTATGCTCGGTTGGGACTGGGGCCCCTTTCTCCCCGATATGGGCATCTGGCGTCCTGTAAGTCTGATCATTAAGGACTCCGCAAGAATAACCGAGTTCCATATAACGCAAAGACACGAAAAATGCAAAGTTTACATTACACCTAATGTAAAAACCGACAAGGAAGCCGACACCCGTGTAACATTAACTGCTCCGAACGGAACTAAAACAGTCATAAGGGCGAACGAGGAGTACGAGGTTGAGTCACCCGAGTTGTGGTGGCCGCACGGACTTGGTGCGCATCCGCTTTATACTGTGACCGCAGAGGTAGTAAACGGTACAAAAATTCTCGATACGTGTGAGAAAAGAATAGGCCTGCGCGATATGAAGCTCATTCGCGAAAAGGACAAGTGGGGCGAGAGCTTTATGCACGAGTGCAACGGTGTCCGCTTCTTCGCTATGGGAGCTGACTACATACCCGAGGACAACATCTTCTCACGCATCAACAAGGAGCGCTCCCGCGTGCTTCTTGGGAGATGCATTGATGCGAACTTCAACGCTATCCGCGTTTGGGGCGGCGGATACTACCCCGACGACTGGTTCTTCGATCTGTGCGATGAAATGGGCCTTATAGTATTCTTCGATCTCGCGTTTGCCTGCACGTTCTACCGTCCCGACGAGAGAATGTACGAAGACATAAAGATCGAGGTAAGACAGAACCTTGAGAGACTACGCCACCACGCATCGATCGCTATCATAAGCGGCAACAACGAGGTAGAAACCTGCGGCGCGGGATGCAGCGATCCCGTCACAAAGGCGACGTGCATTCCGATAGCTATCGAGCTCTTCGAAGGCATCATCGCAGACATTCACAAAGAGGTCTGCCCCTATATTCCCTACATTCACACGTCACCCGTCACCTGCGGCCGCTTTGTCGACCCGAATAACGAGAACTTCGGCGATGCGCACTATTGGGAGGTATGGCACGCCGGAAAGCCCTTCACCGAGTATAGAAACCACCATTTCCGTTACACGTCCGAATTCGGCTTCCAGTCCTTCCCTTGCGAGAAGTCGGTAAATCAGTTCACCCTGCCCGAGGATAGAAACATATTCTCCCGTGTTATGGAGCAGCATCAGAGAAACACCGGTGCTAATGCGAAGATAGTTGACTATCTCTCGCAGACCTTCCTCTACCCCACCAAATTCGACACGCTGCTTTACGCATCGCAGCTGCTTCAGGCCGAGGCGATAAAGTACGGCGTTGAGCATATGCGCCGTGAAAGAGGCAGATGCATGGGCTCGCTGTACTGGCAGCTCAATGATATATGGCCGGTTGCATCATGGGCGAGCATCGACTATTACGGCAGACTTAAGGCTCTGCACTACTACGCAAAGCGCTTCTACAATCCCGTGATCATCTCCTGCCGCGAGACGGGTGAAAAGACCACGCGCCCCTACGTTATCCTCGAGCCCGGGCTCTACGACTACGAGACCAAGGCCGAGCTTGCGGTAACGAACGATACTCTTGACGAGTACGTAGGCACGGTGCGCTCTTACCTTCGTTCCTCCGACGGCAAGGTGATCGAGTCCTTTGAGGAGCCGATCAAGGTTGCGCCCCTCTCTGTCGTTACTCTGCGCGAGCGCGACTTCAACAAGACCGACGTTGCGAACAACTACTACTCCTACGAGCTTGTTGACAAGGACGGCAATATAACCTCAAGCGGAACCGTACTCTTCACCGCTCCTAAGCACTTCAACTTCAAGAACCCCGAGCTTGAGGCCGAGGTCGTAGGCGACGAGATCATCGTACGCGCAAAGAATTACGCAAAGAGCATAGAGATCTACTCCGACGAGTGCGACTTCATCCTTTCCGACAACTTCTTCGATATAAATGCCGGCGAGGTGCGCGTAAAGGTGCTTGAGGGCGAGGCGAAGAACATTAAGCTCCGCTCGGTATACGACATCAGATAATATAACAAAACAACTTCCGTGATGGAATTTTAGCGCAATTTATATAAGAAAGCGGTCAAGGATCATTCTCCTTGACCGTTTTTATTGCGTTTTATGAGTGACAGAGCGAGAAGAGCTTGCGAGGGGACGTAGAAGACCCACGCAGCGTTGAAGCCGGGGTGCGCGAGCTTATAAAGAAAGCTACCTCGCTCTATCTCAAAATAGATGTCCAAATTTGCAAAGCCAACGAACAGGTCGCAGCCTATGAAAAGAAGCAGTCCGAGGGGCAGGAGCCAGCCGCGCCTTACGTCCAGGAAAGCAAATACGGCATTCTCGACGAGGTTGACGAAGTAGAAGATGGTTATCACGGCGAGAAAGTCCGCATCTCTGCCAAGCACGGCGAGGGCGGCAACGACCGCCAGCACGGCGGATGCAACGCGGACGGCGAGGTGGAGCTTCCTTATACGCGGTGATGCCTGCTCAAGATGTATGCGCGCGGCATAGGCAAGCTGAGTAACCGAGAAGAAGCACATAGCCACCTCCATATGAAGCGGCTTGATAACGACGAGAAAGAGGTCTGCGCATATAGTCATTACCAGGGCAAGCTGTGTAAGGGCGTAGCGAATGGAGCGCTCGGCAAAGGCAGCGCAAAAAAGACAGGCGAGCACGACTACCGCGTATGAAACCGCAGTACAGGTATCGCCGTGCGTGGTCTGGACGAGGATGCCGAGGACGAGCTCGACGGCCGCGAAGATCGCGACCATCGGATAAAGTATCTTAGTTTTGTTAAGCATTTTTTCTCCGTGAAATAAGGTGGATCGGAAGATAGAACAGCGAGAATATCACGAGCGCCGCTATCGAGAAGCCGATGCAGTATATAAGGAAAAATACGATATACGGTACGGCGGGATATATCGCCGAGAACACGCCGAGCACGATCTGAGTGCAGTGGTGGATCATCGTCTGAACGTTGGTGCCTATCGTGTCGATGAAAACGTCGTTCGGGTAGATAAACACGGCAACACCCGCAAAAAGCGAGAAGAATGCGACGAAGCCGATAAAAGCATACGCAGCTTGCCATCGGGCATAAGTGCGACAAAGGGAAGCGCATAAAGAGGGGACGAGCAGAACTGAAACGGGAAGGCATACCACTGGTAATCCCAGACGAAGGCTCCCTCCGTATACTCTACGGAGAACACGAGCTGCTTGTATATTTCAAGCACGACGATGGCGATCCATGAAATGAACACGATGCGTCTGAAATGCTTATCGCTGACGTCACAGCACTTCACACACAGGAACACCGACGCAACAACGATCAGGGCTATAAACATTAAATGAAAAACCAGCCGTAATTCGTAGGTGCGGTCATTTCCGACTCTAAAATTGCTAAAAGCTTGTCCATTTCTCCTACTTGCGAAATGTTTTTTCCGAATCGATTGTAGCATTTGATTTGCGCAAAATCAATAGTTCAAACTATGAAATAATATTAAACCACCGCATCGCGCCGTAAAATGACGCAAAAAAGCGCAAACGTATACCGTTTTTTGCGACAACGAGGGCAAAAACACACCAAAAAAATACGGTATTGACTTTTCCTGCGCGAGATGTTAAACTAGAGATGAAAAAACTTAACACGGGGGTACACCAACCATGCTTGACTTCATTTTTGACACCGATGCCGGAGCGGACTGTGACGACATAATGGCCCTTACCTATCTGACATATGCAAAAAGGCGCGGTATGATACGCCTTGCGGCTATTACGCACTGTCTGGACACGCCGTACGGTGTGCCTGCAATACGTTCCTTCCTGCGATTCTTCGGTGAGCCTGTGCCGCCCATCGGACGGATGGTTGGAGGTGCACACATTGCCGACAAATACGTGCAAGGAATGGCCGAAAAATTCGCCACGGGTGCCGACTACGACGAGACTGAGCCCGCCGCAAGGGTGTTAAGACGCGCCCTCGCCGAGTCAAATGACGGATGTGTTATTTGTGCTGTCGGACAGTTTACGAACATTGCCGCACTGCTCGAAAGTGAGCCCGACGATATCAGTCCGCTTGACGGCGTTGCACTCGTACAAGAGAAGTGCCGCGAGCTCGTTCTTATGGCGGCAAAGCTCCGTTCGACCGATCCCGAGTGGAACGTAAAATGGGACGTGCCGGCAGCAAGAACGGCATTCGATCGCTGTCCCGTTCCGATTACCGTTTTGCCGAGCGAGACCGGCATAGATATGATAACCGGCAAGGAGCTGGTTGAAAAATACGGCGACACAACGCCGCTTACACAGTCATTTATCCTTTTCAACTCTAAGGTCTGCTGTCAATCATGCGACCCTATGAAATCCGGCCGACACTCGTGGGATCCCGCAACGGCGGTGTACGCCGTCGAGGGCGTAAAGGATTTTCTCGTCAAGAGCGAGCGCGGATGCATAGAGATAACGGACGAGGGCTCCACCTCGTTCACTCCCTCGCCGGACGGAAACGTTCGGGTGCTGTGGCCAAATACGGCAGGCGGCATCAGCGAGCAGGAGGCAAAGGATAAAATGGCGGCGTACATTGACGAATGTGCGGCGGCGGTGCTTGACGGCAAAATATAAAAATATGGGCGGTGCGCTCCGTAATTGGGCGCACCGCCTTTAATTGTTATACCGCTCGCGCGTGCAGTTTGTACTAAAATTCACGCGTTTTTTTATTAAATATGGCAGAATTTGCGCGCAGATATTGACTAAATGCGACATTTGTGTTAATATTTTTATATAATTATTTATCTAAATGGCGAATTATGCGTATTTTTTGCATTTTCGTCGGAGGAAGAATGAAGGCCGATTTTGCTTTACACGACGGCACACTTCTCCTTTATCCCACGCGACGCGACGTATGGAGAGGGGGTGCCAAGCCGATAGCCGCGACGGTTACGGAGCTGGCGCAGCTTCTCTCTCGGTATGAGCCTACGGTGCTCGGCGCGCTGCCTGCACTTGACAAAACCGCAATACAAGCCTCCTGCCCCGACGTAACGGTAGCAGAGATGCAGTACGACGACATATGGGCGCGCGACAGCGGCGCCGTTCCTACGAGCGACGGTCTTGTCAAATTCGGCTTCAACGCGTGGGGCGGTGACGAGGGGCTGTACGGCGACTGGTCACGCGACTCGACCGTGCCCGAGCAGATGAGCCGTTTGCTTGGCAAGGAGCTTTCCCTCTCGCCGATAACGCTTGAGGGTGGAAATCTGCTGACCGACGGTGACGGAACGCTGATATGTATAAAGGCGACCGTTATAAACGGCAACCGCAATCCGGGAGTTACCGAGGACGAGGCTGCGAGATTACTTAAAGAGGCACTCGGAGTCGAGCGGATAATATGGATAGACGAGGGACTTGCCCACGACGAGACGGGCGGCCACGTGGATAACCTTTTGGCATTTGCAGATAAGGATACCCTCCTCATCGCCTGGACGGATGACGAGGAAAGTCCGCAATACCCGATAGTAAGACGGGCGCTTGCGACGATAGAGTCGACCCCCGGTAAGAAATACGATATAGTCAAGATCCCCCTGCCGAGTGCGTTCGAGCGCACCAAGGCGAATTGCGAGGGGCTTGAATATCCCGACGGCTCAAAGGCGCGCCTCGAGGGTGAGATAATACAGCCGAGCTACATCAATTTTATTTTTGCGGACGGAGCGGTTATAGTACCTACGTTTGACGATCCGACAGACGGCGAGGTGCTTAAGATCTTCAAGGATACCTTCCCCGACCGTGAGGTCGTGCCGTTCCCTGCACGCGAGATAGTGCTTGGTGGCGGCGGCCTGCATTGCATAACGAAAAATTATTAAATTAAAAATACAAGCGACAAAAGGAGAAAAAACATGAGCGTACAAACCTTCGGCAAAAAGTCCCTCTACCCTTACAAGAATAAAGATAAGAAAGAATTTAAGATCACGCTCCCCACGAAATACCACGATCTTATCCAGGATATGGATGAAACGTTCCGCCTTTACAAAGACCGTAGCGAGATAGGAAAGAAGGTACTCGCCTCTCTTGAAAGGAGAAGAGACGGTGTTGACGAGAGCGGCAAGCCAAAGAACGGCTTCTATATGTCCTCAAAAAGCAAGGAGGTTGGATTCCTTTCCAAGGTCTACGGTGCGAACGCAATGTTCACCCTTATGAACCGCTTTGGCATAGAGATGACCGCCGAGCAGAAGACGCAGATGAAGAGTGATCTTAACGAGATCATGCAGGATATTAAAGCACACAAAGAGCACTATACCCTCGCCCCCGTGCTTGATAAAGAAACCAACTACGAGCTCTTCGTCGATGAGGGCAACGACTATGTAGGTGCTATGACGTGGTCTCTGTCTCTGTTCTGCCAAGCGAGAGTTGCCGAGAGAAACGGCACCTTCAGCTTCACGGAAGAAGAACACGACGAGCTCTTTAAGCGCATCAAGGATATCATCAAGTTCTTCGTAAAGAACGTAATCGGCACTTCCGAAAATCCGCTTGGATGGGGATATGCTAACGACTGTAAGGAGCCGTCCCTGTTCTTTACTTACTCGGTAGTCGAGGCATTCGCGGACTTCGACGACAACGTGCTTGCCGGCGGTACGCTCGGTAGAGACCACGACCTTATCGGCTTTATTGACACCGCCGAGTCCGGAAGCGATTGCTACACCCAGCTGTACCAGGATATCTGCTTCAAAATCGGTGACCGCGCGTGGGATATATATAAGGACGTGCTTAAGTCCGACTTCTTCAGCGATAATTTCAGCGAAAACTTCAAGGTCGTATCCAAAGATGAGATACTTAACTCCAGCCGTTCCTCAGTGCTCTTTAACACCCTGTACGTAATATTTATCCTTTTCTACTCTTACACCAACGGACGTCACGCAGATACCGACGGTGAGGAGATAGTCGACTCGATGACCCTTGCACTTCAGCTTATACAGAACTTCTACGACGAGCTGTGCGCTATCGGCAAGGAAAGCATCGTTGACAGACATATAATCGCCTTTGACCAGCAGCACAAGTGGGTAGATGACTTCGGCAAGATCCTTAACGAGGAGAATATCCAGGCATCGCCCTTCCTGCCCATGCTTGTTAAGGCTAACAACCTTATAGCCTACTACATACTCCTGTTCCCCCAGAAGAAGATGGGTGAGCTGTTCGATATGATGCTTATCGCCAAGATGGACGACGAGTGGCTGTGGGATAAGAGAAAGTACGATATACTCTCCACCGAGCGTTACCTTGAGTCTATCGCAGACTTCTTCGATTACTACGACAAATTCGAGCGCAGCTATGCCGAGCGTTCTATCAACAACGTTAAGCTTAAGAAGGATTTTGAGGCCGAGCTTACCCCCAAGATATACGAGGAAGTAAGAACCAAGCTTGAGGACTCACACAAGAAGAACGTTGAAAAAATAAAGCGCACGATGAGCAAAAACTATCCCGTAGAGGTAGCGATAAACAACAAGATCGACGCTATGATAAAGGAGCGCTCACTGGCACTGCTTAACGAGAGCATAGAAAAAATCATCCAGTACAACCACGAGAGCAAGGCGCGCAAGAATGAAATGAAGGACAGCTTCGATGCGGGCGAGCTCAGACTTTACGAGAATCTCGGCAAGCTTGTGATGAGCTACTTTGCAGAGGACGTGCGCATCAAGGCACAGTCCGCAAACGAGATGGACGAGAAGCTGCTTGCCGATTCCGTACAGGCGGATATGCATAAGTTTATGACCGCGTTCGTCGAGTTCATAGCATACAACAACGCAAAGCTGCCCGATGAAAAGAAGCTTTCGGCGGCCGACATCTTCAAGATCATTACGAACAAAAATTAAAAACAGGAGAGTATCTGACTTATGAAAACAATAACCTTTTATTCCTACAAGGGCGGTGCAGGCCGAAGCTCGACCACTCTTAACACCCTGCCCTATCTCGTTGAAAGCATGAGAGCATCCGCAAGCTCGCCCATTATAGTTCTCGATATGGACCTTGACAGCGCAGGTATGACCTACCTACTCGGTCTTGACGTTCACTTCAAGGACAGATACGACGTAAAGAGCTTCCTTATGGGTGACGAAAGCTGGTCTGATGCACCCGCAGGCTCGCTTGCAGAGCACGAATTTTATCAGAAGCTCGTTCCCGTAGGAGAGACCCTCGGCGTTGAGAACGGTGCAGTTCTCTTCCTCGGTGTTGACGACGCAAAGCTCGTAGACCCCAACCAGATGGACGGCACCAAGGAGGGTGTGTTCAACAAGCTCAGACGCTTCTGCCGCAAGAACGGCATCAAGGCTGTTGTTATCGACAGCTCCGCGGGCGACCAGTTCTCCGCAGTACTCTCCACCGGCGCAGCAGACGACATCGTTTGCTGTATGCGTCCTACCATGCAGTTCCGTATAGGTACGTTCAACTACCTGCACAGACTCTCCGAAAAGACCCAGGACAAAAGAATAGTTCTCCTGCCCACCGTCGTTCCCTCGTCCGACAAGGAGATCGACGGCGAGATGCAGCGCGACAAGGCGATCAAAAACATTTGCGCGCGTGTTGAGGACCTAGATATGAGAATGGTTCGCACCGATTTCGTAACCGAGGGCTGCCTTGGTATCAACGAGGTCGAGCGCTTCAAGTGGAAGGAGGGTGTGCTCTACAAGATCGGGCAGACCTCCGAGCTCACCGCTGACGAAAAGGAAGCAACCAGGCGCTACTCCAAGCTTGCGAGAATTCTCTCCGAGGATTGATAAAGGCTAAAATCTGACAGCCGCCGGGGCAAATCTCCGGCGGCGGAATGGAAAATATTATGGCTAACAATAACGTATCATTTAACTCTTATGCAAAAGATGTAAACGTAAAAATAAAGGACGCGGCGCTCAAGGAATTTCTGTTCGGTATCGACGATCTTGAGGGCTCGGACATCAAGGGTATCGGCGTTATGTACAAGATGATGACCTTTACCTTTATGTTTGCCTTTGCAAAATACAAGTACGACCGCGACAACAATAAGCTTCACGCCAAGACGCCTAACGCAAAGCGCGTAATTGATGCGTTTGAGTGCATATATAACGGCGAGGACGTTACCCTCGACCTTGTAATCTACGTGCTTACGGAGATGCAGCTTGACGTCATTTCGGTTGGAGAGCGCTCGTATTTCAAGCCCTTCTTCAACGGTCGCAACGACATACAGATCCCCACGCTTAAAAGCGTTATTTCCGTTTGGCTCCAGAGCGTTAAGCGCGCTGAGCAGAACGAAAAGGTGCTTCTCGGCTATTTCATCGCGCTGTTTGAGAATTTCACCTTCCTGCGCGACCTTAAGCTCGTTGAGGATGAAGCAAAGTGCTTCGCCTTCGAGTACGAGCCCTACAAGGCTACTATCCCCTCCTATGCACTCATAAAGAAGGAAGACAGCGAAAGTTTTTTTTACCTCACCTCGTATGAGGTGACTATCAACCACCGTTGCCGTCTGACATACCAGTGCTTTGACGGCAAGGCAATACTTCGTGACGAGGTACCCACCCGCGATTTTTTAAGCAAGGCGTGCATCAAGAACCACAACGGTACGCCGAAATCGATACTTGCAAAATCACTCTCGGAGCTCAGCTTCAAGTACATACAGCACCTTGCCCTTGCGGTATCGGATGCGATAACCCGTGAAACGAGGCGCAAGCTGTACGAGCACTACTCGATAAGATACAACGACATATTCGAGCTCGGATACAAGAAGGACTATAACGACATCAACTGGGATAACGCAATGACTATCCTTATGATCGAGGAGGGTCCGTCAGAGGTGCTCGAGTTCCTGCTCGACTCCGACGGCTTCTACTTTGACAAGATCCTGCGCAACCTTGAGGTGCGCGTTAACGAGAAGGATCTTGCGGCAAAGGTGAAGGCGAAGTACGAGGAGGCGCAGGATATGGAGCTCGGCATGGTGAAGAAATACGCCACCGACAACTCCGCATTCGTAAAGAACCTTGACTCGATAAACAAGACCTTTATGGCCAAGAGCATTATCGACGGTCTTGCAGAGCAGAAGAACGATGCACACTTCGTCGAGAGCCTGCCTATGCGAATAAAGACCATTGACAAGATCATTGCGGCATCCGACTCGGCAATGTCGAAGGCGCTCAAGATCAACAAGGTGCTCGAAAAGACATTCCGCTATATCATTCCCTTCTACGAGGGCGTAATTGCCTACCAGATGAAAAAGAACGATTACAGAACCGACGTAGAAAACAAGGGTATGAACTGGGATGAGATCGACAAGAACGCTGTTCGTCTTATCTGTGAGGGCTCCTTCTTCGAAGCGGCGGCAAGATCAAAGGACGAGGTGTCCCGTATGCCTCTTGGCAAGCTGGTCGAGGCGTTCCGTAATCTGACCCGCAGCATCCTTGAAAAGAAGGACGGCCGTCTTTGCATATCCGACAGAGGTCGCGCACTTAAGAACGCGATCGGCCGTAACTATATCTGCGCTTACGACACCTTTGAGAGCATAATCAACTTCACAAAGGAGGACGTGGCGGACATCGTTATCGACCATATGCCTCAGGATATCACCGGATTTATCAATAATGAAAAGCACGACAAGCCCGAGACGCTCGTGGCAAACGTAGTGCTCTTCAACAAGTTCCTCCTCAAGACGAAGGAGCTGCTCTACTACTTCATCTACAACGAGGACTACAAGCGCGAGATGATACTCGGTCAGCAGGTATCCTACGACCCGATATACCCCTACGTCGTTCGTTATACCGTTAAGAGCGAGAACAGAGACGGATACAGCATAAACAACTTCTCCGTCTTTATGACCGACGACAACGTGACGAGCGAGGTAAAGATACTTTCCGAGCTGGACTACGATATAAACGAGAAATACTACTGCATCCCCAACGTTGAGACCTCAAACAAGCGTTGGTGGATCGACCCGTTCCTTATCAGCTGTAAGAAGTTTGACGAGCTGATGTACAGCGACGGAAAGAAAGAGAAGAAAGATAACGAGGATAACTGATGCTTCACATAATGATCGACGCCTACGGCTCTGATTCACCGAAGCTTGACAACCTTAAGTCGGTATACGACACCATAGTTAAGGTAACCAACTTCGTCGGCGTCAAAACGATAATGCCCCCTTCGCTGGTGCCGTACTATTACGGCTCGGTAAGAGAGGACGACGGAATCAGCGCGTTCGTCCTTTTGAAGGGCGGACACTTCACCATTCACACCTTCCCCGAGAGGGAGTGCTACTTCGTCGATATGCTCTACGACGGCTTTGTAAGCGAGAGCAAGCTGGTGGAGATACTCAAGATCGAATTACCCTTTGAGCACGAGATAGTGCACTCGGTGGACAGGCGCTTTGACCTCGGCGGTCAGCTTGAGACGAGCATTGACGAGAACCGCGATTTCGGACCGCACTATCTTATGCATAATCTTGAGCCGGTCGAGCTCGATATGGACAAGATCTACCGTTTCCTTGACGTTGTGCCCGTGCTTATCAATATGGATCCGATCACGCGCCCCACGGTCATCACCGACAGCGTGGACGAGCCTGAGATAATCTCCGGTCTTACCGTAATAGCACAGAGCCACATCGCACTTCACTATTATAAAGAGGAAAAGCGCTTCTGGCTTGACGTTTTCTCGTGCAGCTTTATCGAATGTGAGAACATTATCAACACGATCGAGCGACTGCTTGACACTCCCTGCGACTGGCACCTGATCAGCCGCGGAAGCAAGCACACCGACAAGCTCACCGAGCGCGACGAATACATAAGCCGCTTCAACGCTTGGCAGGAGAATATCCGCTGATCGGGAGATCCAATCTCACCAAAGGAGGGCGTATGCCTAAAATAGTAAGACAATTTACCAAGTTTATCTTCCCCTTTAAGTTTGACGCCGAGAAGATAGCGCCCGAGAAGGCGACTATCGAGAACAAAAAGGGCGTTAAGCTTCCGGTGTTTGAGAAATTTACTCAGAGAACGGAGTCACTAAGAGAAGGTCTTGACCTTATGCTTGATGAGAACGGCGGCTCGGCAAAGATCGCAGACTGCTATAAGCTCAACATCAACTGCAGAAGGTACTTCTTCCTGCCTCCGAGAAAGGA
>CAZQTN010000030.1:0-17485 GCA_964596195.1 uncultured Ruminococcus sp.
TACATAAAGGAGAATTGAGCTATGATTGTGACTTTTTGCGGACACGCTCATTTCTTTGAATCAGAGGAATACGAGCAAGATGATAATTTTTAGAAGAAATCTAAAAAACTTAGAAAAATTCTAAAAATTCCAAAAACCTATTGACAACCGATGATTTATAGTGTATAATATACCTAGAATGATTACAGAAAAACAATAATCATTCTAAAAAGCCGAAAGGAGACGAATATGACACGACAGCGTGCGGCGATCCTTGAGGTTATTCGCTCGGATAGGTGCCGTCACTACACGGCTGAGGAGATCTTCGAACTTGCAAAGCAAAAACTCCCGACAATTTCACGTGCAACTGTGTACAACAATCTCCATTCCCTCGAGGCTGAGGAGGTCATACGCAGACTAACGGGGGAGGGCGGCAGCGCAAGATACGATAGCTCCTTTACCCCACACGGACACCTGTTCTGCTCCGCTTGCGGACAGATATTCGACTTCACGATACCGGATTTCAACGCGACTCTCGGTGTCAGCGCAGACTGTATAGTAGACTCATACGAGCTGAAAATACGTGGCGTTTGCAAGAGCTGTAAAAACGCGAGGACAGGCGAATAATTTACACGGGTCCCAGCTATAATTAATAGGCAATACTAAATTGGCATATAAAAATACAAAAACTTATTTACAAGGAGAAAATTACAAATGGAACTCAAGGGAACGAAAACCGAACAGAATCTTATGACCGCATTCGCAGGCGAGTCTCAGGCAAGAAACAAGTATACCTACTTCGCATCCGTTGCAAAGAAGGAGGGCTACGAGCAGATCGCGGCTATCTTCCTCCAGACCGCAGAGAACGAGAAGGAGCACGCTAAGCTCTGGTTCAAGGCGCTTGGCGGCCTTGGCGACACCGCAGCTAACCTCGCTGCTGCCGCAGCAGGTGAGAACTACGAGTGGACCGATATGTACGACACCTTTGCAAAAGAGGCAGAGGAGGAGGGCTTCAAGGCTCTTGCATACCAGTTCAGAGCAGTAGCCGCTATCGAGAAGGCACACGAGGAAAGATATCGCAAGCTTCTCTCCAACGTTGAGATGCAGCAGGTGTTTGAAAAGGGTGAGATGACGATGTGGGAGTGCCGCAACTGTGGTCACCTCGTAATGGGTAAGAAGGCACCCGCCGTTTGCCCCGTATGTGCGCATCCGCAGTCATTCTTCGAAGTCCGCAAAGAAAACTATTGATTGTAAATTTTGGTCCTAACCGCCGTTTTCCGCCAAGCTCGCAATAGGCTACTATTGCTTCGGGCGTAAGAACGACGCTTATGCCGCAAAATTTCCTAATCAATTTCGCTTAGTGTACATTTAAAAACGCCGAAATCAAGGCTTGACATAGGTAGCTATGCCTTGCGCCTCGATTTCGGCGTTTCTCGTCTAAAATCTGATGATCAATAGTGCCACTATCGTTCTAATAATGTCTTTGAAGATCCTAACTGCCGTTTTCCGCCAAGCTCGCAATAGGCTACTATTGCTTCGGGCGTAAGAACGACGCTTATGCCGCAAAATTTCCTAATCAATTTCGCTTAGTGCGAAATGAAAGCGCCCCGATTTCGGGGCGCTTTGCTATTGTCGAATTGTTCTTGACTTTTAATGCAAACTTTTCTTGCCACGGCGTTCGTGTGATTTTAAAGATCGCGATCTTTTTTGTGAAAGTGAGGCGCGCGGTATCGGTTTCTTACGCGAAGTCGCCGTCTGCGAGAGCGTTCGGGGACGAACCGTACGCCCTGTCCGCGCATTCGCGATTTTTTGAGATCATACGAGTGCAGAAGCAAAGCACCGACCATATCTTTTTGCCATAAGTGAAGCCCCGTGTGAAATTACACGGGGCTTTTTGCTGTGATTTTGCTGTTATTACGAGAAGTTATATTCGTTGTATACAGTGGTGCCGTCGGAGGTGGTGATGGAGAGAACGCAACCCTTAAGGCCCCTTGCGTTCCAGTCGCAAACCGCAACCTCGATAGTAAGCTCCTGGCCTGCGTAGTCGGCGAGCCAAGCGTACTGACCTGCGCTGCCCGAGTAGAGGAGGATCGTGTTCGTTCCGTCGCTTACGTAGTACTTGACGGAATACTGGCTGCTGGAGTCAACCTCGATAGTGCCGCTTACTACGTATACCTTTACGGTCTCCGCGGGGGAGTCGGTAAGTGCAGTGATATCCGCAATGGTCTTGTTGGTGATGAAGGAGCTTGTGGAGTATGCGTTGCTTCCGTAGGCGTTTGCCACGATCTCGCAGGAGTCAAGGCAGATCTGTCCGTCGCCATCCTTGGTGATAGTTCTCGTGCCCTTAAGGACGATCTCGTGTCCGATCGCAAGGCCGGAAAGCATATCGCTGCTGGCAAGTCTTACGGGGATGGAGCCCGTCTCGTCAATGAGATAGAAGCCGGATGCCTGGTTTGCAACGGAAGGACCTACGATACCCTTTACGGTGACCTCTGTGCCGTTTTCTGCGGCGATCGCCTCAGCTACGGTTATAGAGTCAATGCTGTCGTTTTCGGTGACGGTGATGTCAACAGTTTCTTCATACGTATTGCCGCCATAAGAGCCTGTGACGGTAACGGTCGCGGTACCGGGAGCTACACAGTTGAAGGTTATTTTGCCCTCGTTCTCGGTGAACGTGATGACCGCGGTGTTGGATGAAGTATAGGTGAGGGTTGCACCCGTGAAGCCGAGAAGCTCTGAGTCGACTGTGCTTACAAGCTCAAGGGCGGGGTTGCCCGAATAGGTCGCAAGGAACTGATCGACGCCGTAATACTTAACGGCAAACTCTGCAGCCTTCGAGGTGTCAAAGGTGTAGCCGTTATCCTCAACCTTTACGGGGAGAAAACGGAAGAAGCAGTCGGAAGCGCTAGACTTCGCGTTAAGAGCGGTGAGATATACGGTGCAGATCTTGCCGTCGTACTGATCGAGCCATGCGAAATCGCTGCCGTTACACTGCGTGTAGGCATAGGAACCGGTCACACCGTCAATGTCGTCGAAATAGTAGTTGGTAAATCCGGTGCCCTCGACCTTCTTGACGAGTGCGTTTACCTTGTAAACGAGAGAGGTGATGTCCTCGGTTACGGGGGTGTCCATTATCTCTTTGACAGTCGTCTCGGTTATCCAGGCGGTATCGAACGCGCCCGTACCCTCGTCGTTGTCAATGAGAATAGCATTCTCAAGCTGGTTGCAGCCCTTGTAGCCGAACTTCTCGGCGTTGGTCTGCTCGGTTTCAAGGATCCAATAGGTCTTTGCCGCGGCAACGGTGATCTTGTTGCCTACCTGTACTCTCGCGGCAATGTCGCGGCTGTAAACGTATATAGACGAGGTCTCGTCGATTATGATCACGCCGGAGGGAATCATGCCGTTTGCGTAGGTGATTGCGGCAACGGTGCCGTCAACCTTTACAAGCGCGCCTGCAGCAGCGGCTCTTGCCTCAGCAATGGTTGCCTCGGTGTACTGAGTGATGTCAGCCTCGACGTGAGTAAACTCAATGATCCAAGCACTCTTGACCTCGGGCTCACCGCCAAAGGATTGAAGTGTGCAGTAAAGGAGCACCTCGTCGCCTGCATAGGGCTTTTCTTCAAGGAGCTTGTAGCCGTCAACGCCGTCGGCGCCGTAGCTGCCGTATACCGACAGAGTGCCGGTCGCGTCCTCGATTATCATTGCGCCGTACTCGGCATTGGTGACCGACTTAACGGTCGCCTTGATGTAATATCTTTCGACGGTGGTGTTTTCTCCAACCTGGTTGCAGATTGCGATAGCCTCGGCTATCGTGATGGGCTTGACGGGCATCGTCTCGTCGCATCTGTCACACTTTTTGTCGGAGTTCGCGTCGACGTGGTTATCTCCGCAGGGGAGCGTATCACCACAGAATTCGCACTTGTAGTCGCCGTCGATGTCAACGTGCTCGCAGGTGTTTTCCGGCGGATCGTCGGAGCAGGCCGCGAACGAGAGAACAAGCATCAGCGAAAGAAGTATCAAGAGAAACTTTTTCATGGTTCTACCTTTCTTATTAAATTTTATTAACCACGTCCATTTTACTCTCTTTTTCGACAAAAGTCAATAGGCGGTGTCCGATTGATTTTGAATATTGTTTTTTCTTTTATACTCTTTATTTGTTCCTTTGCGGTGCAAAATGTTTGTTTAGTTATATTTTAGGGTGAATTGTAACGTTTTCGTACATACTTGAAAAATGCGCTAACTTGTGCTATACTTTTACTATAAGTTAAAATGGAAGGATGTTTTCTATGAAAATACTTCTTGCCGACGATGAGTCGGAGATCAGAAACGTACTGCGGATCCTGTTTACGAACAAGGGCTACGAGGTTCTCGAGGCCGCAAACGGCGACGAGGCAGTCAAGGTCGCAAACGAAAATAAGGATATTGACCTTTGTATTATGGATATAATGATGCCCGTGATGTCGGGTGTCGATGCCACGGCGCAGATACGCCGCTTCTCTGATATGCCCGTCCTCTTCCTGACGGCTAAGTCGCTTGACACCGATAAAATGCGCGCGTATTCGAGCGGCGGTGACGACTATATCGTCAAGCCCTTCTCGCCGAAGGAGCTGCTCTTGAAGGTAGAGGCGCTCACCAGAAGATATAATATTTACAGCCATAAGGAGACCGATGCAGATGCGGTCAGGCTCCCCTGCGGCATAATCGTAACACCGTCGCGCCGCGAGGTCGTTAAAAACGGTGAGACCATTGATATTCGTGATAAGGAGTACGAGGTGCTTCTTTGCCTTATCAAAAACCGCGGCAAGGTCGTAAGTGCCGAAAAGATCTATGAGAGTGTATGGGGTGAGATGTCCTTGCCCTCGTCCAACAATACCGTTACTGTGCATATACTTAATCTTCGCCGTAAGCTTGAGGACAACTCCGCACAGCCTAAGCTCATAAGAACGGTGTGGGGAAGGGGATATCAGATTGATTAAGCGTGCACTTTCAAAGGTTGTAAAAAAGCTTTCGTCCCTGCGTGTGCACTTTTTGGTGGTGTTTTTCTTCGCTGTGCTTATCGGATTGAGTGTTTATTTTACGCTTGACCTGCTTGCGACTGCGTATATCGACACGGTGTACATCAACGAGGAAAATAAAAAAGAGCGTGAGAAGCAGTATCTTATAGATCTGCAAAAATTCATAGATGAAAACAAGGTCTCTCTTAAGGATACCTCAAGAATATCGGCTTGGGTAAGAGAAAACAAGTACGTTTATCTGCTCATTTCAAAGGAGGGAGAGATATTCTTTACCTCTGACGACGCTATAACTGACGAGAACGACAAGGGCTCATCGACACCTGACGGCGGCACCGGTGATACCGACGAGGGCGGAACAACGGACGCGGACGGCAAGGAGAGCGAGGAGGGATCGTCGACAAGCGGTGGCGTTACCGTCAAGTACCCGTCGCGCGAGGAGCTGCTTGAATATGCAAAGGCAAATGAGGTGCATATAATAGAGCTTGCCGACGGTCCGGCTGTCGCATCATTTGCTGAATTTACCGAGTATCTTTACTACGACGTGGTCAATATCGTTGCCATTGTGGTGGCGTTTGTGGTGCTCCTTTCGATAATGCTTTTCTATATAAAACGTGTCACGGGTCGCATCCTCGACCTCGGTGAGGACGTTAATGCGGTCGCCGCAGGCAACACCTCGAGCGTTATTTCCATAAGCGGTAACGACGAGATCGCCGAGCTTGCCGCAAACGTAGAGAATATGAGGAGCTCAATGGTCGAGAACTATGAGAAGGAAAAGGCCGCGCTCAATGCAAACAGCGAGCTTATAACCTCGATGTCGCACGACATACGTACCCCTCTTACGGTTCTGCTCGGATACCTTGATGTTATGCGCGCCTCTGCTGAGGGAGATGCGCAGATGCAGGAGTATATAAAGGCGGCTGAATCGACCGCCCTGCGACTCAAAAAGCTCTCTGACGATATGTTCGGTTATCTGCTCGTATTCGGAAATCCGAACACCACCGCCGAGCTCGAGAAATTTGATGCGGAGACTCTGATAGGGCAGATGCTCTCCGAGCACATTCTCCTGATCGGAGAGAGCGGGTATAACGTTGACACATCGTCAATGGACAGCGGCTCGCTCACGGGCAAGAGCATTGTTACCGACCCCCAGAGCCTTGTGCGTATATTCGATAACGCATTCTCCAACCTCTATAAGTACGCGGATAAAGAAAAACCGATAAAAATATCGGTTAGTGCGGGGGCGTGTGAAATTATTGTCAGAATTTCCAACCATATCCGCCGCGACGGTGAGAAGGTGGAGAGCAACGGTATAGGCCTTCGTACCTGCAAGAAGCTTGCCGAGCAGATCGGCGCCGGATTTGAGTTCGGCGGCGATGAAAGCACATATTTTGTAAAGTTAACATTACAATCTCAGTAGCAAAAATGCGACTCACCTTGGTGAGCCGCATTTTTTACCTTATAGAGCTTATGATTTCGTTTATATCGTCCTCAAGTCGCTCGAGCTCCAGGGCAAACTCGCGCGTGCTTACTCGCAGACCTCCGCTTCCGAGGACGACTCTTTGCTCCTCGAGGTCACTTGTTACGACTCTTACCGTGTGCTTTTCTGCAAGTGCGCGTGTCGTTTTCTCAACGTAGGCATCGGCGGTCTCGTTTTCCTTGGTATATACGACGAGAACGCCGTTTATTTCTTCCTCGCTTCCCTCGCCGCCGGCGCGCTTGTAAGCATCAAAGACGATAATGCTCTTGCATCTGCGGAATGCTGAATAGCTGCACATTATGCGTATGAGGATATCGCGCGCAAGGGAAATATCAAGCTCTGCATACCTGCGCAAAAGCTCCCACGCGAAGATCATATTGTAGCCGTCGATGATCACAAAATCGTCGCCACGTGGGCGGATTTTTCGAGCCTTTTGCTTGTTTTCGGGCGCAGCGTTTTCCACTTTTTCGCTTACCTTACGCGCCTTTATCTTGCCATAGGTGGCCTCGAAGATGCGCATAAGCTCCTTGTCCTCCTCCACCGTTCCGCGGTAGTCTACCTTGCCGGGGCGGTAGGCTCGCTCGGTCATAACCGACTCCTCGCTACCCTCGTCACTCCGAACGTGCATAAGCTCATCTGCCTCGTTCCACGGCACTACGTAGCCGGAGCCGTTCTTGCAGAACACCGAGTTCGGCGTGTTGCGCTCATCAAGCTCGGGGGAATACGCTCGCTCGGCTATTACCTCGTTTGCATTATGACAGGGCTTGTAGGGGCCTATTTGCATCGTGATGCGCCCCTCGCCCTTGGTAAAGGCACGCAGGCGCGTTGCATAGGAGCGTATCGTTGCCACGGGGCAGTTGCCCGTGAGGACGGCGTGACTCTCATATATCTCGGGTGCGTTGGCGGTTCCGCCCATTTCGTCTATATCCGTCATAGCCCTGCCGAGGTTTTCGCTCGGCAGCTCTATTCTGAAATCAAAGGTTGGCTCAAGCAAAACCGATCTTGCTTTCATAAGTCCTTGTCTTACGGCACGGTAGGTTGCCTGGCGAAAGTCGCCGCCCTCGGTGTGCTTCTGATGCGCCCGTCCGGCCATAAGCGTGATCTTCACGTCGGTCAGCGGCGAGCCTGTCAGCACACCCTTATGCACACGTTCCTCGACGTGCGTTATGATAAGCCTCTGCCAATTCGCGGCAAGCACGTCAGTCGAGCAGTCGGTGTCCGTGACTATTCCGCTTCCTTCCGGCATCGGCTCGATGCACAGATGCACCTCGGCGTAGTGGCGCAGGGGCTCGAAGTGCCCCGCTCCCATCACCACCTCGGCTACCGTTTCCTTGTAAAGTATGCTACCCTCACCGAAGCCGACATCGATGCCGAAGCGCTCCGCGATCATTCGCTTCAAGACCTCAAGCTGTATCTCGCCCATAAGACGAACGCGGATCTCCTTTGCCCGCTCGTCGTAGGATAGCGCAAGACTCGGGTCCTCCTCGGAGAGTGAGGCGAGCTTCAGATAGACCTCAAACACGCTCACACCGTCGGGCAAAATCATACGATAATCTAACACGGGTGAGAGGGTAGGGTCACTTGAACGCTCAATTCCAAGGCCAAGCCCCGCCTCGGTGTGCTCAGGCCCAAGCACGGCGCATATCATACCGGGGTGCGCCTCGCGTAGCGGCTTGAATTTGTCGCCTGAGTACAGGCGTATCTCCTCGACCTTTTCCTCGTGTACGGTGCCGTCGCGCCCCTTTACACGCAGGACGTCCTTTGCCGCGAGTCGGCCGCCCGTGATCTTCATATAGGTAAGGCGGCGGCCGTTCTTGTCACGGGCTATCTTGTATACTACTGCTCCAAAGAGCTTTTCGGGGTATTTCGGTGCTCTTGTAAGCCTGTCGATAGCGTGCAGAAAGTCGCGCACGCCGGTCATCTTAAGCGCCGAGCCGAAGAAGCAGGGGAACAGTCGGCGCGAGTGTATTGCTTCCACCATTGAACGCTCCCCGATGGTACCCGTGTCAAAATATTCGGCCATCAAGCGCTCGTCGGCGCCCGCCGCATCCTCAAGCGTTGCGCTCTCAGTCGTAAAGTCGGCGCAGGCAGGGGAGAGCGTGGCGCGTAGCTCGGTCATAAGCTCTATTCGCGTGCGCTCGGATATGTCGGTTTTGTTTACGAATATAAAGGTGGGGATCTTACGCGCCGCAAGCAGGCTCCACAGCGTCTTTGTGTGCGACTGTACGCCGTCCTGCGCGTTTACCACAAGTATCGCATAGTCCTGTACGGCCAAAGCGCGCTCCGCCTCGCAGGAAAAATCAATATGTCCCGGCGTGTCAACGAGGGTGATAAAGCTATCGCCGATGCTTATTGTCGCCTGCTTTGAAAATATGGTGATCCCACGCTCTCGCTCAAGCGAGTAGGTGTCGAGAAAGGTGCTCTTTTTATCAACACGTCCTTGATTTTCTATGGCCCCCGAGGCGAAAAGAAGTCCCTCCGACAGGGTGGTTTTTCCTGCATCGACGTGTGCTAAAATTCCGATTACGAGATTTTTCATTTTAACCTTTTTGCAAAATGGGTGCTCGCACACAGGCGAGCACCCATTTTACGATCTGTTATTTTTCAATGATATGCAGGGTGGGGTTGACTATCGAGTCGCACGCCTTTGTGCTCGTCTGTCTTGAAGCCATAAGGCGCATACCCATATTCTCAATAATGTTGCGCGGTGGCATCGGCAATTCTCGCATTTCCTTTGAGTTCAGCTGCTTCGACTTCGATACGATGGAGATGTATCTGTCGTAGATGGTTGAATTAAGGAGTGCAAATATACCGAAAACGAGGCGCGCGGACATCTCGTCCTGCTTGTTCTTCGTGTCAATGAAATTTATCTTGTTGTGTGTGCTGATGTATTTGTAGTTGGGAAGCTGAGAGGCAAGGTATATCGATGCGTTGACGAACCTTGCATCGCTCTTTGCAGGTACGCGCTTGAGAATGATCATATTCTTGTTGCGCTGTACGAGAGAGGGGCTGACGGGTGCGATATACTGTCTTTTGATCGGCTGGGGGAAATTGATAACGCCGTTTTTCATTGCCGCGGGGCGAATGAGCGGTACAGTTCCGTTCACGGGCTCGGTGAAGAGCAGACCCTCGCACTTCGAGTCAACGATAAGACCGGTGGACATCTTAAGTCCGAGGCTGGAGAGCGTTTCGGGAAAGTCGGAGATATACTGCACGATCCTCGTGTCCTCAACGTTCTTCGGCAGGGTGAGTGCTCCGCCGTTTTCGTCAACCACGAAGTCGTAGTCAAGCGGGGGCAGGGCGGTGAGCTCTCTGCCGTTGTCGAGCGAGGTGGTGATGCGCAGCTTCTCGGGCTGTGCCTTTCTCGAATAAGAGATTATAAAGTTCTTTTTGAGGGGCACCGCACGGTTTTCGTTCTTCTGCTTTCCTACGAAGAGGTGGATTCCCGAGACCGAAAGGCGCTCGCTGATCTCCTTTCTGATTGGGGAGAGCGCGGATGCCGAGGAATAGGTGGTGGGCATTATCATTATGAGCTGTCCGCCCTCCTCAACGTGCGTCGAAGCCATCTTCGCAAAGAGGAACGCCTTGCTCATCTTGACCTGGCCGATACCGCCGACGGCCTCCGCCTCAGGGGAGTGCTTCTCGCACAGCTCTGTGGGGGGATTGCAGATGACGATATCGTATTTGTCCTCTATAACGTCAAAGAAGGTAACGGTGTAGTGCTTCTTTGCATCGGTGAGGTAATTTTCGGGATAGATGGTAACGAAAAGCTTTACGTCATAGTCGTGACGGCACTTCTTGCGTATTCTCTCAAGGTTGTCCTCAAGCATAGGAAGATACATCGGGTCACACTCATAGCAGGTAAGGAATATCTGCTTGCACGCAGGTGCCGACATACATACCTTTTCCACCGCCGCGGCGGAGAGAATGCCGGTGCCTGCACCGGGGTCAAGTATGGTATAGGCCGACTTCTTCTTATCGATCACTATCATATCCGCCATAAGTCTGGCGGTGTCCTTTTTTGTGAAAAGGCGGCCAAGACGTATGTTACTGCTCTTGGACTTTTCTCTGATGAGCTTGCCCGTATTTCTTACGGCGAGATTAAGCATAAGGTACCTCCGTTGCCGCGAATGCGGCTTATCTGTGGGCAGAAAAATTCTGCCATAAAATATCTACATCCATTTTATCATATTTTTTTTGATGTTGCAATAGCTTTTCAAAAAGTTTTGCGGTTTATTTTGCTTATTTTTTGTCGAAAAATGCGAAAGTTCAACAGAATCAAAAGCAGCGCAAAGGATTGACTTGAAAATATTACCAATGTATAATGAATATGAACACAGATAACCGGTTTTTGTGTCTTGAAATGAAAAAAGTGGAGGAAATTATGAAAAAAATCAGCACAGCTCTTATACTTGCACTCTCCTTTGCATTGCTTATGTGCGCGTTTGCTATCGGATCTTCAGCCGATGATGGCAACCAAAGCGGTTGGCAGTACGTTGCATCCGACGGCACTCTTACCGTCACTGACAGCATGGCAACGGCTATCTCGGGTGCAAAGGCCGGAACGACGGTCACCATGCTCTCTGACGAGCATGTTACCGCAACCGGCGCTTACGTAAACATCAACAAGAACCTCACCGTAGACCTTGGTGATCACACTCTCACCTTTGAGCAGACTAATCAGGCCTACGTCGCCGTTACCGGCGCTGTAAACGTCACCTTCGCTAACGGCACGATCCGTTCGTTTAAAAATGCCACCCAGGCGCATCCTGTTTTCCGCGTTCAGGGAACGGGTGCTGTTCTTAACATAAACGACGTAAAAAGTTACACGGGTGGCCTTGTTTACTCCTATAACGGTCAGGATATGACCGTAAACATCAACGGCGGTGAGCACTATATGTCGCTTTCGTCCGAAACGGGTGTCGGTGCCTTTATCGAGGCGCGCGCTACCGAAACCGTAAACGTCAATTCCTCTAAGATCTACGTTGGCTCGAACCGTCTTATCGCGAGCTTCTCCTACAAGACCACGACGGGCAATTACGGCGACACCTACACCTTTACGAACAGCGAGATCATAGCATCAAGCGCCTCGTACAATATGCTCCAGTATGCAAACAGGTACACTACTCTTGTCTTCAACGGCTGTAAGATCGTGGGCTCGTTCTCTCCCTCGCTTCATTCCTGGGATTCGGCTGTTTCGGTCGAGGCCATTGACGAAGGCTCGATAATTATTGGTGACGGCACCTACGTTGCAAGCGGATCTACCTTCTCGTCAGGCCTTTTAACGCCTGCCGACGGGTGCGTTATGCTTTCGGTTTCCGAGACCTATGATATAGCTCTTAATCTCTCGAGTGGCACGCTTTACGACGATACGTTTGCAATTTCCACCGTCACACAGAGCCATTCGTTCACCGCGAAGAGCGCAACTGTGCCCGACGGCACGGTTGATGTATGGACGTGCGACCACGCCAACAGGGGCGCATTCGTTGAGGGCTCTGGCAGATACTGCATAAACTGTGTTACCTACTTGTTCTACTATGCGGATTACGGTGCTGCCGGCGACGGAGCTACCAACGATTTTGGGGCTATCCGTGCGGCTCACGTTGCTGCTAATGCAAAGGTAAACGGCGGCTACAATTCTGCCGTCGTTGCAGGCAGCGGAGCGTCCGGCAATGGCGAATTCTATATCGGCGTCCCCACTACCACCGGTGCGATAACCGTTCAGACAAACACCGATTGGTCGGGCGCGACCATCATTATTGACGATACGGTCATCGAGCAGGGCAGCAGTTACCAGACTCAGTCTATATTTGCCGTTTACGGCTATAACAGAAACGTCGATTATACCTCTTATTTCTCAAACGGAATTGAGGCAGGTGCAACCAACGTGGGCTTTGCTCCCGGAAGACCTATGATGATCAATCTTGTCGACTCCTCGATCAAGCAGTACATCCGTTACGGCGCAAACGCAAATTCCGGTCAGAATCAGAGCGAGGTGATCCTCGTTGATGCGAACGGTAACATTGATTCCTCAACACCCGTGGAGTGGACGTACACCTCCGCTATGACTGCAAAGGGCTACGGTGCGGACGATGCTCCCATCAAGATATCCGGTCTTAACGACGAGGGTGTCATAGATTGTGTCGTCAAGACACTCACCAACCCCAACGTAAACGTTGACAGCTATAACGCGTACTCGAGAAATATCCGCGTTACACGCTCTAACGTTACTATTGAGGGAATTGAGCATCAGTTCGTTGAGGATGCTTCGGAGGATGCGGTTCGTCAGGCGTATGCCGGCTTCGTGAACGTATATATGTGTAACGATGTTACCATGAAGGATATGCTCGTACAGCAGCATATTCACCGATACACCACCGCAGGCGTGCTTCTTGGATCTTATGAGTTTTCCGCAAGCACGGCGGCAAATGTCTCCTGGATAAACTGCGACGTCACTAACTTCTTCAACGACGACGGATCGGTGGAATTCAAGGGGCTTTTCGGCACTAACAACGTGCGCAATATGTATCTTTCTGATTGCTTCCTTACGTCGTTTGACGCTCATACCGCTGCATCTAACGTAACGATAGAGAACAGCACCTTCGAGCACCTCAATTTTATCGGCAACGGCGATATAGTGCTTCGTAACGTTACCGTCTATGCCGACGGCTACGGATGCGCGATAAATCTGCGCGACGATTACGGCTCGACCTGGCACGGCAACCTCTATATCGACGGGCTCGATCTCCGCTATTCCGATTACACGGGTGCCCTCTCCTTGATAAGAGCAACCTTCTATTCCAATCACTACTTCGGCTATACCACCTACCTTCCCACCAATGTAACGGTCAACGATTTCAACGTCAGCCATTACACCTACTCGGTGGATGAGAACGGTGTAAGGAGCGAAACCACGATCGCTCAAAACGATAAGAGCGTTTACTTCTGTGCACGCCTTAACACCCTCGGTGACGTTTCCGAAATAACCGAGACAAATCTCAACCCATACCAGCCCACTGAAAATGTTTACGTCACTGACTGCGGCGTTAACTGGATCTGGCCAACCGGTGATTTCTTCGCCGATATGAAAATATATATCGACGGGGTAGAAAGAAACTAAAATAAAAAAGGCCGTAAAAACGGCCGGACTGCGGAGGGCTATAAGCTCTCCGCAGTCATTTTTTTTGACACCCTACGCATCTATATGCCTTTTGATAGCCTCGAGCGACTCATCGCTTAAAACATGCTCTATTTTACACGCATCTGCCGCGGCCGTTTCCTCATCCACGCCTATCGAGGTGAGAAATTTGGTCAGTATATTATGGCGCTCGTATATTTTGTTCGCCAGCTCAAGTCCAAGCTCCGTCAGGTACAGGTAGCCGTCCTGATCCACGGTTATATATCCGCCCGTCTTTAAAAGGCCTACTGCACGGCTGACGCTCGGCTTTGAAAAGCCCATATATTCACCCACGTCGATAGATCTGACGTGCAGCTGCTTTTTTGATAATACCAATATAGTTTCGAGATACATCTCGCCTGATTCCTGAATCCGCATCTTGCCTCCAAAGTATTTTCGTGCTTGTATTTTTATCAGTATAACACACGGAGCGTCAAAAATCAAGTCTAAAAATCTTAACATTTGCAGCGGTACGCAAAAATCCGCAAAAATCTTTTTAGGATAATAAAATAACTATTGCAAAAATCTTTTTAAAATGTTAAAATATTATGATAGAGTTATTTCATTGTGCCCGACTAGGGCGCGGACTGGAGAAAATAAATGAACGTTTTAATGGAGCTTGTAGAAAACAAGGTGCTCGTTTTTTCGGGTCTGTCCTGGATAATTGCACAGATAATAAAAATCATAATTGCATTGGTAACGGAGAAAAGATTCCGCCCCGACAGAATATTCGGCGATGGCGGAATGCCCAGCGGCCACTCCGCAACCGTTACCTCGCTTGCCGTCCTCGTGGGATGGACTCAGGGGTATAACTCGGTCGCATTTGCCGTGGCTATGATACTTGCCATTATCGTTATGAACGATGCCGCAGGCGTGCGCCTCGAGGCAGGCAAGCACGCCGCTTCGATCAAGGAGCTTGCAGATCTTGTAAACGAGCTGTTTGTGGAGAAGGATAAGGAGATCAAAACTGAGAAGCTCAAGCTCCTCGTCGGTCATACTCCGCTTCAGGTGTTCTGCGGTGCGCTGCTCGGCATCGTTGTGTCGATATGCTGCATACTCATATTTCAACTTCCGCACCCCGGAATATGATAGGAGGAGATAGCGATGTACGACGAGCTTACCGAGGTCGATATAAAGAAAATGGAGGAGGAAATCGAATACCGTTCCTCAGTTTTAGCGCCCAAGCTACGCGCAGAGATGGCGCGCACACGCGAATACGGCGACCTTTCCGAGAATGCCGAGTATAAGGAGGCAAAAAGGGAGAAACGCCGCAACGAGGGGCGCATAAGATATCTTATGAATATGATCCGCACCGCCAAGGTCATTGAGGTGAAAAAACAGGATGGCGCGATCGGACTTTTCGATATAGTCACCATCTATAACGAGCGCACGGGCACGGAAAAGAAAATACAGATAGTCACCACCCTGCGCCAGAATGCCCTTGAGGGGTACGTCAGCAAGGAGTCACCCCTTGGCGGCGCGATCCTCGGCCATAAGGTCGGTGAGAGAGTCAAGGTGACAGTAAACGAGAAAATGAGCTACTTTGTACGCATTGTGGCGATTGAGGCAGGCAAGGATAACGAGGATCTGCCGATAAGCGGATACTGATTACCCGTGTGAAATTAAAGCTCGGATAATCGGTGCAAATGCAAATTAGAGTTTACAGAAAGGAGAACTGTTATGGCAGAAATGCTTATATACGATATAAACCGTGAGATAAAGCGCGACCCCGCCTCGTTCGTTGAGGGGTGCGAGGACGCGTATCACGGTATGGTCTCGGCACTCGCTGATCGCGTGTGTACCGACGACAACATAAAAATAATATTGCTTGCGGGGCCATCGGGCTCCGGCAAGACAACGACGGCAAATCTTTTGTCCGATTACATCAAAGAGCGCGGATGTGACTGTATGGTCGTTTCGCTCGATGACTTTTATCGCGACTCGGATGACCCTAACTACCCCAGATTTGAAAATGGCGAGCGCAACTTCGAGGCGGTCGAGGCGCTCGACCTGCCCGAGCTTGCAAGGACACTATCGGCTATTGCGGATGCAGAGCCGTTCACCGTTCCCAAATACGATTTCAAGGTCGGCGCGCGTACCGAAATACGATCGTATACTGCGGTGGCGCACGGATGCGTCGTCATCGAGGGACTGCACGCCCTCAATCCCCTCGTCTTTGGCTCGCTCCCCAAGGAAAAGATGATAAAGCTCTTTATCAGCGTTTCAACTAACATTATCAAGGACGACAAGCGCATCCTTTCGGGTCGTAAGATCAGATTTATGCGTCGCATGATACGCGACAACCTCTACCGAGGCGCGAGCGCCGAGCGCACGCTTGACTTTTGGGACGGCGTTCTCTACGGCGAGGATCAGTACCTCTATCCGACCAGAAAATATGCGGACGTTTCCTTCAACACCTTTCACCCCTTTGAGCTTTCGGTAATGCGTCCGTTCGTTGAGTCGCTTATATCCGAGGAGCTCGCCGCAAACAATTCCTACGCCGCAACGGTGCTCCGTGCGGCGCGTGAGGTCGAGCCGATGGCGATAGACCTCGTACCGCAGGATTCGCTTATAAGAGAGTTTATTCCCGGCGGAAAATACGAAGCATTATATTGATTTGGAGTAAAAAATGGCAGACCTTTCGACAGAAATAAAAAGAAGAAGAACCTTTGCGATAATCTCGCACCCCGACGCAGGTAAGACCACCCTCACAGAGAAATTCCTTCTTTACGGCGGCGCTATACAGTCCGCAGGGTCGGTAAAGGGTAAGCAGTCGGATAAGCACGCGGTTTCCGACTGGATGGACCTTGAGAAGCAGAGGGGAATATCCATTACCTCGTCGGTGCTCCAGTTTGAGTACGAGGGCTATTGTATAAACATACTCGATACCCCCGGACACCAGGATTTCTCCGAGGATACCTACCGTACCCTTATGGCGGCCGACAGCGCCGTAATGGTCATCGATGCGGCAAAGGGTATCGAGCCGCAGACTAGAAAGCTCTTCAAGGTATGTGCAATGCGTGACATACCGATATTCACTTTTATAAACAAGCTTGACCGTGAGGCGCGCGATCCGTTCGATCTTCTTGACGAATTGGAACGCGAGTTCGGCATAGGCACTTATCCTATGAACTGGCCTATCGGATGCGGACAGAAGTTCAAGGGCGTTTACGACCGCGAGGCGCGCTCTATACTTTCATTTGACGACGCGCACCGCGGAAGAGAGAGAATACACGGCATCGACTGCGAGATCACGGATACGGACAAGCTCGACTCCCTTATCGGCGAGAAAATGCGCGAGGAGCTGTGCGAGCAGGTGGAGCTGCTTGACGGTGCGAGCTTCGATTTTGACCTTGAAGCCGTAAGGCACGGCAAGCTCTCTCCCGTTTTCTTCGGCTCTGCACTTAATAACTTCGGTATCGAGCCCTTTCTTGAGCATTTCCTTAAGATGACGACCTCGCCGCTGCCAAGAGTTGCAGAGGGCAAGGTGGTCGATCCCTTTGACACCAATTTCTCGGCCTTCGTCTTTAAGATACAGGCTAATATGAACAAGGCTCACCGCGACAGAATTGCTTTTATGCGTATCTGCTCGGGCAAGTTCGAGCGCGGCAAGGATTACTACCACGTTCAGGGTGCAAAGGCATTCAGACTCTCTCAGCCTCAGCAGATGATGGCATCCGAGCGCGAGGTTATCGACGAGGCATACGCGGGTGATATTATCGGCGTATTCGATCCCGGCATCTTCTCTATCGGCGATACCGTCTGCGAGAAGGGAATGAAGCTTCAGTTCGAGGGTATACCTACGTTTGCGCCGGAGCATTTTGCCATGGTCGAGCA
>CAZQTN010000031.1:0-17293 GCA_964596195.1 uncultured Ruminococcus sp.
TTGCCTCGGCGCCGAGATCGTCGTATGCGACCACCTCAGCCTTTTTGATGCACTTACTGAGCAGAGCGCCACAGCCTCCGATAGCACCGAAATATACCGCGCCGTGCTCCTTCATAGCGGCTATGACCTCGGGCCCACGCTTGCCCTTACCGATCATACCGGTAAGTCCCTTGGAAATAAGGGTGGGGCTGTATGCATCCATACGGTAGGACGTGGTGGGTCCTGCCGAGCCTATCGCCTGCCCCGGCTTTGCGGGAGTGGGGCCGACGAAATATATAACGCTGTCCTTTACGTCAATTGGAAGCTCCTTACCCGCGGCTACGAGCTCACACAGTCTTTTGTGCGCGGCGTCACGCGCGGTGTATATGACTCCCGATATAAGACAGCTGTCGCCCGCCTTAAGTCCTCTTGCCGCCTCACGGGTGATGGGGGCAGTTATTGAAATTGCCATCATATCACCTCCGTTTTATGTCTTGTAACGTGGCAGTTGACGTTAACTGCAACGGGCAGACCTGCGATATGAGTCGGCAGGGTCTCAATATTTACCGCCAGAGCGGTAGTCCTTCCGCCAAAGCCCTGCGGGCCTATGCCGAGCTCGTTTATAAGCTCAAGCAGCTCGCCCTCAAGAGCGGAATAAAAGGGATTGGCGTTGCGCTCGTCAAGAGGGCGCAGAAGCGCGCGCTTGGCAAGATATGCGGCCTTGTCAAACGTGCCGCCGATGCCAACGCCCACAACTATCGGGGGACAAGGATTAGGGCCCGCCTCCTCGACTACCTTTACGACGAAGCTCTTGACTCCCTCGATGCCGTCCGAAGGACGGAGCATGGCGATCCTGCTCATATTTTCACTTCCGAAGCCCTTAGGGGCAACGGTGATCTCGACCTTATCACCCGGCACTATATCGCAATATATCATAGCCGGTGTGTTGCCGCCCGTATTTACTCTGTCAAGCGGATCGCGCACGACGCTCTTGCGAAGATAGCCCTCGCTATATCCCTGCCTTACGCCCTCGTTGACCGCGGCGTAAAGATCACCGGTTATATGCACGTCCTGACCGACCTTGAGGAACACGCAGGCAACGCCCGTGTCCTGGCAGACGGGCTGATCCTTCTCGTCTGCTATCTCGTAGTTCTCGATTATTCTGTCGAGTATTTCCTTAGCACCCGGCCAAACCTCGCAGTCGCGGCAGGTGCGTATGCACGACTTTACGTCATCGGCAAGGTGGCAGTTTGCGTCAATGCAAAGCCTCTTTACCGCATCCGTAATAAGTGCGGAGCTTATTTCTCTCATTTTCAGACCTTCTCAGTTATTATATTTTACTTGCTTACGCTGTATATCTTATCGAGAAGATTTCCCTCTCGGCCGATGATCTCGGCAACGACGCGCTCACCGCGCGGAAGCTTGTTCGGCTTGCCCGTGATGCGCTCGGTCTTTTCCTTGAGCTCGTTTATATCGATAACGGGAAGTCCAGCATCCTTAAGCCTGTCCCTGAGCTCTGCCCTCTTCGGGTTTACAGCGATGCCGCCCTGGGTGACGAGCACGTCGATCGTGTCGCCCGGGGTGGATATGCAGGTAACGCTGTCGGTAACGATGGGAAGTCTGGCGCGGAACATAGGTGCAATTATCATAGCGAGCTTTGCACCTGCGGCGGTGTCGCTATGACCGCCCGAGCCGCCCATAATATATCCGTTTGAGTCTGTGTGTACGTTTACGTTAAAATCGGTATCTATCTCGGTTGCGCCGAGTATTACCACGTCAAGGCTGTTGACTGCGGCACTCTTGGCGCCGGGAGATGCATACTGCATCGCAGAGATCTCTCTGTGCCTTGGGTCGTTGCGGATGGACTCTACGGCAGAGAGGTCGAAGCACTGTACGTCAAGCAGCGTCTCAAAGCAGCCTGCCCTGAGCATATCGACCATATATCCCGTAATACCGCCAAGACCGAAGCTGCCGCGAATGCTCTTCTCAAGCATTATATCCTTGAGGAACTTTGCCGCCGCGAGGGATGCACCGCCCGCGCCCGTCTGGAAGGAAAAGCCGTCCTTCAGGAGTCCCGAAGCCTCGATCACCCTTGCGGCGTGAGATGCCATCACCAGACCCACAGGATCGCGAGTGATCTTGGTAGTGCCCGATACGATACCCTTGGGGTCACCTATTGCGTCAACGCTTACAACGTAGTCAACGTAGTCCTCGGATATTGAGAAATCCGCGAGAGGATAGGGCACGAGATTGTCGGTGATGACCACGACGCGCTCGGCGTACATTGCATCGGCAAAGGCGTAGCCAAGGCTGCCGCACGCAGACTTGCCGTATTTACCTGAGCAGTTGCCCATAGGGTCTGCTGTGGGGGCGGCAATAAACGTAACGTCTATCTTTTCCCTGCCCTCTATTATGCTGTGGGGGCGGCCGCCGTGTGTGTAGAATTTAACCGGCTCTGCAAGCACTCCCTCGGAGAACGCCCGACCAAGGCCTGCGCCGATGTAATCGGCAGACACACCCGTAACGACACCGTCCCTGATGTGTCCGACAAGGGGCGCGTGCGTATCAAAAAGTGAGCTTGCGTTTACCTTTATATTGCGTATACCGAGCTCTGCGATCTCGGCCATTACCATATTCAGAACGAAGTCGCCGTTTCTCAGATGGTGGTGAAAGGAAACCGTCATTCCGTTGCGGAGTCCCGCGAGCCTTATTGCTTCTTTTAAAGAGCCTACCAGCTTGTTCACTTCTCACCACTCCTTTCTATTCCGAGTGCACGGGCGATGTCTATCGTGCGCTCTGCCCTTGCGACTATCGGTGCATCTATCATTTTGCCGCGAAGTGAGATTGCTCCCTTGCCCTCTGCCTTTGCGCGCTCGATCGCATCGAGCACCTCGTAGGCGTAATCTATCTCTGCTATGGTGGGTGAGAACACCTCGTTTATCACGTCGACGTGGCGAGGGGATATCGAGGCCTTGCCCGTAAAGCCGAGCGACTTGGCAAAGCGCGCATCGGCGACAATTCCCTCATCGTCGTTTACGTCGGTGAAGGGGGTGTCGTAAACGTCAACTCCCGCGGCACGGGCGGCCACGACGAGACGCATACGGCTGTACTCTATCTCCTTACCCTCACGAGTGCGCTTGCATTGCAGATCTGCCGTCAGATCCTCGGCACCGAGGAAAAGGCCCTTTACTCTCTCACAGGAGCTTGCGATGGCAAACGAGTTCTCAACGCCGAGTGCCGTTTCTATAAGCGCAATAATGCCGACCGAGCCGCACTCAAGTCCAAGCTTATCCTCAAGCTCGGCAATATATCCGTCGACGGTCAGCACGTCCGCAGGGGTCGCCGCCTTCGGCAGGAGAATGAGATCGGGGCGCTCGGGAAGTATTGCATCAAGATCAAGCTTCCAATACTCGGTATCTACCGAGTTGATACGAACTACCCTCTCACAGGGCAGCTCCATATATTTCATCGTGTTGCGAACGAGAATACGCGCGGCATCCTTTTCCGTCGGAGAGACCGCATCCTCAAGGTCGAAGATAACGGCATCCGCGCCAAGGCAGCCTGCGTTTATAAGCATATTCGGATTGTTACCGGGAAGAAATAAAAGACTGCGGCGCATTACTCGTCACCTCCGGATCTGTTTACGGCGGTCTCCACTCTTGCGCGGATAACGCACTCAAGAGCACCCCTGTCCACCACGCGTACGGTAGCGAGGTCGACTCCGCGATCCGCAAGCACCTCACGCACGGCGGTCTCTATCTTGTCGCCAAACTGACGGCCGACTACCGATTCAATCTGAACGCTGAGCTCCGATGCGGGCTCTATCTCGACGTACGCATCGCTGGACTCCATAGTGCCGGCCGATGCTCTCCTCAAAATTTCCACTTGTAAAAGCTCCTCTCAATGAACCGTACCTCATAAAAGCACGGGCTTTCTCACTTTATTGTACAGTATCTTTCCAAAAAATGCAACCGTTTTTCAAGTTTTCGAGGATTTTTCTTTTTCCTCTTTTCTTTCACCTGAAAATATGGTATAATGATCTCAAAGTTTTTCCCAACGTCGAAATAACGGAGAGATTATGAACATTGAAATTACGTCGCGTCTGTCGGGCGGCAGGCTTGAGATGTGGCGCGAGCTTATAGACAAGGCAGGCCTCACCGCAGGCGAATGCGCCGAGCGTACTGTGCTCGTCTTTGACGGCGAGGAGCTTGTCGCCACCGGCGCAAGAGACGGCTGTGTGCTGAAATATATGGCCGTTAAAGACAGCCGCAGGGGTGAGGATCTCACCTCAGTCGTGCTGACGGAGCTTCGCCGCGATGCCTTTGCCGACGGACACAGTCATTTATTTTTGTATACGAAGCCCGAGAATCGATACACCTTTGAAGCCTTGTTTTTCTACCCCGTTGTCGAAACGGGAAGCGTGCTCGTTATGGAAAACAAGCGTGATGGGCTTGCACGGTTTCTCGCAGAGCTACCCGAAGCACCGACGGGCGGAGTGATCGGTGCCGCGGTGATGAACTGCAACCCATTTACCCTCGGACACAAGTATCTGATCGAGCGTGCGGCAAGCGAGTGCCGATGGGTGTTCGTTTTCGTGCTTTCGGAGGACACAAGCGAGTTCACAGCCGAGGACAGACTTGAGATGGTAAGGCGCGGCACGGCACATCTTAAGAACGTAACCGTGCTCCCGACAGGGCCGTACCTGATCTCATCGTCCACCTTCCCCACCTACTTTTTGAAGGACAGGGAGCGCGCAAAAGGGGCGGCGTGCGAGGTCGATATTGAAATATTCGTACAGCATCTCGCACCAAGGCTCGGAATTACGCGACGATACGTAGGCACAGAGCCACTCTCCCGCCTTACCGCGGAATACAATGCCGCGGTTAAGGAAAAGCTGCCGAGGCGCGGTATCGAGGTGTGCGAGATCAAGCGCAAGTCGGAGGGCGGCACGCCCATCAGCGCAAGCGCGGCGCGAGAGCTGATCAAAAGCCGCGAGCTCGAGGTGCTCCGCCGCTACGTTCCGACAACGACGCTCGACTATCTGACAGAAAAGAATTACGTAAAAGAGGATTAACGATATGCAGGACAGACAGGCAAGCCATGTTGTAAGCAGCTACTTTGCCCCCAGAGGACACAACCGTATGTACACCCTCGGTATGCAGCTCGCCCAGCTTTACCTTTCCCCCTTTGACAAGCTCATAGGCGTTATAGGCGAGGCTGGCTCGGGAAAGAGCGCACTCATCCGCGGAATGTTCCCCGGACTTGAATTGACCAACGACGACGACGGAGTTTATGTCCGTCCGCTCCCCCTGCTCGATCAGGAGGGCGACTTCAAATTCTTCTCTCCCCATACCTATCACGTTGATATAAGATTTGAAAACGGCTTTACTCAGATGAGCGTGCTCGCAGATGCGATCCGCGAGGCGCTGGCCAAGGGAAAGCGCGTGATAGTCGAGCACTTTGACCTCGTATATCCGCTTCTCGGCTTCAACGCCAATCTCCTTATCGGTGCAGGTGAGCAGATACTCATATCCAGACCGACCATCTTCGGCCCTGAGCCTGAGGAAATACGCGAAGCAGTTTATTCATCGTTGCCCTACCGACTTATGGCACATACGGCAGAGGATCTGTGCGAATACGTTATGCCGCCGGAGGATCTTGCAAGATGTGAGCACGACGACGTAAAACACGGCTTCGTAATAGCATTTCCCGAAAAAAAGCCGAGCTTTGATATACAGGAGCTTGAGGCAAAGGTCAACGACCTTATTGCACAAAACCTACTTGTCGACTACGTTGACAACCACCACGTATCGATCGGTGATAAGATCCACCCCTGCACCGGACCGCGCATTCACGTATCGCGCACAGGCTTGATCGAGAACTTCCATCTTCTCAATCACTTTATCTACGATCGCTTCACTCGCCGTTATCTGCTGGTCGGATGCGTCGGCGAGGGGGCAGAAAAGAACCTGCAAAAGCTTGACGAGCAGCAGGCAAAGCAATCCGACCTTGTAATGTAAATAATACCGTACATTTTCAGAACTCAGAAAGGGGGATAAGCCGTGCAGATCACGCTTGAAGAGCTACTTGACGCGCGCGAGGAACGCGCCCGTACTCAAACGGAATTGTTAAAAAAGTACCGTGCCCCCCTTATCTCCTTTACAATGAACGTAGCAGGGCCCGAAAAGACCTCGCCGCTTATTGAGCGCGCCGCCCGTGAGGTCGTGCGCCTCATCGACTCAAAGATTGCCGCTTATACGGTGTCGGAGAAGCGCGAGGAGTACCCGAAGTCGGGACCCGTGTCATTTTTTTCGGTATCTGCCGATGCAAAAGTACTTAAAGAGATAATGGTAGAAATTGAGGAGCGGCACCCGATAGGCAGGCTCCTTGATATAGACGTTTTAGACGTGGACGGAAAGAAGCTGTGCCGTCCGACCGAGCGCGGATGTATGATATGCGGCGCGCCCGGCAGAGCCTGCGCCGCAGGCAGACTGCACCCTGTATCCGAGCTTGTTTCGCTAACAAACGATATGCTCACCCGCTATCTCACAAGCCTTGATGCCGAGCGCATAGCAGAGCTGGCAAAGAAAAGCCTTTTGGACGAGGTATATACCGCCCCGAAGCCCGGACTCGTTGACCCGATGGGCAGAGGCAGTCACACAGATATGAGCGTATCGCATTTTGAACGAAGCGCCGAGGCGCTCCTGCCGTATTTCCGCCGTTGCGTAATGATCGGCACAGAGGGCAAAAGCGAGTCGCGCGAGGACGTTTTTGCACGTCTGCGCGAGGCGGGGCTCGAAGCGGAAAGGAATATGTACGCCGCCACGGGCGGTGTGAACACGCACAAGGGCGCGATCTTCTCTATGGGAATACTGTGCTGTGCGATCGGACGGCTGATAAGAGCCGACGGATACATACCCACGACCGAGGAAATACTCAACGAGGCGGCGAGCCTATCCCGATCCGCGCTTGAAGACGACCTTAAGAGCATAGACCGCACCACCGCAGGCGGGAGAGCCTACCTTGAATACGGTGTGCGCGGCATACGCGGCGAGGTAATGGACGGATTCCCTACGATAAGAGAAACCGCCCTGCCCACCTACAACGCTGCCATTGCGAGCGGCAAAAACAAAAACGATGCAGGAGTTATTACTCTCCTGCATCTGATAGCAAACGTATATGACACCAACCTCTACAAAAGGGGCGGCGATGAGGGCGTGCGATATGCACGCGACCTTGCGCGAGCCCTTATTGAGTCGGGCGACCCGACCGAGGCCGACGTGCGTCTGATGGACGATAAGCTGACAAAGCGAAATCTTTCCCCCGGCGGATGCGCCGATCTTCTGGCTCTGACGTACTTCTTAACAAGCTTTAGGCGTGTCCGAATTGGGTTGCACTTGCCTAAGCGTGGGGGCGTGTCAAATTAACCCTTATCTTCGCGGTTCATTTTAGCCATCTCGGACACCGCGCGCAGCTTTGAGGATATCTTCTCATACCCTCCCTCGGAGTGAGGTATAGTGCAGGCCGAGCAATCCTTGATGCCCCCCTCTATGTAAACGAAATTACCGCCGCACTTGTCACCGAGTGCAAAAAGCGGACAGCAACAAAACATACAGTTGAAATAGTCTCCCTCGACCTTATGGCAGGGGAAATATTCGCATTCCTCGTTTTTGAAATATTTACTGCTGTTCTTCATAGCCAATCTCCAAATAAAAACTCATCACGACCGCCAAATTGCAAAATCGGCGGTCTTTTTTTAGTAACGTATCGAAAAATTCAGAACCAAGCAGCCCGGCATCAATCGATGACTGCTGATCGTTGCCGCCCTTCCTTGCCCAAAATCACACCTCAAAAAGCGGGGTGGAAAGATATCTGTCGCCCGTATCGGGAAGCAGAACGACTACCGTTTTGCCCTCGTTTTCGGGCCTTTTCGCAACATCTATTGCCGCGTGCAGAGCCGCGCCCGAGGATATGCCGACGAGCACGCCCTCGCGCTTTCCGATCAGCCTACCGGCCTCAAACGCCTCGTCATCGGTAACGGTAACGATCTCATCATAAACCGCGGTGTTAAGAATTTTGGGAATAAAGCCTGCGCCTATGCCCTGTATACCGTGCCGTCCGCCGACTCCCGTTGAGAGCACCGCACTTGTGGCAGGCTCAACAGCCACGATCTTGATGCTTGGCTTTTTCGACTTCAGATACTCTCCGGTGCCGGTGATCGTGCCGCCCGTTCCAACGCCCGCGATGAAGATATCGACCTCGCCGTCCGTGTCGTTGAATATCTCAGGCCCCGTGGTCGCCGCGTGTGCCGCAGGGTTGGCGGGATTTGTAAACTGCCCTGCTATCAGACTATTCGGTATCTCCCCTGCGAGCTCCTCCGCCTTTGCGATGGCGCCCGTCATACCCAAGGCACCATCGGTGAGCACGAGCTCCGCGCCGTAGGCCTTCATTATCTGCCTGCGCTCAACCGACATCGTTTCGGGCATAACGATAATGATCCTATACCCTCTTGCGGCGGCAACCGCCGCGAGTCCGATGCCCGTATTGCCGGAGGTCGGCTCGATTATTACCGAGTCGGGCGTAAGCCTGCCCGAGGCCTCGGCATCGTCGATCATCGCCTTGGCTACCCGATCCTTGACCGAGCCTGCGGGGTTGAGATACTCAAGCTTTGCCAGCAGTCTTGCACAAAGGCCGCATTCCTTTTCAATATTCGACAGCCGAAGCAGTGGTGTTCTGCCGATGAGCTGATCTACCGAGGTATATATATTTGACATTACAGATCTCCTCCGATGGGTGGACTCGTCTTATTTTGTCCACGCGCACGCTCTAAATTCATTATAGCACCGAGCGCACGCTTTGTCAATGAAAAAAGAAAGGCTGACACAAGCGGACGTGCGCATTACACGTAATCGGTCCGTTCGGTCAGCTTTCTTTTATTCGATATTCAATTCCGATATTTTAATATGTCCTATCAAAACGTCGGTATACTGTAACGAGTGAGAGCGCGGATATCCCGTGCTTACCTCCTCGATGCGGAAGATGTTGGGATAAACGCCCTTGATAACTGCGGGGCTATCGTTTATCACCAGCCTCGGGCGAGTCATATTCACGCTGATATGAACGCACGGAGAGCTCTCGTAAAGTTCCTTGATTTTTTCTCTGATCTGTTCTACCGCCTTCATATGCCACCCCCAAAAAGCAAAAATTCTTACAAATATATTTTACCACAAAACGGGGGACAAGTCAAAGGAACATTTTCACAAAAAGCGGGGAATTTATTTTGTGATTTTCAACCTAAAATGCAAAAAGTCGGGATGCGTGTAACTTTTTCGGCCTTTTTCGTATTACGGTGGGAGAGTGAAAAAAGGATAAATTAAGTCGTCATTCATATTGACACGGAGCGGCTAAAGTGATAGAATATACTTATATTTTAAAAATGCATATCGGAGATATATATGTCCACTTTTCTTAAAAATTTCGGATTTCGCCGCAAGAGCGGAATCCTTCTCCCCGTAAGCGCCCTGCCCTCACCCTACGGCATCGGCTCGTTTGGCAAGGCGGCGTATAAATTCGTCGACCTGCTCGCCGCGACGGGTACGAAATGCTGGCAGGTGCTGCCTATGAATCCAACCTCGCTCGGCGACAGCCCGTATCAGTCCCCCTCGTCCGTTGCAGGCAACCCATATTTCATCGACCTTGATATACTCGGAGAGCAGGGATTGCTCACCAAGGATGAGCTGCGCGCCGCCCGTTCGAGAGCTAAAAGAATTGATTACGGCCACCTTTATACAACGCGATACGATGTACTCCGCAAGGCTCACGAGCGCTTCGTGGCACTTGGCGGCGAGAAAACGCGTAAGTATAAGTCCTTCGTGCGCAAAAACGCCGACTGGATCGAGGATTACGCACTCTTTATGGCGCTTAAGGAAGAGAACGGCTACTGCGCGTGGTACACCTGGCCAAAGGAGCACAGGTGTGTCAGCGAGGCTCGAAAAGTGCAAAATAACTTCACACGGGGTCGTTCTTTCTGGAAATGGGTGCAATTTGAGTTCGACTCGCAGTGGCAGGCGTTGCACGCATATGCGCGCAAAAACGGAGTGTTTGTGATCGGAGATATGCCGATATACGTTGCACACGACAGCATGGACGTGTGGCAGTCACCCGAGCAGTTCCTGCTTGATGACGAATATAATCCCACCGTTGTTGCAGGATGTCCGCCCGACGACTTCGCGCCCGACGGTCAGCTGTGGGGCAACCCGATCTACAATTGGGAGAGGATGAGGGCCGATGGCTTTGGCTGGTGGTGTAAGCGCGTCGAGGCGGCGATGCGCCTGTACGACATCATACGCATAGACCACTTCCGCGGTTTCGCAGGCTATTACAGCATTCCCTACGGTCACACGACCGCACGCGAGGGCAGATGGAACGCCGCACCCGGCATTGACCTGTTCAAGACGGTTAAGGAAAGCTGTCCCGGAGTAAGGATAATCGCCGAGGATCTCGGCTTCATTACCGACGACGTACGCGCCCTTCTCTCGGACACCGGCTTCCCCGGTATGAAAATGCTTCAATTTGCGTTTTTTGATGACGAAAGCGAGTATCTGCCGCGCAAATACGCGACCGACAACTGCGTCGTCTACACTTCGTCACACGACTCCGACTGCACGCGCTCGTGGTGCTCGTCCTTGAAAGGAGAGGTACGTGCGCGCTTCAACCGTGAGTGCCCGCGCAACAAGGAACAAAGCCGAACCTGCGACCTTATCGACCTGGCGATGTCGAGCCGGGCAAATCTCGCCGTAATACCGATACAGGACTACCTTGAGCAGACGAACGCAGAGGGCAGGATAAACGTCCCCTCCGTTGCCGACGGAAACTGGTGCTACCGCCTCTCGGACCGCTACAACACGCCCAAATTGGCACAAAAAATCACACACGTTACCAAAAAAAGCGGTCGTTCAACTAAAAAATAACGTTAAGTCCGCCCCTTTCAAAAAAGGGGCGGATGCTTTCTTCTCTCGCGCGTCAACCACGCAAAAGGCTCTGATACAGTCGAATGTGCGCGCGCATTTGGTTATTGTTTTTAAAAAAGGGTTGACAAATATTAAGAAATTGTGTATAATATTTTTCGAAAAAGGGAGTAGTTGGCGTGCATCCCGCACGCTCGGTGAGTCGTCAGAACGGTGGAGTCGCTCTCCGCTCGGTTCACCGAGAGCATAGCCCGGCACGGTTTGTGCTGTTGGTGCTATCTGCTTTGACAAGACTTTTTGCACTCGTGCAAAAGGTCTTTTATTTTTGCTATCAATAAAATATATAATAAAAGAAAGGTACATCTGTCATGGAAGTATTCAAAACACTCTTTGAGGGCGTATCCGCTTTTGCCGAAGGTGATAACTGGAAAATGATCCTGATGTGGATCATAGGCGGCGTGCTTATCTTCCTCGCTATTAAGAAAGAAATGGAGCCCACGCTTCTGTTGCCCATCGGCTTCGGTGCGATCCTTATGAACTTCCCGAACGCGGGAATCGCAGAGCCCCTGCACACTCTTTATGAGGCAGGTATTGCAAACGAGCTCTTCCCCCTTATCCTCTTCATCGGTATCGGTGCGATGATCGACTTCGGTCCCCTGCTCTCCAACCCGAAGCTTATGATATTCGGTGCGGCGGCACAGTTCGGTATCTTCTTCACCCTTTGTATGGCATCGATCTTCTTCCCCGAGGCAAAGGACTACGCATCTATCGCAATCATCGGCGCGGCTGACGGCCCTACCTCTATCGTCGTTGCAAACGCGCTCGGCTCGAACTACATAGGCGCTATCACCGTTGCGGCTTACTCGTATATGGCGCTCGTGCCCATCATTCAGCCCCCTGTAATCAAGCTCCTCACCACCAAGAAGGAGCGCAAGATACGCATGGCTTACAAGGCAAAGAGCGTATCCAAGCTTACCCGTATCCTCTTCCCCATAGTAATTTCCGTGGTTGCCTGCGTATTCGTTCCCGGTGCGGGCTCGCTTATCGGCTTCCTTATGTTCGGTAACCTTATCCGCGAGTGCGGAGTTCTCGACAATCTTTCAGAGACTGCGCAGAACGCTCTTGCGAATATAATAACGATATTCCTCGGAATTTCCATTTCTGCAAGGCTTACTGCTGAGGAATTTTTAAAGCTCGATACCATTATGATCCTCGCACTCGGTCTCTTTGCATTCATCTTCGATACGTTCGGCGGTATTATGATCGCTAAGATAATGAATCTTTTCCTCAAGGAAAAGATCAACCCTATGATCGGTGCTTCGGGTATCTCCGCGTTCCCGATGTCCGCGCGTGTAGTTCACAAGATCGGTCTTGAAGAGGACAATCAGAACTTCCTGTTGCCTCATACCATCGGTGTAAACGTATCGGGACAGATCGCGTCGGTTATTGCGGGCGGTCTTATCCTTGGAATGTTGATGTAATAAGGAGGGTGAAATCATGACAAGTACTGAAATAATTACAGATATTCTCGAGAATACGGAAACCGAGGCTGAGCATGTTGAGGGTGTAGAGGTAGAGACCTTTGATCCAAGTCAGTCAAACGTTGAAAATATGGTGGACACCTTGACTTATATGGGGCAGGGCATGCTTGGAATACTCATCGTAACGGTTATCATCATCGCATGTGTTGCCATACTCAACAAGGTAACTAATCCAAAGAAGAAGGATAAAGATCAGTAATAAAAAATCACATTGGCTTGATTTGAGTCAATGTGATTTTTTGATATAAATGTTATTATTGAATTATGCCACCGCCTATGACATATTCGCCGTCGTACATGACCGCGGATTGTCCCTTAGCCGGTGCGCGCTGCGGGGTGTCAAAGAGGAGAGTAATCTCATCCTCTGCGGTCTGCTCAGCATATGCAGGACTTTGGCTTTGGCTGTATCTTATTTTTGCTTCGACCTTGATACGATCGTTGAGCTTATCAAAGGGAATAAGGTTTATTCCTTTAATGATGACCTTGCTCGTGAAGAGCCTATCCTCGTCTGCAAGGGTAACTGTATTGCTGACGGCATCCTTTTTAATAACAAATATATGTTTATTCATCGAGATACCGAGTCCCTTGCGCTGACCTATCGTATAATGGATCATGCCCTTATGCTTGCCGAGGATATTTCCGTTCTCGTCGATATAATCGCCCGCGGGATACTTTTTGCCAAGCTCTTTTTCAATGAAGGATGCATAATCTCCGTCGGGAACAAAGCAGATGTCCTGACTGTCGCTCTTATGAGCGTTTACAAAGCCGTTTTGCGCTCCGATCTCGCGTATCTCCGCTTTAGTCATTGAACCGAGAGGGAAAAGCGTGTGCGAGAGCTGCTTTTGTGAGAGAGACCAGAGCATATAGGTCTGATCTTTACGTATGTCGGCGGCTTTTTTTAGGAGAAATCTGCCGTTTTTATCCTTTTCGATATTTGCGTAATGTCCCGTCGCGATATAATCGGTGCCGCGGACAAGCTCGAGGTCGAGTAATTTTCCGAATTTGAGGAGTCGGTTGCAGACTACGCAAGGGTTGGGTGTTTCGCCGTTTAAATATATGTCTATAAAATTTTTTACGACGGTGGAATGAAAATCGTTCGAGAGATCGTATACTATATGCTCTATCCCGATGGTATTGCATATAGCTTTAGCATCGTTTATATCGGTAAGAGAAAGATCAGTACCGTCCGAAAGGTACTTTTCGCAGAGCTTCATCGTCGCTCCCGTTGTTACATATCCCTTTTCCTTTATGAGCAGGGCGGCGACCGCACTGTCTATTCCGCCGCTCATTGCAACTGTGACTTTTTTATTTTCGTTCATATATTTTCCTTTAATCCCACGTGAATTTTGTCAGCTCGCCCTGCTCCTGCATTCCTTCAAAATCCCATTGACGCAATATCTCGTATACGGCTATTGCGACCGAATTTGAAAGATTGAGCGAGCGAAGATGATCGCGCATTGGTATGCGTACCGTCGTTTCGGGGTTGTCGTGAAGAAGCTCCTCGGGAAGTCCCTTTGTTTCCTTGCCGAACATTATCCAGACGTCTCCCTTGTATTTTACGTCCGAGTAATTGTATTTTGCCTTCGTTGAAAAGTAATATACTTTAGCGTCCGTATGTTTTTCAAAGAAGTCGGCAAGTTCGTCGTAATAGGTTATATCGAGCTTATCCCAATAGTCAAGTCCCGCGCGCTTGAGCTTTGCATTATCTATCTCAAATCCGAGCGGGCGGATGAGGTGAAGGGAAGCACCCGTAGCGGCACAGGTGCGGGCGATATTTCCCGTATTTTGAGGTATCTCCGGCTCGCATAGAACAATATTTATGTGTGACATATATCTCCGTTCCGCCGCCTTAACGGCTCATCTTTCATAATCTTAAATTATTATATAACAGGAATGTTAATTTTGCAAGTGTTTTGTGAAAATTTACAATTAGCAGTTGCTTTATTTCTCCCAATAATGTATAATATAATTTATAATGTGATATTGTGCGCGCTTTGAAGCGTTTTTGAGTAAAAAGCGCGACTTTTTGTTGAATTTTGCCTCAAAAGAAGGAGAAAACGAAATGGGACTTTTCAAAACCTACAGTGAAAAGCAGATAAAAAAGATCGAGAAGATTGCAAAAAAAATAGAGGAGCTTGCGGACAAATGTGCCGCTATGAGCGATGATGTTCTAAAGGCTACTACTCCTGCCCTAAAGGAAAGGCTTGCCAACGGTGAGACACTTGACGATATTCTTCCCGATGCGTTCGCGGCAGTAAGAGAGGCTGACGACCGAGTACTCGGCAAGCGTCCCTTTCACGTTCAGCTTTTGGGTGGTATAATACTTCATCAGGGCAGAATCGCGGAGATGAAGACGGGTGAGGGTAAGACCCTTGTCGCAACTCTTCCTGCATATCTCAATGCGCTGGCAGGCAAGGGCGTTCATATCGTCACGGTCAATGACTATCTTGCAAGACGTGATAGTGAGGAGATGGGCAGAGTTTACGGATTTATGGGACTTACCACGGGGCTTGTAGTTCACGGAATGTCAAATGCCGAGAAGCAGGAGGCGTATCGCGCTGATATAACCTATGGAACCAATAACGAGTTCGGATTCGATTATCTCCGTGACAATATGGTTGTTTACAAGGAGAGAATGGTTCAGAGAGGACATAATTTTGCAATTGTTGACGAGGTTGACTCAATTCTTGTTGACGAGGCGAGGACTCCTCTTATAATATCCGGTGCGGGCGAGGAGCCTACCGATATGTATGACAGAGCAGATAAGTTTGCACGTTCACTGAAAAAGTTCGTTATAAAGGAGATTGACAACAAGGAGGATCAGGATAATATCGACGCTGATTATATTGTTGATGAGAAGGCGAGAAACGCTATCCTGACTCCAAGGGGTGCAAAAAAGGCGGAGAGCTTTTTCGGAGTAGAGAATTTTACAGATCCCGAGAACGCAGAGCTTATGCACTACGTAAATCAGGCGATCAAGGCGCACGGTGTTATGTTCCGCGATCAGCAATACGTCGTGACCGACAAGGGTGTTATCATTGTTGACGAGTTCACAGGGCGTATGATGTACGGCAGACGTTATTCGGACGGCTTGCATCAGGCAATCGAGGCTAAAGAGGGCGTTAAGATCGAAAAGGAAAACAAGACTCTTGCAACCATCACCTTCCAGAACTATTTCAGGATGTACGGCAAGCTCTCGGGAATGACGGGTACTGCGCTCACCGAGCAGGAGGAGTTCAGAGAGATATACAATCTTGACGTTGTTGAAGTGCCTACAAACAAACCGATGATAAGATGTGATCATCCCGACAGGGTATACAAGACGATTAACGGAAAATACAGCGCGGTAATCGAGCAGATAAAGGAATGTCACGAGAAGGGACAGCCCGTTCTCGTCGGTACTGTCTCGATTGAGAAGTCAGAAGAGCTATCGCGCAGACTTATGCACGCGGGAATCCAGCACACCGTTCTTAATGCCAAATACCACGAAAAAGAGGCGGAGATCGTTGCTCAGGCGGGCAAATACGGTGCTGTAACCATTTCTACCAATATGGCAGGACGTGGAACCGATATTATGCTCGGCGGTAACCCTGAATTTCTCGCAAAGCAGGAGATGCGCTCAAAGCAGATTCCCGAGGAGCTGATAATCGAAGCTAACGGCACATCAAATACCGATGATGAAGAGATTCTTGCGGCAAGAGCTACCTTCAAGGAGCTTTACGAAAAATACAAGGCTGAAATTGCACCCGAAGCGGACAAGGTCAGAGAGGCGGGAGGTCTCTATATCCTCGGAACAGAGAGACACGAAAGCCGTCGTATAGATAACCAGCTCCGCGGACGCTCGGGACGTCAGGGCGACCCCGGTGAGTCGAGGTTTTATCTCTCGCTTGAGGATGATTTGATGAGACTTTTCGGCTCTGACAGGATAATTACTCTCGTTGATAAAATGGGACTTGACGAGACCACTCCTATAGACGCGAGAATGCTTTCAAACTCCATTGAAAGCGCGCAAGGGAAAATAGAGAGCAATAATTTCAAGCGTCGTAAATACGTTCTATCCTATGATGACGTTATGAATCAGCAGAGATCGGTCATCTACAAGCAACGCAGAGACGTGCTTGACGGCGGAGACGGTATTGCCGACACGATAAAGAAGATGATGCTGTCGACAGTTCGCGCTTGTGTTGCGACACACACGTCGGACGAGTCGGCGACAGACTGGAATTTTGAGAGTTTGCGCGCAAGTCTGCCTTATCTTTGCGATGAAAATGACTTTAACTATACCGACGACGAGCTTAAAAAGCTAAAAAAGGACGATATAGAGGAGCTTCTTTGCGATCGTGTACTTACGAAGTATCAGGAGAAGGAGGAACTCTTCGGACGCGAGACCTTCCTCGAGGTACAGAGATCAATCCTCCTTCGTAACGTTGATACGGCGTGGATGGAGCATATCGACGCTATGGACGAGCTTAAGAGCGAGATAAATCTTCAGGCATATGCTCACAGAGATCCCGTTACCGAGTACAGAATAACGGGTGGAGATATGTTCGACGCGATGGTTGAGGAAATAAGAGAGAAAACGGTCAGAACTATTCTGTCGGTCGTTCCGAGGGCCGCGCAGCCTATAAAGAGAGTTCAGGTCGCAAATCCATTGACCTCTGGCTTTGAGGGCGGGGAGAGAAAGGCGGCTCGCGTTACAATAAGGAAGCCCGCCTCCGAAAAGGTGGGAAGAAACGATCCATGTCCTTGCGGGTCGGGCAAAAAATACAAAAACTGCTGCGGAGCCCCCGGAAAGAGCAATGCACA
>CAZQTN010000032.1:0-17067 GCA_964596195.1 uncultured Ruminococcus sp.
CCGTCAAGCAGGCTATATTCTGTATGAAGATGAAGATGTACGAAATCTCCCACGTGAGTGACCTCCTTTATTTTTTTACGCTCGGTAAGAGCACTTCTGAATATTCCATAATTTTTTTGAGTCGGTGCGACAGTCCGGATTTGGAGATCGCAGGCACCGCGACAGCTGCAAGCTGAGAAAGCGACAGATCGCGGTATTTTATTCTCAACCGTGCCGTCGCTTCAAGCTCTTCAGGAAGCGAGGAAAGAAGATTTGAGCGCTCAAGCTCGTCTATCACGGATATTTGCTTATGAGAAGCCGTTACCGACTTGCTTATGTTATTGGTTTCGCAGTTAACGATGCGGTTTGTATTATTTCTGAACTCGCTCTCTATCTTAGCATTCATAAATGCAAACGCTGCAGAATTCAAACCTATAAAGGCAAAAAAATCCTCGATCATAGCACTTTTCTTTACATATATGTCGACACGGCCGCTTCTCTCTGTTGTGCGAGCTTCAACTCCCACGGAAGAAAGCGCATTTATAAATTGCGAGCAGCAGTTCACAGGCGAGAACTCAAGAAGATATTGCTTTGTCGGAGAGGATATTCTGCCCGCCGCAAAAAAGAACCCCTTGAAAAAAGCCGCCTCGCAAGCGGGACATTTTACGTTGTAAAGCGGTTCGCCCGAGTCAATAGCAGCTAAATAGCACAATGCACTTTTAGATGAAAAGCTCAAGGCACGGCATCTGCCACCCGTCCTTGGACGTTGTACCACGGGAGTGGAGCCGAAAAATTCGGAAATGTATTTGACGGCAAAGGTGGCAAAGGCGTCGTTCTCAAGGTTGAGTACAATAACGCCCTCTTTAACCTTTGCTTTTGAAGCAAGGAGAGCCGAAGCAAAGGCCTTGCGACAACAGGAGGACTTTATCGGTTGATTAATAATTTCTGCTTTAAGATCTGATGAAAACGACATTTTAGCCTCCTTTTTTCACACAAATACGATTTATTTTGTGGCAGAATACTAAATATATTCTATTTCTTCTTCAAGTGTAAACCCGCATTGCCTGTTGATCTCGCTTTTTATAATTGAAACGAGCTCAATAAAATCAGCGGCAGTAGCGGATCCGTTATTAACTATGAAGCCCGCGTGCTTTGGCGATACCTGAGCGCCGCCTACGGATCTGCCCTTCAAACAGCAACGGTCAATGAGGTACGCGGCGGATATGCCATTCACCTTTTTAAATACACTTCCAAGACTTGGATATTCAATGGGTTGGGTGAGGCTTCGTTTCTGCCTTATCTTTCCCATTTCTTCTAGAATAATATCTGCCGTGCGCGGAGTAAACTCAAGCTCTGCCGCTAGTATAACCGTATTCGCGCCCGAAAAAATACTCTTACGATATGAAAAGCATATCTCATCGTGCGCAAAGTTAAAGATACGATCTTCGGAGCAAGAATAGGCGCATACAGTTCTCACCAGATCCCCGATCTCGCATCCGTACGCACCTGCGTTTGATGCTATCATACCGCCCAGCGAGCCTGGTATACCGCACAAGCCCTCGGCACCGCCTAGCCCGGATTTGGCCATCCGCATTATCAGGGATGAGGTAAGCACTCCGCACTCTGCGACGACCCTTGAGGCATTTCTGCCACACCGATCAAGTCTTTTGGTTGAAATCAGAATGCCACGATATTCACCGTCGCAGGGCAATATATTTGTCATCCTGCCAATCAGCTTATGCTTGATGTTGTTTTCACAAAGAAAACGAACAAGATCGACCAGCTTTTCTTTCGTATCCGGAAATGCAATCACCCGTGCGATGCCACCTATACGAACAGAGGTGTACTGCGACATTGGTTGATCAATTTTATATTCAACGTCCTTTTTGATCAAAAAATCAAAAAGCTGCTTCATTGTGTTAAGCCCTTATATAACTTTCTTTCTCGTTGAGCATATCTTCTGCCGCTTTGCGCTGTGCCTCGGTTACATTTATGCCCCCCAGTATGCGCGAGAGCTCGGATATTTTGCCGTCTCTGTCAAGGCGCTCAACGAAGGTCTGAGTAGTCGAATCAACGTCGCGCTTTTTTATGAGGAAATGCACCTCTGCAAGAGAGGCAATCTGCGCACTGTGAGTAACACAAAACAACTGTGCGCTCTGTGCAAGGGAGAGCATCTTTATTCCGATCTTGCGAGCAGTTTTACCAGAAACGCCGGCATCTATCTCATCGTAAATAACGGTTGAAATACCGTCCTTGTCCGATATTGCGGATTTTAAAGCCAACATAATACGCGCAAGCTCACCGCCGGATGCTATCTTACCCAGCGGCTGTGCATCCGCCCCCTTGTTGGCGCTGATGTAAAATTCAAGCTTATCGTATCCGGTTGAGGCAAGTACCTTTTTGCCGGCAGAATACTCATCTTTTATCGAGGTATAGAAGACAACCTTGGGCATATCAAGAAACTCAAGAGTCGCTTTAACCGACGATTCGATCTCCTCCGAGGCGGCAACGCGCCTCAAGTGCAACTGATCGGCAATTGAGAGCGCCGCAGCGTAAACCTCGCGTTCCTTTTTCTCAAGTTCCTTGAGTATTTCGTCGCAGTTTTCAAGCGTATCAAGCTCGTTTTGCGCCTTATCTCTAAAGGCAAGCACGTCGGCGAGAGTAAGTCCGTATTTACGCTTAAGCTTAGTAATCTTATCAAGGCGTGCCTCTATCTTATTGAGGGTCTCGGTTGAATCGGAATCCATATCGGCAATAACGGCATACACCTCCTCGCCAATATCATCCGCCTTATAGAGCATATCGCGCAGGGTCTCTGTGTATCCGGCAAAATCCGGTACAACGTCCGATATCTGCTCAAGCGCACTGATACTGCGCTCCAGAAGAAATGATACGCTTCCCTTTTCGCTGCCCTTTAAGGCTTTGAAAACGAAGCCCGCGTTTTTCGTTATTTTCTCGCTGTTCTTTATTTTGAGCTTTTTATCAATAAGCTCCTCTTCCTCGCCATCGTGTACGGCAAGGTCATCAATATCCTTGATCTGATACTTAAGTATCTCGACAAGGCGCTCTCGCTCTGCTTGTTGCTTTGAGACGTCGTTTATCCGACCTCTGATGCCCTCAAGCTCAGAATACATCTGCTTGTACTGCTCTAACAGCTCCGAGTTTGATGCATATATATCAATAAGCTCAAGCTGCTTTTGCGGATCGGCTATCGAAGCGGTGTCCGACTGCCCGTGTATGGCAACAAGCGACGGCGTAACGCTTCTCAAAACGGAAAGCGTGACCGTACGGCCGTTTATTTTTATCTGCGAGCGGCCGTCAGCATGCATAGATCGCTGAATAAGAATGTTTCCGTCCTCGTCGCAACCGATACCGACGTCGGAAAGCGCGGCAGTAGCACTCGGTGTCAGATCACCAAAAAATCCGCTTACCATAGCATATGCTTCGCCCGTGCGTATAAGTTCCTTATCCGCCTTCGCACCAAGGAGCAGGTTGATCGAATCTATAATTATGGATTTGCCGGCACCGGTCTCGCCGGTCATGACCGTAAATCCTGATGTAAAATCAAGGTCAAGCGATTTTATTACCGCTATATTCTCAATGTGTAAGGAAAGAAGCATTTTCTCCTCCGAAAATAATATTAAACCGAAAAGGCTTCCTTGAGCTCTTTTGCTACCTCGTGAGCGACCTCCTCACTTCTTACAACGAGAAGTATGGTATCGTCGCCTGCAACGCTACCGACTATGTGAAGCTTCTCAAGAGAATCCACGCACACCGCAAGAGCATTCGCCATACCCGGAAACGTCTTGACAACCACTATGTTACCGGCGGCCTCTATACGAACGACAGACTCGGTAAGCGCAGAGTTCAGTACGGGAATATTCGTCTCGCGCTTTGCGCCCGGACGTATGTACTTATACTCGCCCTTTCCCGTCATCCCCTTTACAAGCTTAAGCTCTCTGATGTCGCGGGATATGGTGGTCTGCGTTGCATTGATTCCGGCTTCACGAAGCCTGTCTATCATAGCCTCCTGAGTATCTATATCATAAGTATCGATGAGCTCAAGTATTTTCTGCTGTCTTACGTTTTTCATTTCTATCTCTCCGATCAAATATTTTCAAAGCGTTTCATTTTTCCAAAAAGTGTCGAGAACATATTACCTCGACTGAAGGTCAGCATACGGAATCGCTTATCTGCGGCCTTAACAACACAGGTTTCATTTTCTCCAAGCTCGACAAAAAGCCTGCCGTCAACCGTTATATTGAGCGTGTCCTTGCCGCGATTGCAAAGCGTCAGATGCTCAGAGGGGTTGAATATGACTGAACGGTTAAAGAAGGAATGCGGACAGATCGGCGTTGCAAGAATTGAGTCTATATCGTGCGAAATGATCGGTCCTCCGGCAGAAAGCGAGTACGCAGTCGATCCGACAGGAGTAGAAAGTATCAATCCGTCTGCCCTATATTTGACAGTTGATCCGTTTGAATCCGTAAGTGACAGCTCGGCAAGTCCGAGATAAGTCTCGTGCGAGATTATCACATCGTTCAAGGCAAGTCGTGGCGACTCTACCGTTACCTCACCGCGTACTATCGCAACAGAAAGAAGCATTTTTTCTTCAATCTTGTACTCACCTGTAAACAACCTTTTAAGTTGACCGATATCCTCAGGCTCAAGCTCTGCGAGGTAACCAAGGTTGCCAAGGTTAACACCAAGAACGGGCAGGTCATTCTCTATTGCCGGAACAGAGGCATCAATTATAGATCCGTCACCTCCGATAACGATTATCAACTCCGCTTCGGCAGGAATAGACCTACAAACGGTCGCATAACCTGCGAGGTTAGTTTTAAATTTTTCCTCAACGAACACGGTGGCTCCGCATGATGCAAGAAATTCCGCAACCTTGGAGCTCACAGACAGATCGGTGTCTTTAAGTATATTCGGTATGATTACTATGCTTTTCATAGCTCTCCTTTCCGTCGCTTGTAAACTCATATTATTTTTTAAAATGCGCTAGAAATTCAATATTGCCGTCGCCGCCAACAACAGACGAAGGAACGACGCCCTCGGTTTTGAATCCAATGCTTTCCGCGAATTTAACTACCTTTTCCACGGCAGATGCGCGCACCTTATCATCCTTTACTATGCCGCCCTTGCCTACGTTGGCTCTGCCAACCTCGAACTGCGGCTTTATAAGACATATAAAATCGGCACCCTCTCTTAAGCAATTATAGAGCGCAGGCATTATATATGTTGCAGAAATAAACGAAACGTCCATTACCGCAAGCTCCGGCTCGTATGGGATATCCGCCAGAGACATATACCGTGCGTTATATCCCTCCATGACCGTAACGCGCTTGTCTTCACGTAAGCTCTGAACGAGCTGATCCGTGCCGGAATCGACGGCGATAACGTGTACCGCACCGTGCTTTAACAGACAGTCCGTAAATCCACCGCTGGAAGCTCCAACGTCTATGGCGTACCTGCCATTTATCCGAAAGCTAAATGCACCTATCGCACACTCAAGCTTAAGTCCACCTCTGCTGGCGTAACGTACTCCAACATCAGCAAGACTCACTTCGGCCCCGTCGGCAACATCGTACGATGCCTTGGTAATGACCTTGCCATTTACTGAAACTAGTGACTCAAGTATCAGCTGCTTAGCTTCCGTGCGGCTGTGCGCGAGACCGTTTTCATAAAGGTATACATCGAGTCTCATATCATTCGGCATCAAACGGCACATCTGTAACACTGCCGTCTGCATTTTCTATGAGCATTTTTACCTTTTGCTCCGCGGAATTTATCTTCTCGTTACATATTTTTATGAGCTTGACCGCCTCCTCAAAGGTGGCCAGCGATTCGTCGAGGCTGAGCGTACCGCTCTCGAGCTTTGAAACTGCATTGTCGAGCGAAAGCATAGCTTCCTCAAAGGTAACGTTTTTTTTCATTATTTTTTCTCCTTTCGGGAGACTTTCGTAGAATTTATGCTTGCATCCGCTACGCCGTTTTTGAAGCGAAGCGAAACGTGATCTCCCGCCGCAATCTGGTCAACGCCAAAAACGACGTTGGCACCCTTTTCAACTATCGAATATCCACGCGAGAGCACCGCGAGAGGACTCAGTGCATCAACCTTACCGCTTACAACGCGTAGGTCGCCTGACTTCCCTCTTATTACATCCGAGATCGCGAGCTCGGCTCTGTCGCAAAGTGTGATCACACTGTCGCGGTACGAGGATGAGAAAAGCGAGGAATCTTTGAATATAGGTCTGTCGGATATACGTTCGAGTCGCTCTCTTTTTCGTTCGGCAATAGTGCGCAAGGCGTTAACTATGCGATCGGATGTGTCATCAAGACCCAACATTATATCTCTGATGTCGGGTACGGCGATCTCTGCCGCCGCAGATGGAGTCGGCGCACGAAGATCAGAAACGAAGTCACATATAGTAAAATCTGTTTCGTGTCCCACGGCAGATATTATTGGCGTTTTTGCCGAGTGAATGCGGCGCGCCAGCTTTTCCGAATTAAATGCCCAAAGATCCTCTATCGATCCGCCGCCACGGCCGATTATGATCACATCGACAAGTCCGGAGCTTTCAAAATAGTCAATAGCGTGCACAAGATCCGTCTCCGCACCGTCGCCCTGAACGAGCGAGGGATAAAGATAAATCTGTGCCAAGGGATAACGACGACCTGTAACGTTGATTATATCACGTACAGCCGCTCCCGTAGGCGAGGTTATGATTCCAATACGGTTTGGAAATACGGGAATTGGTGATTTGTGCTCGTCGTCAAACAGTCCCTCCGCAGAAAGGCGCTCCTTAAGCTGTTCATAGGCTTTATACAATGCACCTAGACCATCGGGTGCCATCGTGTTGACGTAAAGCTGAACAGTGCCCCCTTGCGGATAAAGAGATACGGAACCGTGTACGGTGACCTTCATTCCCTCCGTAGGAGCAAATTTAAGACGCGAACGAGCAGAGCGAAACATAACCGCCCGTATCTGCGCATCGGTATCCTTTAGTGAAAAGTACAGATGTCCGCTGCGGTGATCTGTAAAATTCGATATCTCGCCCGTGACGCTGATCGCCGCAAGAGTGCGGTTGGAATCTATCAGATTCTTTATATAGCTATTCAGTTCTGTAACAGTGAACGCCCCTTGAGTCGGGCGATCACGGAGGGCTGAAATATCCATTATTATTCTCCGAATTATATGCTCGCATCGCCAAACACGCAATACCAACAGCATTATCGGCCGAGCAGGCGGGTGTGGCAAAGGATGCGTTAAACTGCTTAGAAAGCGCTGATTTTATTATCGAGTTACTCATAACTCCGCCCGCAAACACGAATTCCGTGCTTCCGTATTCTTCCTGATAAGCAGAAGCAAGCAAGGATAGTGCTTTGGTAACGTATTCAAGCACGTAAGCGGATGTAAGAGGAGCATCGGCTGTTTTATCATACAAGGCAATCGCCAGATTTTCGGCTCCGGAAAGGTTGATCTTACAATCGGTGAGCTTCAGCTTTATCGACGGAAGCTTTTTGTCATTTTCAAGAGCGAGTCTTTCCATATGAGGCCCGGCAGGAAAAGGCATCCCCATATGAACGCCGATACGATCGATCAGCTGACCGGCATTTATGTCTGCGGTTCCGCCGACAAGCTCGGCGCTAAACGCCGCTCCATCCTTATTAACACGCAAGACCTCGGTGGTTCCACCAGAAACGTGAAAGGCGCAAAACTCGCGTTCAAGAAGATCAAATCTACCTGAAGAATAAAGTGCCGCCATAATATGGCCGCACTGATGCGAGAACTTATAGAGCGGTATATCCATGGTCGCCGCAATGCTCTCTGCGACGGATAGACCTGTAAGAAAGCAAGGCATATAAGACCCATCGATATTTCGCGGTCTCTCGCTCACGCCAACTGCTACGACGTTCGCATCCTTAAGGTAGACACGAGCCTCGTCCATAGCTGACGGAATGTTTTTTACGTGTGCAAAAACTGCGTCCGACTGTCTAAGTCCCCTCTCACCCGGCTTCACGGGCAGTGGCCTTTTGATGTTGGCGATCAGCTCTCCGTTCGTTCCCACGAGGGCGACCGAGGTCGTATAGTTGCTTGTATCAATGCCGAGTACTATTTTCTTTTTCATTTTCTGCCAAGATCTTCGGCAACTCTGTTAAGAACACCGTTGACGAATGAATAGGCCTTGTCGTCGTCATATCTCTTTGCAAGCTCTATGCCCTCGTTTATCGAGACCTTTGCAGGGACATCATCCATAAACATCAATTCGTACGTCGCAAGCCTGAGTATTGCAATCGAAGAAAGTGATATTCTGTCCTTCGCCCATCCTATCAACGACCTATCAATGCACTCCTCGATCGCGCGTGCGTTTTCATAGCAGCCGAAGAAAACCTTTTTTACGTATTCGTCTGTTTCGAGAGCTCTGACGGTTGTAGCCTTTTCAAAGATCTCCTCTGCTGTCTCGTCCTTCTTGCTTGCTCCCTCAAACAGGAGAATAAAAGCGTTTTCGCGCGCTGTTTTTCTGTTCATATGCAATACCTCGTGCAAAATATATATAATTATTATAATACTTATTTATGCGATTGTCAACCGATTTACAGGCGAAAATATTCATTTTTGCATTTTTATTCATTTTCACAATAATCAGCATTGATTTTTTGCTTTTTGTCCTTGAATTTTAAAAAAGTACTTGAAAAACATATCATTATATGGTATTATTACATTGTTATTTTGCACGCAAAGGATGTTAAAAATGAAGCGGCTTGAAAAGCTTTTATACCACACCTGCACGTTTACGGTACTCATTTCCCTGCTATTTCTGATCATCACGATGATTGGCACCGGAGCAAAGGATCTATCGATCGGTGCTACACAATATTTCATAATACTGCTCTTTTCACTCATAATCGCCATAACCAATATGATCTTTGAGATCAAGGCGCTCAAGCTGTATGTGAAGCTACCGATTCATTTTGCGGTTCTATTCCTCGCTTTCTTTATAATATTCGCAAATGGAAATGCTTTTGTGGTAGATTCTGCCGCCGATTTTATGGTGGTATTTCTCGTTTTTTTGTTTTTATACGCTCTGTTCGCCGGTGTTGCATTCCTTGTTATAAGAGGTGTGAAAAAGTTGGATAAAAAGCTCCCGGAAACGAAAACCAAAGAGCCTGCGAAAAAGGATTATTCCCCAAGATTCAAGTAACAAAAATGCGGCAAGGTCTTTCCCTGCCGCATCATATAAGTCGGTGTGTTGGAATGGTAGACAAGATGGACTTAGAATCCATTGTCGCAAGACGTGCGAGTTCGAGTCTCGCCACCGACACCAGAAAAGAGGTTAGCTTAATGAGCTAGCCTCTTTTCTTATCCAAGTCGCAGAGTTGGTAATACAAGGCCTACGCCTTGATATTTGGTAAAACACGACAAAAGAGCCTACCTTACGATAGTTTTAACTCTCGATGCGTTGGCTCTTTTTTTCTTTTATTAAACCAAATGTATTGCCTTGAACGATAAAGTATTGAAATGTGTCGATTTTCGTGATATAATATGCTCATCTATAAAAATCAGAAAGCGCAATGAGAACACCAACAATGATTAAATACAGCATCACAAAAAATGATATATTAAGTTGAGATTAACGGTATGAAAAATAGAACATCAGAATTTGATTTGGCTATGGTAACTCGAAAGTTTTATTGCCATAAATGCGGTGACAGACTTTTGAGAAATGCCCGTACTTGCACTATTAAGCGAGGTGATCCCGATTACAGAAAGCACGCTCGATTTGCAAACGGTACGTATTCCATAGGTGACGTGGAATTGACCGAGTACGATTTCAAATGTTGGGCTTGCGATAGGATTATCAGTGCGGACGAACAATACGTAATTGAGAAAATGCAAAAGATGCTCGGAAAGCATATTCTGACCGATGAAGAAATCGCAGAAAACGAAAAAAAAGCAAGAGCTGCTATTGCCAAGAAAAGAAAGATAACCGAAATCGTTGTAAAAGCGGTATCAATAACCGTGGTGCTTCTCGTTCTTTTCCTTTGGATAACAAAAGGCGGCACAGACTTCACATTTTATTTTTGATAGCTGAACAGATTGGAGTATCAAATGGGTTGGATATTTTTGACAGGAGCAGTAGTTATATTTTTTACTGCCTTCGCTTTGGAATTTTTATTCTATTCAACAACTAAAAAGGAAGATCAAGAGCAATCTGTTAGCAGAACTCACGCGCCTATAAGACGAACAGTAGCAAGTTTGATAATAACTATTGTACTTTGCACCGCCTTTATTGCCGGAGCAATAGCCTTTATATTTTCAGATCAGACGTTAGAAATTGCGTTTTGGCTCGGTTACACATTTGGCGGTCTGTTCTGCATTTCAATACCGTTTTCGCTTTTTTTGATTTGCACTCACGACTACGAGATAATAACAGAGGACGCTATTAGCGTAAATAGAGTTTTCAAAAAGAAAGAAATCAAATTTTCTGACATATCTCATTTTACATACTCATTAAATCAGCTAACGGTTTATGGCAAGGATAATTCAATATTATTCTTTGTCGGAGATATGAGAATTGGAATAAACGATTTAGTAAAATCATTAGAAGAACACGGAGCGCAACAAAGATAATTTGGAGGTGGAATTCTATGTTGTTTCACGTTTTCGCTTCACAGGAAGAGCGAAGAAAATTTGGCTCTTCGGCTTTTATAGAGCTACAATACTGTAAATTGCCGCCCAAAGCAAAAATCAAAAAAATCGTATCATCCCACAGTATCAATCATTGGCAAAACGATTCTCTATACGTGTATGCGGATGACATAGACGCTTTTTTCAGAGAGTATGCCCCATTTTTTAACTCGGGTACATATAACAATTTGGAAACCGGTGTAGTCGATCTTTTCGGAATAAATTATTATGCTCCGAGTGCCATAGATTCACTTGTAGCGAAGATTTGTGAGTGTCGCCCTGTTGATTATGAGCGTCTTGTTCAATGGTTGAGCGAGGGGAAAGCGTATAACGGCTTTTACATTTTAGGTATATAAAACGATGAAAAAACTAACAGAAATTCTTTGCATAATAGGCGTATGCTTAGTAGCTCCTTCGGGTATTTTTTCGATAATATACGAATTATTTATTTGGGATAAATCTATCGTCCCGGATTGGCTATTCAACACTTCGCTTGCGGTAGGTACGGTAGGAGTTTTGCTTATAATTCCCATCGTTATTTACGGCTATAAACATAGAATGGATTGATTTTTAAGAGGAAAACAATGTTTGTAAAAGTTGATTATCTTGGTTTCTATCCTTTAGGATCGGATATAAAAATTAACGATATAGAGATTATGAAATCGAAATGGAATGTCTATAAAAAGCCTTCCATCACCTATGGAAAGAAAAATATCGCAAGTCCTTTTTTACAAGACTTATATTATGTTGTTTCGAAAAACAAGGCTGTATTTTTTGTTGCTGTCGAGTGGGGATTGGGGCATTACCATATTTTCACCGCAAACGAAAAGCAAAATAAAAGGTTATCAAAAAACATCGGTATCGAGATTTTAAATCATTAGAAGAACACGGAGTAAGGCACTATGATAGAATTTAATGGCGAGATTACCGGAAATAGCAGACAGTTTCTCTTCCGCATACAAAGCAAAGGTATGGTAATGGCAACGTCTATTACGGCTGTAATCTTTCTTATCCCTACAATTCTTGCAGCGATTTATTGGGATACCCTCGCACTGCTTTTTATAATTCCTCTCGCTATGATGGTAGGGTTTTCATTTATACATTATGACAACTGTGTGCCGAACAGAATTTTTATTGATACCGAGGAAGAAACGATAGTACATTTTTCTAAACAAGGCGAACGTTTCCGTATGCTTTCTTCCGTAAAATGCGTCAAGGATTATGGCGAATGGTATTATTTCATATTCAATTACGCAGATCGAGATCCGTACTTTGTATGCCAAAAATCGCTCCTTACAGAAGGCAGTATTGAAGAATTTGAAAATTTGTTTGCTGATAAGTTGATAAGAACGAGCTAACCGATAAGCATAGATAGGAGAACAAAATGTATATCACTAAAACGCTTGCGATGCCTACGTTTGAAATTACCGATTGCATCAAAATTGTTGATGTAAGAGATTATGACGGTAATAGCCCCATATACGATACCTTAAAGCATATCTTTCGTCGTATAGAGGAATTTGATATTTCTGATGACGAGCTGCTTTCGTATATTTGTATCCGCGAGGGCTTGTTTACGTTTAAGGATTGGCAGACGCTTATAAACGAAGAAATAAAAGCGGTAAGCGAGATAGATTATGAGGTCGATTCAACAAAGCGAAGGCTAAACCTTACCGAAACTGTGTATCAGCTAAGCGGCTCGTGTGGCAGAGTTGTTGCCGGTGGGTATAAGATGATATCCGCACTAAAAGGACGGGATTTAGTTTTCTCCGATATAGAAAAGTTTGAAAAGCATTTCGGTATACACCCCCGCGACTATATAGTTAAGGTGTGGCAGGAGCTTGATACGCTTCTTAACGAAGGTGTAATTGTCGGAGAATACACCGACGAACTTCATTTTATAAAGCATCCAAAATAAGAAATAAATTAAATGAAAAAAAGCCTCGCCCGTATTATCATTATCATTGACACGGGCGAGGCTTTTCTGTTTTAAGCATTATGTGACTTCTTATATTCGAGATATTCCTCGTAGGTGCCGCGATAGTCGGTAAAGCTACCGCCGGGATGTATCTCTATAATTCTGTTGGCAACGGTGTTGACTATTTCATAGTCATGTGAGGAGAAAAGGATATTGCCCTTAAAGGCCTGCATGCCGTTGTTCACGGCGGTGATGGACTCAAGGTCAAGATGGTCAGTCGGCTGATCGATAATGAGCATATTCGAGCCGAACATCATCATGCGAGAAAACATACATCTCACCTTTTCGCCACCCGAAAGAACGTTGACAGGCTTAAACACCGCCTCATTTGAGAAAAGCATTTTGCCAAGGAAGCCTCTAAGGTAGGTTTCCGTCTGATCCTTGGAATACTGTCGCATCCAATCAAGGATCGATTCATTGTGACCTTCAAAATAGGGCGAATTGTCGTGCGGGAAATACGAGGTCGTTATGGAAACGCCGATCTTGAACTCGCCGGAGTCAGCCTTTTCCTCCTCATTGAGAATTTTGAAAAGCTGTGTTATAGCAAGCTCATTACCAAGAAACGCGATCTTATCCTCTTTGAATACGTGGAAAGTAAGATCCTTGAACAAGACGTTACCGTTAAGCGTTTTTGTAAGTCCCTCAACGTGCAGGATCTCCTTACCGGGTTCCCTGTCCATATCAAAACCGATAAATGGATACCTGCGGCTGGATGCGGGCAGTTCCTCGATCGTAAGCTTGTCCAAAAGCTTGCGACGCGAGGTAGCCTGACGCGACTTGGACTTGTTGGCCGAGAAGCGCTGAATGAAGCTCTGGAGCTCTGCAATCTTCTCCTCGTTACGCTTATTCTGCATTTTTATCATACGCTGGATAAGCTGGCTGGACTCATACCAGAACTCGTAGTTACCGACGTACATCTTGATGCCGGAATAGTCAATATCAACAATGTTTGTGCAGACATCGTTGAGGAAGTGACGGTCGTGAGATACGACAAGCACGGTACCAAAGTAATCGGAAAGAAAATCCTCGAGCCACGCAACAGCATCGATATCAAGACCGTTCGTAGGCTCATCGAGAAGGATTATATCTGGATTGCCAAAAAGCGCCTGTGCAAGAAGAACCTTTACCTTTTCACTTTCCTTAAGATCGGACATCTGCACATAAAGATAATCGTCCGAAAGACCGAGGCCCTGAATCAGCTTTGAAGCATCCGATTCAGCCTCCCAGCCGTTGAGCTCCGCAAACTCGCCCTCGAGCTCGGATGCGCGGATTCCATCCTCGTCGGAGAAATCGGGCTTGGCGTAAAGCTCGTCCTTTTCTTTCATAATGTCATAAAGGCGCTTATTGCCCATTATAACGGTATCGAGAACCGAATACTCCTCGAATGCAAAGTGGTTCTGCTTGAGCACGGACATTCGCACGGTTTCGGGAATATAAACGTTACCTTTGGTGGGCTCAAGCTCGCCGCAGAGAATGCGCAAAAATGTAGACTTTCCTGCGCCATTGGCACCAATAATGCCGTAACAATTTCCGGGGGTGAATTTCAGATCGACGTCCTTGAAGAGTATCTGACCGCCGAACTGAAACGCTACGTTACTTACTGTTATCAAATCAATAAAACCTTTCTTATATTCTATCGCAAAGCTCGCGGATGTTTTTAAGTATGTACGTGGGCTTGGTATCTGTGTTTTCAGCATCAGCTATTGTGCCCTCGCCGCTGAGGACGAACACGGTATCAACTTCTGCATTGTATCCGGATGCAATGTCCGTATAAACGCGGTCGCCAACCATCAAGGTCTCGTCCTTGGAATAGCCGAACTTTTCCATAGCGAGCAGAAGCATCTCAGGCTGAGGCTTGCCGATAAAGGTGGGGATCCTGCCGGTAGCCCGACGAAGAATATCCGCAAAAGAACCGCAGTCAGGTACGTAACCGTACGACGTGGGACACACCCAGTCGGGGTTGGTTGCTATATATTCAACGCCCCTGCCGAGGAGTATGCAAGCGTCGTCAAGCTTTTTAAATGTAAGCTCCTGATCGTTTGATATAACGAGGCCGAATATATCATCCTCAAGAGCGGTAGTTACGTTCACGCCCGAGTCGCGAAGCTGTTTTGTAAACGACTCGGTGCCGAAAGAATAAAACTTTCTGCCCGGGAATTTGTCGTTTAAATACAAAATAGTAGCATCCGTCGAGGTTAAAAAATCATCCTCTACAGCAGGAATTCCAATCGAGGTGAGCTTCTTAACGTAAGCGTCCACTCCCTTTGAGGAATTGTTTGTAACGAAGATATAGCGGCCGCCCTTTTCACGCACCTTTGCAAGGAAATCAAGCGTACCGTCGAAAAGATCGTTGTCGAGATATATGGTACCATCCATATCCAAGAGAAAGAATTTTTTATCTGAAAGTGGAGTCATCGTACATATCCTTTCATAGAAGAAAGGGGCTCTTTAGAAGCCCCTTTTATTTTTTATTAATCGTCGGGGTAACCGTCGGGATTCATTCTCTGCCATCTTGCAGAATCGGCGCACATCTCTTCAAGACCACGCTCTGCGTGCCATCCGAGCACATCTGCTGCCTTCTTGGGATCTGCATAGCATTCAGCTATATCGCCGGGGCGGCGAGCCGCAATCTTATACTTAACGGGAGCCCCCCACGCCTTTTCAAACGCCGCAACCATCTCAAGCACGGAATATCCGTTACCTGTACCGACGTTGATATAATCTATTCCTTTCATATTGGCGGTGTACTCAATTGCCTTAAGATGCGCAAGCGCAAGGTCAACTACGTGGATATAGTCGCGAACGCCGGTGCCGTCCTTGGTGTTATAATCGTTACCGAAAACACTAAGGCACTCAAGCTTACCTGCGGCAACCTTTGAAATATAAGGAAGCAGATTGTTAGGAATGCCCCTGGGGTCCTCACCTATAAGGCCAGACGAATGTGCACCAATGGGGTTAAAGTAACGAAGAACGCACACAGAAAGGTCGGGATATGCAAGGGTGCAATCTTTAAGTATGCGCTCGATCATAAGCTTTGTCTCGCCATACGGATTTGTGGTTGAGAGGGGGAAATCCTCCTTGATCGGCACAGTCTTAGGAAGTCCGTACACCGTTGCAGACGAGGAGAATACTATTCTGTTAACGCCGTGCTCGCGCATAGCGGTAAGCAGATTAAAGGTGCCGGTGAGATTATTATGATAGTACTTGATAGGCATAGACACGGATTCACCAACTGCCTTAAAACCGGCAAAATGAATAACGGAATCAATATTCTTGTGCGTATCAAAAACCTCGGTAAGCTTCTCCATATCAAGAAGATCGCACTTGATAAACTCGGGGCGCTTGCCCGTGATCTTCTCTATTCTATCAAGTACGCAAAGCTTACTGTTAGAGAGGTTATCAACTATAACAACCTCCTCGCCGATGTTCAACAGCTCGACAACTGTGTGCGAACCGATATATCCGGTACCGCCTGTAACAAGTATGGACATAATAAACCGTTCCTTTCCAAGCTTTATTTTACATTTCAATTATATCCCCAAAACCAAGGAAATACAATAGTAAAAAGAATTATTTTTATGTAAAATAGGACAAAATATGTCTTTTTTTACATTTACCAACCGATTTGTAAAACAAAAAAGAGCAGATTAAACTACTCTTTTTTGAAATATTAGTCAGCAGCGTATACACTAACCTGCTTCTTGCCGCCGGTAATGTGCTCGAACTTAACAGTTCCGTCGACGAGTGCGAAGAGGGTGTCATCAGAGCCGATACCGACGTTCTTGCCGGGATGGATCTTGGTGCCGCGCTGTCTAACGATGATATTGCCTGCGATAACTGCCTGTCCGTCAGCCTTCTTAACGCCAAGGCGCTTAGACTCGGAATCGCGGCCGTTTTTAGTAGAACCTACGCCCTTTTTGTGAGCGAAGAATTGCAAACTGAGCTTCAACATTTCTTATACCTCCGTATTATTTGAATGGCATTAGCCGTGTTTTTGCTTATATCTCGCGCTCGATCTCTTTTACATCAAGAAATTCATAATATTCCTCAACGAGATCCATAAGCTGGAAGAAATAAGCCTGTATAAGACCCGAAACAGCAAACTGCTTCTTTTCATCCTTTTCATATTTAGGAATTGCGGATTTTGCAATTACGCGGATATCAGTAGTTTTCTCGTCTATCTTATACTCAACGTCGCAGGCATAGGATACCTCGATCGCGTTTATAAGAAACATCGTCATACTGGAGAGCGCTGCGCACAATACATCGTCACCGGACTCGCCGTAACCCGTATGCCCCTGCTCCTCAAATCCGTAAAAAAATCCATTGGTCTTATAAAAGATTACTGTCGTCATTTTTTAAGTTAAGCCTCGATTTTTTCGATCTGAATCTTAGTGTAGTCCTGACGATG
>CAZQTN010000033.1:0-16384 GCA_964596195.1 uncultured Ruminococcus sp.
GGTATTCGTTACCGCAGGTATGGGCGGCGGTACAGGTACCGGTGCGGCTCCCGTTATTGCAAAGGCAGCACGCGACCTTGGTATTCTTACCGTTGGTATCGTAACCAAGCCCTTCGCATTTGAGGGTTTGCGCAGAAGCAAGCAGGCAGAGGCCGGCATCGCCGAGCTCTCCAAGTTTGTTGACTCGCTCATTATTATCCCCAACGAGCGTCTTAAGCAGGTTGAGGACAACCATATTACCCTTGCAAACGCATTCGAGATCGCGGATGACGTGCTCCGCCGCGGAGTGCAGTCCGTTTCCAATCTCATCAACGTTCCCGGATTCATCAACCTTGACTTCGCTGACGTTACCACCATTATGAAGAATGCAGGCTACGCACACATGGGTATGGGTTCTGCAAAGGGTGAGGACAAGGCTCAGCTCGCTGCTATGGCGGCAATTTCTTCTCCCCTTCTTGAGACCAGCATCTCCGGTGCTATGGGCGTGCTCGTAAGCATTACCGCATCCGAGGACATTCAGCTTGATGAGATCGAGACTGCATCTCAGATGATCTACGACGAGGCACATCCCGATGCTAACATAATCTGGGGCGCCGCATTCGACCCCACCCTTGAGGACGAGATGCGCGTAACCATCATCGCAACCGGCTTTGATCATATGAAGGCCCGCGAGGCCGCAAAGACCGAGGCCCCCGTACGCGACGACACCACCCTCTCCGCAGTTGAGGAGATAGCTCGCAACATAGAGAGTGAAAAGCCCGCCGCCGTAGTCGAGGAGCCCAAGGCGCAGGAGCCTGCATACAGACCTCAGCCCACAGTACGTGAGGAGACCATCGTAAAGAAGATCCCCGCAAAGGAAACCGAGAACGATATCTTTGACGATTACGAAAAGATCTTCCAGTGCATTAAGAAGACCAAGAGATAATCGATCTTTTACATAGCCTTCCCCTTGAAGATCACGCGGGTAAGGTACAACAGAATATACGAAAAGCCTTGGGGCAAGAAAAATTTTCTGCCTGCAAGGCTTTTCGTCGTTTTTGGAGATCGGTGAGCTCCGCACAAGCAAAAAAGCCGATACATTTTTCCGTGGACACAAAACTCGCACGTAAAAACGACTTATACTTTTTCGTCCTACACTTTTTTGTTATTCAGTTGATCGTTTTTGTATTTTAGCGCAACATTTATCTATCTTTGTATGTTATTTCTCGGAATAATGTAGTTTCGATGTTTCTCTTTTTCCACCGCTTTTATTCCAACGGTCGAGTTTTCCACATTCCGTCCACCGCCCTTGGTGAGTTTTCCACATTTCTCAACACCCGTTTTTGGCCATCTCGATTTTGTGTATTTTGCTTTTTGGGGTCTCGAACCGCGCTAAATATCATCTTCATTCTACGCCATTTTACCGACCGTTCCCTGCCCCAAAAATCAGTATCAAAGTAAAAAAGAGCTCTCGACCGTCATCGGTCAAAAGAGCTCTTTTTGCTTATTAACAGATCGAGTTTACTTCGTCATCTTTTCCTGCTTGACCTTGTGGTCAATGATGTGTCTGGATGCAAGCTCGCGGTGAACGTCCTCTACGGTAATGCCCATCTGAGTCATAAGCACCATTACGTGATAGGCAAGATCCGCGATCTCGTATATAGTTTCCTTCTTGTCATCGGCCTTGCCGGCGATGATAACCTCGGTGCAGTCCTCGCCAACCTTTTTAAGAATCTTGTCTGTTCCCTTCTCAAAAAGATACGTGGTATACGATCCCTCGGGTCTGTCCTTTTTTCTTCCCTCCAGCAATGCGTACAAGCCCTCAAGCGTAAACTGCGAAAGCTCCTCCGACTGATATACGGGATTAGTGAAGCAAGAGTCGGTGCCACGGTGGCAGGCCGGGCCATCCTTCTCTACCACCACGACGAGAGCATCCTTATCGCAATCCGCCGTGATGGAAACGATGTGCTGATAGTTGCCGCTTGTCTCGCCCTTAAGCCACAGCTCGTTTCTCGAACGGCTGAAGAAGCAGGTAAGGCCCTTCTCCATCGAGATCCTCAGGCTTTCCTCGTTCATATACGCAACTGTGAGAACGTCCTTGGTTATGGAATCGACCACAACCGCAGGTATGAGTCCGTTCTTGTCAAATTTAAGTTCGCTTATATTTATCATTTTAAATCCTCACGGTAATACCGCTTTCATAAAGTTTTTGTTTAAGATCCCTTATTTCAATTTCCTTGAAGTGGAACACGGATGCTGCAAGTCCCGCATCTATATCGGGAATTTCGCGGAAGAGCTGTATGAAGTCGTTTATACACCCTGCTCCGCCCGAAGCAATTACGGGCACGCTGACGGCCTCACAGACCTTTTTTAAAAGCTCTATGTCAAAGCCCTGCTTCACACCGTCGGTATCGATCGAATTTACGACGACCTCACCGGCGCCCATACCAACACAGCGCTTTATCCACTCGATGGCCTCCATACCGGTGTTTTCGCGGCCGCCCTTGAAAAATACGGTATACACGCCGTCTACACGCTTAACGTCAACGGAGAGAACCACACATTGGTCACCGTATCTCTCTGCGGCCTCCTTGATAAGAAGCGGGTTCTTTATAGCGCCCGAATTGACGCTGACCTTATCCGCGCCGCATTTGAGAACGCGGTCAAAGTCATCGAGCGTATTGATTCCGCCGCCCACCGTAAGGGGAATAAACACCTTTCTGGCCGTTTCGATAAGTATATCGGTGAAAAGGGCGCGCCCCTCACTTGAGGCCGTAATATCGTAAAAAACAAGCTCGTCAGCACCTGCGGCAGAATAAAACTGCGCAAGCTCAACGGGAGAGGATACATCTGATACACCCAGAAAGTTAACTCCCTTAACCACCCTGCCATTCTTTACGTCAAGGCACGGAATAATTCTTTTAGTTATCATACAGACACCTCTATCGCCTCTTTGAGATCTATTGCTCCGATGTAATATGCGCGGCCGATTATTGCGCCGTAGATATTCATCGCACGAAGCGCGCGCACGTCATCTAAGGTCGACACTCCGCCGGATGCTATTATATCTATCGCATACTTCCTTGACAGCTCGGAGTAAAGTTCAAGATTCGTGCCACGCATTGCGCCGTCCTTGGATATATCAGTACAGATCACAGTCTTAACACCAAGGCTCTGCATCTTATCAAGGAAGGCCTCCACGGTATACTGTGAGCTCTCTACCCAGCCCTTTATGGCTATGTAGCCGTCCTTGACGTCGGCACCTACTGCTATCTTATCGCCGTATTCGAGAACGGCGGCCTTAAGAAAGCTCTCGTCCTTTACGGCGGCAGTACCGAGTATCGCGCGCGATACGCCCGCATCAAAATACTCGTCAAGCACCGCCATATCGCGAATGCCTCCGCCTACCTCAACGAAAAGCCCGGTCGCCCTGACTATATCACGAACAACGGAAAGGTTGGGTGTAGTGCCGTCCTTTGCGCCCTCAAGGTCAACGACGTGAATATATTCTGCGCCTTGACGCTTAAAATCTCGCGCGACGGCAACCGGATCGTCGGAATACACGGTCATCTGAGCGTAATCGCCCTTATAGAGGCGAACTGCCTTTTTATCGTAGAGATCTATTGCAGGAAATATCTTCATTTCTCCACCTCCCACTCTACAAAGGCCTTAAGTATCGCAAGGCCGACATCACCGCTCTTTTCGGGGTGAAACTGCGTGCCTGCAACGTTGCCGAGTGCTACGGCGGCTGTAACTGCCGTGCCATACTCCGACGAAGCTATAAGGCTCTCGGAGCAATCCACAGCGTAATACGAGTGAACGAAATAAACGTGATCCCCCTCGCTCACGTATTTAAGGAGCGGATGCTTCCTTTCAACGTGCAAGGCATTCCAGCCTATGTGAGGAATCTTCAGGTCGGCAGGAATACGGCCATCCATAGGTACTACACTGCCCTTGAGCAATGCAAGACCGTCATTCTCGCCGTATTCATAGCTTTTTTCAAAAAGAAGCTGCATTCCAAGACAAATTCCGAATATCGGTTTACCGGCTCTTGCCTCATCGATCACGACCTTATCAAGCCCTGTCGAGCGAAGCTTTTCTGCCGCATCGCCAAATGCGCCTACGCCGGGAAGTATGATCCTGTCGGCGCTTTTAATTATTTCGGGGTCGGAGGTAACCACGCTCTTGGCACCTATTGCATCAAGTGAACAGCAAAGCGAAAAAAGGTTGCCGACACCGTAATCAACAACTGCGATCATCAGATGACTCCCTTTGTCGACGGAACGTCATCGGCAAAGTCCGGATCGATCTTTACCGCCGCGGAAAGTGCCCTGCCCATCGCCTTAAACGCGCCCTCGATGATGTGGTGAGAGTTTTCACCCACGAGCTTGCGCACGTGCATAGCGATCTTTGCCTCACGAACGAAAGCAAGCATAAACTCACCGCAAAGCTCCGTATCGAAATCACCGACTCTGTAAGAGGGGATATCAAGCGAGTAGCCGAGATAATCCCTGCCGGAGATATCAACGGCAACGAGCACGAGAGATTCGTCCATAGGAATGGTCTTGTCCGCATAACGTGCGATGCCCTTTTTATCGCCGAGAGCCTCAAGAAAGGCCTTGCCGAGGCAAATACCAACGTCCTCAACGGTGTGATGATAATCAACGCGTGTATCTCCCTTGCACTTCACGTCGAGGTCGAAGTGAGCGTGCTTTGAAAAAAGCGTCAGCATATGGTCAAGAAAGCCACATCCCGTATCAATCACAGACTTGCCGGTGCCATCAAGGCAAAGCTTGAGTGCAATATCTGTTTCAGCGGTTTTACGCTTTATTTCCGATGCCCTCATTTTATATCTCCTTCAAAATGTTTTCAATAGCATCGACAAGCGCCTCCATTTGGTCGCGCGTGCCGACGGTAATTCTGTTGTATTCCTTTATACGCTCCTTTGAGAAGTGGCGCACGAGTATGCCGCGAGCCTTGAGCCTTTTATAAAGCTCCTCACCCGATATGCGATCCGACCTTGCAAACAAGAAATTGGTTTTTGAATCGGTAAGTGTGAATCCGAGCGTGAGAAGCTTCTCTTTAGTCCATTCCCTGTTCTGACAGATGATACGGCAATTATCCATATAGTAATCGTTGTCGAGTATTGCCGCGTGGCCTGCGGCCATCGTCATTCTGTTTACGTTATAAGGATTGGTGGAATACTTAATGGTATTAAGGTCGCTGATAAGCTCACTGCATCCGATGCCAAAACCGAGACGGGCACCGGCCATTGAACGGGACTTTGAAAACGTTCCCGTCACGAGCAGGTTGTCATACTTATCAACCAGACTAATCGCGCTTTCCGCGCCAAAATCTACGTATGCCTCGTCAATGACGACCACGTTATCGTGGTTGCTGCTGACGATAGCTTCGATTTCTTCAAGCGTGAGAGCTATGCCGGTCGGTGCGTTGGGATTGGCAATTACTATATTCTTGCCTATGCCGATATAGTCACGAGTATCGATCGTAAGATCGTCCTTAAGCGGTATCTCGGTATACGGGATGCCGTTAAGCTCTGCAAAAACAGAGTAAAATCCGTACGTTATATCGGGAAAAACGATCGGGTGATCTTTATCCGAAAATGCCATAAAGGCAAAGTTAAGGATCTCGTCAGAGCCGTTCGTCATCAGGATTTGATCGGTTTTTACGCCAAAAAGCGAGGCAGAAGTCTCGACCAACGAGGTGCACTCCGGATCCGAGTAAAGCTGAAGACTACCGATCTGACTCTTTATAGCATCTCCGACTTTGGCGGAGGGCGGAAAGGGCGACTCGTTAGTGTTGAGCTTTATATACTTCATATCCCGCGGCTGCTCGCCGGGTACGTACGCCTCAAGAGATGCGTATTTACTGCTAAAAAATCTGCTCATTTTTCTTCCTCAAAACGGATGGTTGCACTTTTTGCGTGCGCGCCAAGGCCTTCCTTAGTAGCAAAGTAGGATACCTTGTCTGCAACCTTTTCGAGCGCATCCCTCGTATAGTAGGTAAATTGCGTTTTCTTTACAAAATCATCAACGCTCAGCGGTGACGAGAAACGCGCCGTACCGCTGGTAGGAAGTGTATGGTTAGGACCTGCAAAATAGTCGCCAAGCGCCTCGGGACAGTACTTGCCCATAAAGATCGAGCCTGCATGGTGTACCTTATCAAGGTAATCGAACGGGTTATCAACGCAAAGCTCAAGATGCTCGGGGGCGATCTCGTTTGCAATATCTATCGCAAGCATCAGATTGTCCTCGGCGACGATTATCTTTCCGTTATTATCAATGGAGCATCTGGCGATCTCTGCCCTTTTAAGCTCGGGTATCTGACGCTCAAGCTCTCCGCTTACGGCAAGTGCAAAGTCATAGCTGTCGGTAACAAGAACGGCGCTTGCCATTCTGTCGTGCTCCGCCTGGGAGAGAAGATCAGCCGCAACAAAGCGCGGATTTGCAGTCGCATCAGCTACAACCAATATCTCCGAGGGGCCGGCTATCATATCTATCGACACCTTGCCGAACACCTGCTTTTTTGCCTCCGCAACAAATGCGTTGCCCGGGCCGACTATCTTATCTACCTTGGGCACCGATTCCGTGCCGTATGCAAGTGCCGCGACCGCCTGTGCACCGCCAAGCTTGAATATTCTGTCAACCCCTGCGATCTTCGCGGTTGCAAGGATAACGGGATTTACCTTACCGTCCGCGGACGGAGGTGTTACCATAACGATCTCGCGACAGCCTGCGATCTTTGCGGGAATGGAATCCATAAGAACGGTCGACGGATATGCGGCTGTGCCGCCAGGAACGTAAAGTCCGACCTTTTCAATGGGCATAACCTTCTGTCCGGTTACAACACCGTCCTGCTCGCTGATAATAAAGCTATTCTTTACCTGACGCTTATGAAAGCCTCGTATGTTCTCTGCCGCTTCCTTGATGATCTCTATGAACTCGGGATCGGTTGAGTTATACGCCTCCTCGATCTCCTCGGCGCTGACCTCAAGAGAGGAAAGCTTAGCCTTATCAAACCTTTCGGTGTATTCAAAAAGAGCCGCATCCTTATTTTTTATTACGTTAGCGATTATATCGCTCACTATTCCCTCAACGTCGGGGGAGATATTATCTCTTGCAAATATCTCGCTGTTTGGCACCTCGCCGTACTTATATATCTTAATCATTACTGTTCACCTGCGCTTTGATGCTCTGTGCTATTTTTTCTATTTCCTGTGTCTTAAACTTGAAGCTTGCCTTATTGACTATAAGACGGGCGCTGATAGGAACTATCGTCTCGAACACCTCAAGGTCGTTCTCCTTAAGCGTCGTGCCCGTTTCAACGATATCAACGATAACGTCTGACAGACCGAGTATGGGTGCTATCTCAATTGATCCGTTAAGCTTGATGATATCAATATCACGGCCGATGGAAGCATAATAGGACCTTGCAATATTAGCGAACTTCGTCGCTACCTTCAGCGTCCTCTGGTTATCGTCGTGAAAATCCTTTTTCGCGGCAACAGCCATTCTGCATTTGCCGAGATTGAGATCAAGAAGCTCGTAAACGTCGGGAGCGTATTCAAGGAGTATATCCTTGCCCGCAACGCCTATATCAGCCGCGCCGCGCTCGACGTATATGGAAACGTCGGAGGGCTTGACCCAGAAATAACGAACGCCTCGCTCCGGATTTTCAAAAATAAGCTTTCTGCTGTTTTCCTTTATCGAGTGGCATTCGTAACCTGCCGCCTCAAACATTGCGTACACCTTTTCGCCAAGGCGGCCCTTTGGTAATGCTACGTTGATCATACCTCTGTCGCCTCCTTGCTAAGATATACGACCTCATTAAATCTGATCTTCTTGGGTACGGACTTAGCTGCGTATACCGATTTACCCTCGGATGCTATCTTGTTCTTTTCTTTTATTATAGTTTCTGCCTCGGTTTTATCACCGTAAATAAGCAGAACATCGACGTCGTATCCGGATGATGCACCCTCAAGCTCCTCAAGGGAATCAAGATAAAGTGCAAAGCCAATGGCACTGCTCTTTCTGTTCATACGCTTCATAAGAGGATCGTATGCGCCACCCGAAAGCACCGCCTCACTTATGCCGTTGAGGAAGCCCTTGAACACTATACCGTCGTAATATCTCATATCGTTAACGACGGAAAAGTCTATTCTGATCCTATCGGAAAATTCGGTAACGGAGAGAAGATCGCCAAGCGCCTTAAGCTCTGAGATAGCAGTATGCTGTGCATCGGTACGCGCAAGTGCCGCGAGCTTATCTATAACTCCGCACATATCTCCGTAAAGCGAGGTTATCTCGGATATGACCGCCGCCTTATCGGTTGAAATACCTGCGATTGTGCAAAGCTCAAGTGCCTCGTGCGTATTCTTCTCGGAGACAAGCTTGGTTATCTCCTTTCTGAACGCCTTGTCGTCGCTTATTTCATCAAGAAAGGCGAAGAGAATACCCATATGCGAAATATCGAGCACAAAATCGCGAGATACTGCATCAAGGCTCTTTGCGGCGAGGTACACTACCTCAAACGTGTCGGTGATATCAATATCTCCGATACATTCGAGTCCCGTCTGCATTATCTCCTTAAACTGATGCGTACGCGCGGAAACACGAAAGACGTTCTCGTTGTAGAACACCTTTTGCTTTACCCTTGGCTCATCGGTCGTGTTTTTTATTATAGATAGTGTGACGTCGGGCTTAAGAGCAAGAAGCTTGCCGTCTACGTCGTTAAAGGTAATGACTCTGTCACCGATAAGAAAATCCTTATTGCGAGCATAGAAGTCATACTCCTCAAACTTGCTCATCTTAAAGGGCAAATAGCCGTAGCTCTTATAAACCGAGCGAAGTGCGAGCACTGCCCTTTCATCACTTTTAAGTATCTTTTCGTTGTACATACGAATTTGTTCCTTTCAGGTGGGGCAGATCAGATCTCTGCGATTACCTCGACCTCAACGAGTGCGCCCTTTGGCAGATCCTTAACTGCAACGCAGCTACGCGCAGGCTTCTCTGTAAAATATTTAGCGTATACCTCGTTGAATGCGGCAAAATGCGAAATATCTGCGAGGAAGCAGGTGGTTTTTACTGCTTTTTCAAAGGCTGTACCTGCTGCCGCAAGAACAGCGCCAAGATTCTTCATAACCTGCTCGGTCTGGGAGGTGATATCGCTTGCCTCGATGCATCCGCTTTCGGGATTGATCGGAATCTGTCCCGAGGTAAATACAAGTCCGCCCGTGACGATAGCCTGTGAATAAGGACCTATTGCGGCGGGAGCCTTTTCGGTAGATATTTTAGTTAACATTTTTTACTCCTTATAAAAGCTTGAATCCGGCACTCTTCAAGGCCGTTTCAATTTCGTGGATATGATCGTAATTTCTCGTCTCGAGAATTATTCTCAAATAACAGCCGTTAACGTCCGAGCCCTCGTTTGCTCTTTCGTGGTGAACAGAGGTAACGTTACCGCCGAGGTCTGCAATAATGCGCGAAACGTCCTTAAGCTGACCGGGCTTGTCTACAAGCTCTATCATAAGCTGGCAGCTTCTGCCGGACATAAGAAGGCCTCTCTTTATAACTCTCGACAATATAGTAACGTCTATATTACCGCCGGAAAGAACCGATACTACCTTTTTGCCCTGCAAATCGATTTTTCCGAACATTACGGCCGCGACAGCCGCGGCGCCCGCACCCTCGGTGACAAGCTTATGTCGCTCCATAAGCGCGAGAATTGCCGCGGCGATCTCGTCGTCGCTTACGGTAACTATCTCGTCTACGTACTTGGAGCATATTTCATACGTGAGATCGCCGGGGCGCTTGACCGCTATACCGTCTGCAATGGTTGAAACTCCGGAAAGCTCCTCAATCTTATTATCCTTAACGGAGTTGTACATAGAGGGGGCACCCGATGCCTGAACACCGTATACCTTGATCGAGGGATTTACGGATTTGAGGGTGAACGCTATACCCGAGATAAGTCCGCCGCCGCCTATCGGTACGATAACAGCGTCAACGTCGGAAAGCTGCTCGATAAGCTCAAGGGCAATAGTTCCCTGACCTGCAATTACATCCTCGTCATTAAAGGGATGAATGAACGTATATCCCTCCTCGTCACGCAGAGAGAGTGCCTTATTGTAAGCGTCGTCATATACACCGTTCACAAGGCAGACCTCTGCACCGTAGCTCTTGGTGGCCTCGATCTTCGAGAGGGGAGCGCCGTCGGGCAGGCAGATCACAGATTTTATGCCGTTTTTACTCGCGGCGAGGGCTACGCCCTGTGCGTGGTTGCCGGCAGAGCAAGCAACAACACCCCTTGCCTTTTCCTCATCGGTCAGGCGGGACATCTTGTAGTATGCACCTCTGACCTTGAACGATCCGGTGATCTGCAGGTTTTCGGTTTTCAGGTAAAGCTCTACGCCGGACTTAAGCTTGGGAGCGTAGATAACGTCGGTTTTTCTCACTACGTCACGAAGAACGTAATTAGCACGGTAAACATTGTCAAGTGTAAGCATATTTTATCACATCAGACTCGCTATAAATTGCTCGGCGCATCTTGCGGAGCGGTTGCCTCTACGAAGCGCAAAGGCTTCTGCCTTTATATCGAGTTCCTTTACATCCATTTTGATTTTATTTCTGTTTGCAAGCTCGTGAACTATATCAAGATAGAGCTGTTTGTTGGGCTTTGAGAACAGGACGACCAGACCAAAACGCTCGGAAAGCGAAAGCGATTCCTGTAGAGTATCGTTAACGTGAACGTCGTTGCCCTCCCTGTCACCAAACGTCTCCTTTATTATGTGTCTGCGATTGGAGGTTGCGTAGATGACCGCATTATCCGCCTTTGCGGAGGCACTGCCCTCAAGAGCGGCCTTGAGCATACTGAAATTATCATCGCTCTTGTTAAAGGCGAGATCATCAATAAATATGATAAATTTCAGCGGATTCTCGCTCACCTTACCCATAACGAACGGAAGATACGAAAGCTGATCCTTGCGCAGCTCGATCAGCCTTATGCCCTTATCAAAGAACATATTGGCAACGGCCTTGACTGTCGAGGATTTGCCTGTTCCGGCATCGCCGCAAAGGAGAGTATTTGCCGCAGGACGGCCTTCGATGAATGCAACGGTATTCTGTATAACCTGCTCGCGCTCCTGCTCGTATCCGACGAACTTGTCGACGGAGGTCTTATCCGCACTGACGATGGGCTCGATCACCTTATCATCGGAAAGACGGAACATACAGAACGACGAGAATATACCGTAGCCGTACTTATGTACGTCACGGAGCCTTGCCTCGTACTTTTCGTGAAAATCGATCTTTTCAGAGGAGAACGGGGATACGAACGACACGCCCATATCGTCGGCAAAGATCTCCGGCGTGAGGGCAGCAAACTCGGAGAAGACCTCAAGCTCCTGTCTGACTGCCTGCTCGATGACGGTATTTACCGGTTTGTCGTGTGCGCGGGACTTGATATATACGTTTTCATCCTCGCATACGATCCTGAAGGCAAGATCGGTAAGAGAGCCGCCCGCGGAATATATCTCCGAAACGAATGCTGCGTAGGACTTTATTTTTTCATCTGCGACGGTGCTTTTAGCATAATTGGCGAAGCTCGCGAACAGAGGCTTTGAGATGACGGAGCGAAAAACGCTCGACATACACAGCCGCAGGTATATTTCTCTTATATAAGACATAATCAGATACGCTCTATAATTTTATCGGTTATTTCGGTAGTGGAAAGTGCCGGTGCGCCGTGTGCGAGATCGGCGGTGCGATAGCCGGCCTCAAGCACCTCGTCAACGGCGTTTACGATAGCATCGCTTTCCTTGGAAAGACCAAAGGAGTAAAGGAGCATCATTGCCGCGGAAAGAATGGTGGCGATGGGGTTGGCCTTATTCTGCCCTGCGATATCGGGTGCGGAGCCGTGGATCGGCTCGTAGAGTCCGCGCGTCGTTTCGTTAAGAGATGCTGACGGGAGCATACCGATCGAGCCTGTGATCTGCGAGGCCTCGTCGGAGAGAATATCGCCAAACATATTAGAGGTAACGATGACGTCAAACTGTCCGGGATTTCTGACAAGCTGCATAGCAGCGTTATCTACGAGCATATCAGTGCACTCAACATCGGAATACTCAGCAGCCATCTCGTGAACTATCTTACGCCACAGGCGCGAGGTCTCGAGAACGTTCGCCTTGTCGATGCTGACAAGCTTGCGTCTTCTCTTGCGGGCGGTCTCAAAGGCAACTCTGGCTATACGCTCGATCTCCATACGGCTGTAGCTCTCGGTATCGTAAGCCTCCTCGCCGTATTTGCCCTCACGCATACCGCGCTCACCAAAATATATACCACCCGTGAGCTCGCGAACTATCATAATGTCGAAGCCCTGCGCAACGATATCCTCACGCAGAGGGCACTCTCCCTTAAGTGCGGGATAAAGCTTCGCGGGACGAAGATTTGTAAAGAGGTTCATTGCCGCGCGGATGCCGAGAAGTGCCTTCTCCGGTCTTCGATTACCGGGAAGCGTATCCCATTTTGGGCCTCCGACCGCACCGAGCAGAACGCTATCGGACGCGAGGCATCCCTCTACGGTAGCCTCCGGAAGAGGAATACCGTACTTATCGATAGCCGCGCCACCGATGTCGTAGGGGGTAAAATTAAAGGTATGTCCGTATTTTACTGCAACGGCTTCAAGGACTCTGACCGCGCTGTCGACGATCTCAGGGCCTATACCGTCGCCCTTGAGAAGTGCTATATTAAAATTCATCTTATATATCCTTACTTTATTTGACCGCAACGAATGGACTCAACGAGTCCGCCGTTGGCAATTATCTTCTGTATGAAATCGGGGAACGGATTGGTCTTGAAGGTCTCGCCGGTGGAAAGATTATATATAATTCCATTATCAAGATCTGCCTCAATTTTATCCCCATCTTTGATGCTTTCCGATGCTTCGGGGCATTCAAGAATAGCCAATCCTATATTTATGGAGTTGCGATAGAATATTCTCGCAAAGCTCTTGGCTATAACGAGTGAAATTCCACTCTCCTTGATTGCAATGGGGGCGTGCTCACGAGAAGAACCGCATCCAAAGTTGGAGCCTGCGACCATAATATCGCCCACCTCAACCTTATTCACAAAATCCTTATCGATATCCTCCATACAATGAGAGGCAAGCTCCTTCTTGTTTATGGTATTAAGGTATCTGGCGGGGATTATTACGTCGGTGTCTACGTTGTCGCCGTATTTAATTGCTTTACCGTTGAATTTCATTTCCGTTATCCTCCCCTTTTATATTTTTGCAGGATCTGCAATCTTTCCTGCTATTGCGCTTGCTGCGGCAACCGCAGGGCTCGCAAGGTAAACCTCCGAGGTGACGTCGCCCATTCTGCCGACAAAGTTTCTGTTTGTCGTAGCGACTGCGCGCTCCCCTGCCGCAAGAATACCCATATATCCGCCAAGGCAAGGACCGCAGGTCGGTGTTGAAACGACACATCCAGCCTCGATAAATATCTTTAAGAGGCCGTTCTCCATAGCCTTGAGGTAAATATCCTGAGTTGCGGGTATAATGATGGCTCGAACGTTCTTTGCCACCTTTTTACCCTTGAGGATCTCTGCCGCCTCGGCAAGATCCTTATAGTGACCGTTGGTACAGGAGCCTATAACCACCTGATCGATCTTAACGTCGCCTATTTCATCAAAGGTCTTTGTATTCTCGGGAAGATGAGGGAATGCGACGGTGGATCTGATCGCCGAAAGATCGATCTCGTACGTTTCATCGTACTCTGCATCCTCATCAGCCTTGAATATCATCATATCGCGGTCAGAGCGCTCCTTGACATAAGCAACGGTTTGCTCATCGACCTCGAATATTCCGTTCTTTGCACCTGCCTCAATTGCCATATTAGCAATAGTAAGACGATCAAAAACGGTAAGTGATGCGACACCCTCGCCGACAAATTCCATCGACTTATAAAGCGCACCGTCAACACCTATCATTCCGATAATGTGGAGAATAACGTCCTTACCGGAAACGTATTTGTTAAGCTTGCCCTTGAGGACGAACTTAATAGCGGAAGGAACCTTAAACCAAGCCTTTCCCGTCGCCATACCGCAGGCCATATCGGTAGAGCCGACACCTGTGGAAAACGCACCGAGCGCGCCGTAGGTGCAGGTATGAGAATCCGCACCTATGACGACGTCTCCGGGAATAACGAGACCCTTTTCGGGTAGCAGCGCGTGCTCAATGCCCATTCTGCCTACGTCGAAAAAGTTAACTATTTCCTCTTTGTCGCAGAAATCGCGGCACATCTTGCACTGTACTGCCGCCTTTATGTCCTTGTTGGGAGCAAAATGATCCATTACCATCGTGACCTTTTCTTTATCGTAAACTCCCTTTGCACCTATGCGCTCATACTCTCGTATAGCCACGGGCGAGGTAATGTCATTACCAAGCACGCGATCAACGCTCACAAGAACGAGCTGACCTGCGCCGACACTTTCAAGTCCTGCGTGGTGGGCAAGTATTTTTTGGGTCATCGTCATTGCCATCTTGAGTTCCTTATCCTTCCTTGGATTATTTATTGATTATCGCGCCCTTATCCGCCGAGCTGACCATTGCGGAATAGCGCTTGAGATAGCCCGTGATATTCTCTTTCTTCTTTATGGGCATTTCTACCTTACGCTTTTCAAGCTCCTCATCAGATACCTTGAGCTCGATAGAATATTCGGGTATATTTATTGAGATAATATCTCCATCTTTAACGTATGCGATAGTACCGCCGCTTACAGCCTCGGGAGAAACGTGGCCGATAGAAGCGCCGCGAGTTGCGCCGGAGAAACGGCCGTCGGTGATAAGAGCAACGTCCTTATCAAGTCCCATACCTGCAATAGCAGAGGTGGGAGAGAGCATCTCGCGCATACCGGGGCCTCCTGCGGGGCCCTCGTAACGAATGACGACCACGTCGCCCTTCTCTATTTTGCCGTCATATATTGCGGCGATAGCCTCCTCCTCGCTCTCATAGACCTTTGCAGGTCCCTCGTGAACGAGCATTTCGGGTGCTACTGCGCTACGCTTCACGACACAGCCGTCGGGGGCGAGATTACCGCGAAGAACTGCGATGCCGCCCGTTTTGGTATAGGGATTCTCAACCGTTCTTATAACGGAGGCATCCTTGTTATATGCGGTCGCAATATTCTCCTTGAGAGTCTTGCCGGTACAGGTCATAACCGAGGTGTCGAGAAGCCCGAGCTTATCTATCTCAGCAAGAACGGCATAAACGCCGCCTGCCTCGTTGAGATCCTCCATATACGTAGGCCCTGCGGGTGCAAGGTGACAGAGGTTGGGGGTTCTCTCGCTGATGCGGTTTACCTCGTCAAGAGAAAACTCCACTCCGCACTCATTCGCAATAGCGGGCAAATGAAGCATACTGTTTGTGGAGCATCCAAGTGCCATATCAGCGGTGATCGCATTTTTGATAGCGGCCTCGGTCATAATATCTCTTGGACGGATATTCTTTCTGACAAGCTCCATTACCTGCATTCCCGCGTGCTTGGCGAGCTGTATCCTTGCGGAGTATGCCGCCGGGATAGTACCGTTGCCGCGAAGTCCCATACCGAGGACCTCGGTAAGGCAGTTCATAGAGTTTGCGGTATACATACCCGAGCAGGAGCCGCAAGAGGGACAGGTCTTTTCCTCATACTCGCAGAGCTTGCATTCATCGATCGTACCGGCCTTGTAGGATCCGACAGCCTCGAACATGCTGGAAAGGCTGGTCTTTTTACCGCCTACTCTGCCCGCGAGCATAGGACCGCCGCTTACGAAAACGGTGGGTATATTGAGTCTTGCCGCAGCCATAAGCAGACCGGGCACGTTTTTATCACAGTTGGGGATCATAACCAGACCGTCAAAGCCGTGCGCCATTACCATTGCTTCGGTAGAATCGGCAATGAGATCACGCGTAACGAGCGAATACTTCATTCCTACGTGACCCATAGCGATACCGTCGCAAACGGCGATAGCGGGAAATACGATAGGAGTACCGCCCGCCATAGCGACTCCGACTCTTACAGCCTCGGTTATCTTATCAAGATTCATATGCCCGGGTACGATCTCGTTGTAGGAGCTTACGATACCGATAAGAGGACGGTCAAGCTCCTCCCTCGTGAGACCAAGGGCGTTATAAAGGGAGCGATGGGGAGCGTTATGCGCCCCATCGATTATTTTGTCTTTTACCATAACGAATTCCTTTCGCTTGGCAAGCGCAAGGGCTTGTCAAGATCAGTTGTTGATAAACTTCTCCTCATCAGCCCAGCTGTAAAGCTTTCTGATATCCTTACCTACAACCTCGGAAGGATGCTCTGCTGCGATCTTTCTCATAGCATTGAAATGAACCTGC
>CAZQTN010000034.1:0-16219 GCA_964596195.1 uncultured Ruminococcus sp.
CCGTATGGATCTTCGGTGGTGACGGTTGGGCATACGATATCGGCTTCGGCGGTCTTGACCACGTTCTTGCATCCGGCGAGGACGTAAACGTAATGGTATTCGATACCGAGGTTTACTCCAACACCGGTGGACAGGCTTCCAAGGCTTCCAACATCGGTCAGGTTGCTCAGTTCGCAGCAGCAGGTAAGGCAATCGGCAAGAAGAACCTTGCAGAGATCGCTATGTCCTACGGCTACGTTTACGTTGCACAGATCGCTATGGGCGCTGATATGAACCAGACCCTCAAGGCTATGCAGGAGGCTGAGGCTTATCCCGGTCCTTCGCTCATCATCGGCTACGCTCCCTGTGAGATGCACTCCATCAAGGGCGGTATGGCTAACTGCCAGGCAGAGATGAAGAAGGCTGTTGAGTCCGGCTACTGGCAGATGTTCAGATACAATCCTTCTCTCAAGGCAGAGGGCAAGAATCCCTTCTCCCTTGACTCCAAGGAGCCCACTGCAAGCTATCAGGACTTCATAGGCGGCGAGGCTCGTTACACCAGACTTGCTCAGGCGTTCCCCGAGCGTGCAAAGGAGCTCTTTGCAAAGGCAGAGGAAACCGCAAAGGCTAAGTACGAGAGACTCAAGAAGCTTGTTGAGTTCTATAATGTTTAATCAATAGTATAAACATTGGCCGCCGCGAGAAATCGCGGCGGTCTTTATTTGAAAATATCGTAGGGACAGGCGTCCTCGACTGTCCGAAAAAACAGACCAAAAACGGACAGTCGAGGACGCCTGTCCCTACAAGAAAAAATGTCGCCGCAGAGTAATCTGCGGCGGCTTTTCTACAATGTATTAAAAGGTTTTGTTATAGGATTCATAAAATCCGGCGGTTTTTATAGTAAACAAATATGTTGATATGGAGTATTTTGTGGATTTGAGATATATTTTAAGTTCATCATTGTTTCCGAGAAGGCTAAAAATATCGTGTCTGTCTTCATCATAAAAATACACTCTTGTTCCGCTTTTATACAATATACCAGTGAAATAATGTTTAGTTCCGTTACTATCCAAAATGGTGATCTCGTATTCCTCATAGTCAAAAGTTCCCTTGACTGTGCTATAGCCGTATTCATAAAGCATTATTCCAATATTGTTTTTGTCAATCTGAAGAAAAGCATCTAATCTTGAATTTGATGTTGCGCTATTGCTAAATGTGCCTACTCCATCAACTCCCATATATTTTTCGCCGGTAGGTTCTTTGAATTCATCTACATATTCGCCAATTTTCCAATTGCTGAAGTTTTCTCCGCAACGAGAACAGATTCCACTATCGGTAGTATGCCCTAAAGCATTACCTTTCGTTTCCTCACATTTTGAACAGGTTTTTGGCAGTTCGCACGTGGCTTCGTTCCAGTTGTGATTGCAAGAACCGATGCCGTTTTTGGAAGAACTGTTTGTCGGTGAGTCACAAGCGACAAATGTAAAGAGCAAGCTGATGATTAAGACTGATAATAATGTTTTTTTCATAGGAGCCTCCTAATTTTTATATACTCTATAAAAAGAGTATACAATGATTATACTCTATTTATAGACAATTGTCAAGAGAAAGAGCATAAATTATAATGTTCTTGGGGGGTGTACTATGATTTCATACGAGCCGTTTTACAAGACTTTAAAAGAAAAGAACATTTCGACATATAAGCTAATAAATACATTTGGTGTAAGTAGAAGCTTGCTTGATAGGTTGAAGCATAATAAGCCTATTAGTACTGTAACAATAAACGATTTGTGCGAGTTTCTTGATTGTAATGTTAAGGATATTCTTGTATATGTAAAAGATGAGGAAAAATAAAGACCGCCGCGATTTAGCGTGTTCTCCGTTAAGGATAACACGCTAAATCGCGGCGGTCTTTTTGTGTTTTATAAGATGTTATACTTGTGCTTTTGCGGTTGTGATAGAGGCTATCAGTCTGCGGCGTATTGATCCGCATTTATTACGCAGTTCCTTATAAGTTGTTTCGTCAAATTTTCCTTTCTTGAATATCAGCTCGAGCCAGTATTCGGTTTCCGAACATTCTTTAAGAGATATTTCAAGCTTGCTTATGAAATCTGCTTTGCTCTGGGCGTATCTTGCTTCGTGGATATTAGCACCTATAGAAGATGAAGAACGGACAACTTGGTTGACGTAAATAGAGCAGCCCGTGATATTGTCACAAAAGTCGGATACCTGTATTGCAAATTCAATCGCATCTTCTCTGAGTTGGTTTTTATTGCCTGTCATTGAATCTAAATTCCTTCCTATATGTCTATATGTTCTCCAAAGTCGAACTCGATATGTTTTCTCTGCGTTCAAACTCGATATATTTTTCGCTGCGCGCAAAATTCGATATGTTGCCTACGGCAACGAGTGTAGATTGCGCCACAGTGTTGTCCTTCTCGCTTTGCATTTTATGCAAAGCATATCGAGTGCGAAGCACTATATCGAGCCACAGGCATATCGAGCGATATGTTAGTGGCGCATATCGACGTGTTCACCGCGTGAACACCTCTACGGCTTACACGTGCCGCAGGGGGAGTATCCCTCGTTGATAAGGTCGTCGCGGGAGCCGATGTAGGTCTGCTTGTTTTGTTCCTTTATGGTCGCGGCGCCGGCACAGTCGGGGTCGTGAAATTTCTTCGAGCTTGTGTTGAGTATGTAGGTCGTTTCGGTGGGTTCGCCTGTACCCGTGTCACCTTTTTCGCTCTCGTCGGTGTCGTCTGTGTCGGGATTTTGGGCACCCGTGCCGTCGTCAAGACGGCTCTTGCCGGTGGCGTAATCGATAAGTATGCCGGGCTGGAAATTGTACACGTAAATGCAGAACTGTATGCCGTCGCCGTTGTCCTCGACGGAGTAGGCCTCCATCGTCACGCCGGTGGCAACGAGGTTTGAGCCCTCAAAGTCGGGTGTGACGCGGTACATTACGTGGTTGCCGGTTTCCTTTACGTAGTCGGCGACAAGGTTCTCAAACGGCAGCATTCCCTCAACGTTAAAGTAACGCGTGCCTGTTATGAGGTTGCGCTCGTTCGCATTCTCTGCGGTGAGCTGCCAGCCGATCAGGTGAGCGCGGTTGTAGAGATAGCCACCCTCAACGAGCTCGGTGTCGTACTTTGCCTGCTCCCACCCCGACGGGGTAACGCCGCTGATCGAGCCGCGCTCCTCATCCGCCTTAGGCATCAATTCCTTGCCAATGCACGCCTCAACCACGCCACACCTGCCGAGCGAGTCAAGCTCGGAGTATTCTTCGTATGCCGTTGTGGTTTTTTCGTCTTCGGTGAAATACGGTATATTGTCGTTGAGCACCTTGTAGGGCTCGGTCGGGTTCTGCCCCCAGTTGTCACCGGACGACAGTAACTCGTTCAGTAGCTCGCAGCCCGTGAGGCTCGAGATCGCAATTACGAGTGCAAGCAGCAGGGCAAGGATTCTTAATCTTTTAGTCATTTCACGTAGTCCTCTCTCGTTATCTTATCGTGCGACGTTCCAATAAACTCGCGCGTGCTCCTCTTTCTGAAGCCCGCCGAGGTGGGCTCAACGTCAAGTGCAAAATCATAGGGATATTTTCGGTTCCATTTGTATATGATGAGTCGATCGATCTTATCAAGATACTCGCTGAGGTGCTCGTTTTCGATAAACGCAAAGCCGTCCGCACCTGCTGACAAGAGCGGCTCGGAAACCGATATCACGCTTGCATCACTCTCCTCAAAGAGTATCTCGGAAAAATCGGAGATATAAAGCACACCGTCTCCCACGGTGCGTGCCACGTCCTCAATAACGCGGCTGTCGCGGCTTTGTCTGCGCTTGTTGAACAGCATTCCGCCACGGTCGTCTATACATACGAATACGGTCATATCGTTCCTCGCTTTCACGGTGTGTCTTGCTTCTTGTGGCAACAGTTTATCACATTTTTGCGCCCTTGTCAAGCAATCGAGGGACAGTCGCCCTGCGCACGATAAATATTTACATTTTAAGGACTTTTACCTATTGCCAAAATGATTTTATTGTGGTAAAATAAAATGAATAGGTTTGAGCGTGTGCGTGAAAGGAAATTTAAAATGAAGAGATTAACGGCGCTTTTAGTCGCTATGATTATATTCTTAATACCCGCGCTCACCGCGTGCAGTCAAAACGAGGAGATACCGTACGTCGTGCTCTCCAAGGCGAACGTGCTTCTCTCTGTCGGAGACGAGTATACCCTTGGTGCTAGGGTCTATCCTGAGAAATACTCCAATCTTAAGATAGATTGGACTACGGGAAATGCGGATGTCGTCACCTGCGTGAACGGCAAGCTCAAGGCGCTGTCCACAGGATCTGCTGTCATTATGGCCTCGGTCAACGGCGGCAATGCCTTCTCGGCTACCGTCACGGTCAACGAAAACGTGCGTAATCACGCAAATATGATAGTAGGCGAAAGCCTGACCATCGACAAAAGCGAGTACAGTACGCTCTTTAGCGGCGAGGTCAGCTGGACATCGTCCGACCCTGCGGTCGCACGGTGCACGGATGGAGTTGTAACCACCCACTCGACGGGAAACGCGGTAATTCGCGTTCACCAAGGGGATAACACTGTGTCTATGTACTCGGTATCCGTCTTTGAGGATATAGAGTCTATGGTGGAATTTACTTCGACTGAGCTCCCCGTCACTCTGTCCTATATGTCGGGCAAGAGTGAGGTTGAGGTACAGGAATTTTCATATACGGTGACCGAGGATGAAAGCCTTGGCGAGGACCGACTTATGGTCACCTTTACCGTCACTTATAAGAAGACCGCTGACATAAGCGGCAACCAATCAAAGAACGATACAGGCTTCTATATCGAGCTTTACAGCGACGAGGTCGGTTATTGCACGACCTACAGGGTCGAGAGCTCGCTTCTGTTCGTCGGTCAGTCGGCCACCTTCTCGACCAACTTTATTGCCGACGTAACAAACGGTATGCGCCACTTCAACATAAAGCTCGTTCCGATCGAGAAGTAATTTTAGTTCAAAAGGAGTAAACATGAACCTTATTAAACACAATTTGGCCGAGTCGCTGAAATCGGTTTTGCCAATAGCAATGATAGTTCTCGTATTGTCTATGACGCTTACGCCCATATCCGCGGGCGATATGGTGCTCTTTTTGATGGGCGCTACGTTCCTCGTCATCGGAATGAGCCTATTTACGATGGGCGCTGAGATGTCTATGCAGCCGCTCGGTACGCAGACGGGTGTTTCAATATCGAAAAAGGGTAACGTGTGGCTCATAGCCGCCATTGCCTTTATCATCGGTATTGCGATCACCGTTTCCGAGCCCGACCTTCAGATACTTGCAGGACAGATCTCCGATATACCAAACTATCTGCTTATACTTACCGTTTCGGTCGGTGTTGGACTGTTCCTGATAATTGCGCTGTTGCGTATAGTTTTCGGCGTGAGTCTCAATATAATTCTCGTCGTATTCTACGTCGTTGCGCTCGTTCTTTCGTTCTTTTTGCCCGAGAGCTTCCGTCCCCTTGCCTTTGACTCGGGCGGAGTTACTACGGGTCCTATGACCGTCCCCTTCATTATGTCCCTCGGTGCGGGTGTTTCCTCCGCAAGAAGAAACAAGGAGGGTGGCGCTGACTCCTTCGGCATTACCGCGCTTTGCAGCATTGGCCCGATCATCGCCGTGCTCACACTCGGTGTCGTTATGCAGATAAAGGGTCTGACCTACGATACAGAAAGCTTTATTGAAAGCATTGCAGTTGTCGAAAACACCAGACAGGGCATTATGATATACGCTAAGGGCTTTCTCAATTACGCCGAGGAGGTCATAGTTGCGCTGCTGCCCATCATAGTCTTCGCAATCCTGTTCCAGATCGTCACCCGCGCCTTCTCAAAGCGCCAGATGATAAGGATAGCGATAGGCGTTGTATATACCTTTCTTGGTCTTGCCGTGTTCCTCACCGGTGCTAACGTAGGCTTCCTTCCTACCGGCTTCACCATCGGTCGTCAGCTTGCAGACATTGGCGGCGGCTTCCTTCTTATCCCGATCGCTATGATCTTCGGCTTCTTTATCGTAAAGGTCGAGCCTGCGGTCTACGTACTCAACCACCTCGTTGAGGAGATGAGTGCGGGTGCCATCACCGCCAAGACCATGGGTCGCAGCCTCTCTATCGGTGTGGCTGCTGCGCTTGGCCTCTCGGCTGTAAGAATCCTCACGGGTCTGCCGATTATGTACATTTTGATCCCCGGATATGCGATCGCACTCGTGCTTTGCTTCTTCGTTCCCAAGCTGTTCGTGGGCATAGCGTTTGACTCTGGTGGAGTTGCAAGCGGCGCGATGATGAGCGCGTTCGTGCTTCCTCTTTGCATCGGTGCGTGTGCTACTATCAATCCCGGCTCGGCGGACTCGGCAATTATGACCGACGCATTCGGCTGTGTCGCGTTCGTTGCGATGGCACCGATAATTACCATACAGATCTCCGGTCTTATCTATTCCATCAAATCCAAGCGCCGCAAGCAGTCGTTCGTTGCGCAGAGTGAGACCTTCATTGAATATCCCAGACCGAAAAGAGGGGGTGAGAAAAAGTGAGAAAAAAGCAGGATAAGCGTGCAAAGCTCCTTATCGGAATAATCGGCAAGGAGGATGAGGTGCGCTTCACCGCCGCGGTGAACAAATGCTGCACCGCCGCAAGCTTCTCGGGTGTCGGCCACGGTACCGCACGCACGAGCTATATGAGCTACTTCGGCTTTAACGATATAGAAAAGCGAGTGGTTTTCTCTATCATACCCGAAACCCTTGAGCGCAATATTCTCACCACGGTCGGCCAGGATATTAAGCTCTATCTGCCGGGCAGGGGCATAGCCTTTACCTGTCCTCTCTCCGGTATATCGAATATCGTTGAGGAGGCCGTGCTTTCCTCGCCCGACCGTACCGATTTGCAGAATGCCAAAAATTCCGTAACCAAAAAGGAGAAAGAAACGATGCACGAGCTTGTAATAGCCGTCGTAAATCAGAAATATACAGACGCGGCAACGGACGCGGCGCGTGCTGCCGGCGCTACCGGTGCAACTCTCTTCCACACCAAGAGCATAAACAACGCTAAGATAGAGGAGAGAATGGGCACGGCTCTGCCCGAGCAGACCGACAGTATCTTCTTCCTCACCACCGAGGAGTTTAAGATCAAAATTATGGAGGCTATACGCGACGTAGCAGGCCTCAAGACTGAGGGCGGCGCAATACTGTTCTCTGTTCCCGTCGACGAGATCGTCGGCATCGGCCGCTTTGACGGCGAGATAAGTGAGGAAGAGTAAAAGTCCTCACCCGTGTAACAAAAAACACACCTTTGTCGATAGACGAAGGTGTGTTTTTTAATGATGCTTGCCTCCGGCAAATGATATCGGTCATACCGATGATGTCGGCTACGCCTAATGATGTGTGCCTGTCGGCACGCGGGGGCAAGCATCGCATCCTTGCGCAACTATGTGGAGCAACATTATTTCGAGCAAAGCGAGAGGCATCATATCGACTCTGGTCGATACATCATTTGCTTTATATAGATTCAAGCGCAAATATTACGAAGTCAAGCTCCTCAAGGCGCTTTGCCACGTCGTCGGGGGTTATGTGCTTGCCGCTGGTGATGTGTACGTTACCCTCAATGCCAACGTTGCCGGACTTTCCGCTTCTGGGGGGCGTGACCTGAATGTCGCTGACGGGGTAGAGCTCGCACAGCGCGTTTATCGCGGTGCGCACCATATCGTCGCTGCCTATCTCGATATAGATTCCGAAGCGGTTGTACCTCTTGGTGATCTTGTATTCAAGGCGATGGAATATCGTTACCGACAATACGATGAGAACGAAGGTTATGAGCGCGCCCGCGTAAAATCCTGCACCTAACGCAAGTCCGATCGCCGCCGTCGCCCACAGACCTGCCGCAGTCGTAAGTCCGGTTATCTGAAAGCGACCCTTGATGAAGATGGTGCCCGCACCGAGAAAGCCTATGCCGGATATTACCTGAGCCGCTATACGCATCGGATCGGTGGACATTTCGAGCACGTCGTAAAGGTAAAAGCCGATCATTGCCGTGAGCGCGGCTCCAATACACACGAGTATGTGCGTTCTCATTCCCGCCGCGCGGCCCTGCTTTCCTCGTTCAAGACCTATTATGCCTCCGATGATCATCGCCAAAATGAGGCGCACCGTCACCGTTACTATATTAAACTGTTGAATATATTCTATAAATTCTTGCATAATCCACCTCGTGAAGCTTACTTTTGTTTAGTGTTGAGTATATATTTTAACATAGATTTAACAATAAATCAACCCGTTTAATGCTTTTTAATGCTATTTTTCGTATTTAATATGCTCGTACGCTCATTTAACCTCGATTTAACGAAAAATAGTATTGCATATTTTACCTAAATTAGGTATAATAGATTTAAAATAAGAGATAAGGAGGCTCATATGATTACATACGAGCAGATTAAAAATGATAAGGCTGTACGGGCATATATCACGGCGGCTGACGATTCGCTCCGCGCGCTTGGCTACACCGAGCACAGCTTTGCTCACGTGCAGAGGGTTGCCGTTACTGCGGCGTATATACTTGAGAGCCTCGGATACGATGCGCACACGGTCGAGCTCGCCAGAATTGCCGGTGTGCTCCACGATATAGGTAATCTGGTCAATCGCACGGATCACTCGCAGAGCGGTGCGGTAATGGCGTTCAGAATACTTGACAACAAGGGGATGGATCCCGAGGACATCGCGACCGTCGTTACAGCCATCGGCAATCACGACGAGGGCACGGGCGTGCCCGTCAGTGCCGTTGCCGCGGCACTTATCCTCGCGGACAAGTCAGATGTGCGCCGCACAAGGGTCAGAAATCAGGACTTTGCCACCTTCGACATACACGACAGAGTAAATTACTCGGTCACCTCGTCCGCTCTTACGGTCGCTGACGATAGAAAGAGCCTGCGCGTCGATCTCGAGATCGACACCGCCATCAGCCCGGTGATGGACTATTTTGAGATATTCCTTGGGCGTATGATGATGTGCCGCAAGGCCGCAGATATGCTTGGTCTGAGCTTTGAAATGACGATAAATTCGCAAAGGATAATTTGAGATGATATATCTGCTTGAGGACGATGCGAGCATACGCGAGCTCGTTTGCTATTCGCTCAATAAAACGGGTGCTGTTGCCGAGGGATTCGGCCTGCCATCCGAGCTTTACGATGCAATATCGCGCGAGCTGCCGGAGCTTATCATACTTGACGTTATGTTACCTGAGGAGGACGGTATTTCCGTGCTCCGCAAGCTGCGTGCCGCGCGCAAAACGCAGAACATCCCCATAATAATGCTCACCGCCCGTGATACCGAGTTTGATAAGGTAACGGCGCTTGATGCGGGGGCTGACGATTACGTCACCAAGCCCTTTGGCGTTATGGAGCTTCTGGCTCGCGTGAAGGCGATACTTCGCCGCTCCTCTCGTTCCTTTATAGCCGCTGATAAAACCTATTCGGCAGGGCCGCTGTCCGTATCCACGATTCGCCACGAGGTTACGGTAAACGGTACCGAAATTTCACTTACGTATAAGGAATTTGAGCTCCTTTGCTTCCTTTTTGAGAACCGTGGCGTGGTTTTGAACCGCGATCAGATATTGCGTGAGGTATGGGGCTATGACTTCGACGGTGAGAATCGCACGGTCGACGTGCATATACGTACCCTGCGCCGCAAGCTGGGTGATGCCGCAGACATAATCGATACTATTCGCGGCGTCGGATATAAGATATCGCAGACTAAATGATATGAAGAAAAAGATATTCAACAGCGTTTTTGCTACGGTCGTAATATCTATCGCGGCGGCGTGTGCGGTATTTTTCATCTACATTTACAATATGCTCCGCAAGATATACGGTGATGCTTACGAGCCGTGGCAGATGACAGGCGAATTTGTCGTGCTCGCGCTTTTGATCCTTGCCTCGACCGCTGTGCTGGCCATAATCGTAGCCACCAGAGTGTCGAACAGCGTTATAAAGCCGATAAACTCAATTGACCCTGAGCATCCCGAGGATGCCGAGGTGTACGACGAATTGCGCCCGATGATAGATAAAATATCCTCTCAGAATTACAAGATCTCAAGGCAAATGAGCCTGCTTGGCCGCCGCGAGAACGAGTTTAATTCCCTCATAGCCAATATGAGCGAGGGGCTTATAGTCATAAATTCGCGCGCCGAGGTCGTCTCCTGCAACGATAGTGCAAGGGAGATATTCGGCCTGCGCGGACAGACACCGCGCAGCGTGCTTTCGATCAATTCATCATCCACCTTCCGTGAGGCGATCTCCAATGCCTTTGCGGGTAAAAACGGTTATGACTCACTCCGCCTCGGAGAGAAGTATTACAGCCTTTTTGCCACACCCGTGTTACACGAATCGTGTGTCGACGGCGCCGTAATCGTCATAATCGACGTAACCGAAAAGGAGGAGCGAGAGGCCCTGCGCCGTGAGTTCACCTCGAACATCTCGCACGAGCTTAAGACTCCCTTGACCTCTATTTCCGGCTTTGCCGAGATAATCAAAAGCGGTATGGCAGACGGCGAGGACGTCGCCCGCTTTGCCGACAATATACACAAGGAGGCATCGCGCCTTATATCCCTCGTCGGCGATATCATCCGTCTGACACAGCTTGACGGCGGCGAGATACCCTACGATGACGAAAAGGTCGACCTGCACGACGTGTGTGAGCTTGTGGTCAGCCGACTTGACATTGTTGCCGAGCGTGCGGGCGTTACGCTCGTGTGTGAGGGTGAGCCCACCTTCGTTACGGGCAACTCATCGATCATCGAGGAGATGGTATACAACCTCTGCGACAACGGCATAAAGTACAACCGTCCCGGTGGCGAGGTACGTGTCCGAGTGTACACCGATGTCAACGAGAGGTGCGTGAGCGTTTCCGACAACGGCATCGGCATTCCTGCGGACAAGCAGGACAGGGTGTTCGAGCGTTTTTACCGCGTGGACAAGAGCCACTCGCGCGAGATCGGCGGCACGGGTCTCGGTCTTTCTATCGTTAAGCACGCCGCAGCCTATCACAAGGCTAAGATAACCCTCGCAAGCGAGGAGGGCGTCGGCACGGCGATAACCGTGAAATTTGCGCAATAACATATATCCAACTTAGGCGTTTTAATAATTTAATAATAACAATACATAGAGAGGTAAAAGTATGGAAGTATTATTTATGGTGCTCCAACTGTTATGCGGTCTTGCTGTATTCCTTTACGGTATGGACGTAATGGGCGACGCCCTTAAAAAGGCGGCCGGCACAAGACTTAAGGAGCTCCTCGGAAAAATGACTTCAAACCCCCTTAAGGGGTTCCTGCTCGGACTTATGGTTACTGCGGTAATTCAGTCCTCGTCCGCTACCACCGTTATGGTCGTCGGCTTCGTTAACTCGGGCACGATGACTCTGCTTCAGTCGGTCGGTGTAATCATAGGTGCAAACCTTGGTACTGCCGTTACCGCGTGGCTCACGGCACCTGCCGCAATGGGCTCCGGCGAGCTCGCAGGCGGATGGACAGACCTTCTTAAGACCGATGCGTGGATGCCCATCCTCGCCGTTATCGGTATAGTCCTTATAATGTTTGCAAAGCGCGGAAGAAAGAAGGACATAGGTAGGGTACTTATCGGCTTCGCCGTCCTTATGGTCGGTATGGAGCTTATGTCGGGCGCGGTTGACGGTATTCCGGATGAAACGCTTGAGTCTATCCTTACGGTGTTTAGAAACCCCATTCTCGGCGTGCTCGCAGGTCTTCTTCTTACTGTTATCGTTCAGTCCTCGTCGGCCTCGGTCGGTATTCTTCAGAGCTTGACGGGAGCGGGCGGCACTATCTCCTTTGGTGTAGCTCTGCCCATTATCGTTGGTCAGAATATCGGTACCTGTATCACCGCTATCCTTTCCTCAATCGGCGCAAACAAGAACGGTAAGCGCGCGGCAGTTATTCACCTTACCTTCAACGTGATCGCCGCCGTTATAGTCCTCTCGCTGTTCTACCTCGTCAACTGGCTGTTCAGCCTCGTTGACACGAGTATGTATATCAACGCGTGGGGTATTGCAATAATCCACACCGTCTACAAGATAATCGCTATCGTCATCATCTTCCCCTTCTACAAGCAGCTTGAGAAGATATCCAGAATTATCGTGCGCGACAAGGCAGAGGACAACGAGACCGTCAACCGTCTTGACGAGCGTCTGCTTGACACCCCCTCTGTCGCCGCAGGCGTTGCCGCTGACGTTACCTACGTTATGGCTGACGTTTCCTTCAATGCGTTTAAGAAGTCGCTTGAGCTCTACAAGGGCCCGTACGATGCAAAGCTTGCCGACGAGATCCGCGACCTTGAGACCAAGGCTGACAGCTATGAGGACGCCCTCGGCAGCTATCTTGTCAAGCTTTCCTCCCGTGATATGAACGAGCGCGACTCGGAGCAGGTCACAAAGCTGTTGCACCTTATCGGTGACCTTGAGCGTATCTCCGACCACGCGGTGAATATCGTTGAGTCGGTCGAGGAGATCAAGGAAAAGAAGATCTCCTTCTCCAAGGAAGCGACCTACGAGCTCGGCGTGCTCCAGAGCGCGGTAGCCGAGATACTCAATATCACCTACACCGCACTTGTCAACAACGACCTGAAGCTTGCTACGGACGTCGAGCCCCTTGAGGAGGTTATCGACGATCTACGCGATCAGATCAAGCTCAATCACGTTCTCCGCCTGCAAAAGAGTGAGTGCACGATAGAGCACGGCTTCGTCCTCTCCGACCTGCTCAACAACTTTGAGCGTGTGTCCGACCATTGCTCCAACATCGCCGGCTGTGTCGTCGAGATCTCTCGCTATGAGGCTCTCGATATGCATAAGTACCTTAGCCAGATGAAGCACGGCTCCGAGGAGTTCAACGAGAAATACGCAAGCTACAAATACAAATATTCGCTCTAAAGCGGAACAGATCCGACGGTTTTGTCCGTCGGATCTGTTTTTTTATTTTGCCTTTTTCTTATCTCTTTTGATTATTCCGACTACTATCATAGTCGCGCAGATGAGAATGATGGAGGAAACGATCAGTATCGCGCAGTTCATAAAGAACTCCTGCGGCATAACCTTTATTATCTGGTCGGTGTAGCTGTTGAAGCGCCAGTTGTCCTTTCCGGGGAAGAAGATCTTGTGGAAAACGGTGAACGCCACGTCAAAATCGATAGATGCGAGCGCCGCCACCACGGCAAACGTGCCAAGCGTAAACACACCCGCTGAGAAGGTAAGATCCATACCGAACGGGCGCTTTGGCTTGAAAATGCCCTTGCGCTTCATAATAAAGAGCGCTACCGTCAGCGAGAGGGAAATGATAAACAGCACGCCGTCGAGCATAAAGAGCTTCTTGCAATCGGCAAAGTGGCTCTTGCCGTCCTCCGACCAACGCAATTCACCCGTTCCAAACTCCTTACCCGGCAGGGTGCAGAAGTCGAGCATCTCGTCGTAGGCTTCCTTTATCGTTTCATAGTCGTATCCCGTTCGCTCCGGCATATCGAGCGCGTTTATATGTGCGTAGTAAAAGGGGCGGCACCAGATCGGCAGACCGATCGAAAAGGTGATGACGAGCACCGCGACAGCCACCGCATATACTACGCTTAATATTTTGTCTTTCATACAGTATTCCTTGATTTTAATTGATGTATAGAGTATATCACATCGGGTGATCAAAATCAATAGGTAATTACGTTAACACAATTTTCGCTTGGTCATAGGATGAAAGAGAGGGTTTGCCGACCTCAAAATTATGAACGAAGAAACGAAGCTCCTCTCGCAGCTCCCCTGTGGAGCGCGCGGGCGGGTAATACGCGTTGCGACGGGCACGGGTCTGCGCCGCAGGCTGCTTGATCTCGGGCTTATACCGGGCACTGAGGTCACCTGCCTTGGTGCAAGTCCGCTCGGTGATCCGCGCACTTATCTTGTGCGCGGCAAAATGATAGCGATAAGGGCGCGCGATGCGGGGAGCGTTGTGATCGGGAGGTGATCTCTGTTGGGCGGATCAAGCGGCGACAATGATATGGACGTGAGGGGGCGTGTAACGTCTTTTCCGCGCGAGGGCGGCCTTGTAGTTGCTCTTGCAGGCAATCCGAACGTTGGTAAAAGCACGCTTTTTAATTCTCTTACCGGTATGCGCGTGCATACCGGCAACTGGGCGGGGAAGACCGTTGAGGTCGAGAGCGCGGGGGCGGACGGGGGACTGACGCTGGTCGATATCCCCGGCACGTACTCGCTCTTATCCCATTCCGACGAGGAGAGGATAGCGCGAGACTATATCGTGTTTGGCGGTGCCGACGTCACGGTCGTGGTGTGCGATGCCTGCGCCCTTGCGCACAATCTGAATCTTGCTTTACAGATCATAGAAGCCGGCTGTCCGACCGTTGTCGCGGTCAATATGATGGACGAGGCAAAAAGGATGGGCGTCCGCGTCGATCTTGTCGGGCTATCCGACCTGCTAGGCGTTCCGGTCGTGGGCACCGTCGCACACAAGCGCCGCACTCTTGCCTCGCTTGTAGATGCTGCGTGCACATGCCTGGAGGGTGGGGGTGTCGCCGTCAGGTATCCCGATGCGATAGAGGAGGCGGCGGAGCCGCTTTTTCACCTGATCCTTCGCTACGAAAAAAATGCGCGCCGCGCGCGCTTCCTGGCTCTGCGCCTTATGGACTCGGACGATGAGCTGAGGGAGGGCATAATTGCCTATCTCGGAGCGGACGATAGGGGGGCGTGTGAAATTTTCGACGCCACAGAGGCCGCAAAAAAGTATCTCTTTGACAGAGGTACGGATGCGGATGGATACACCGATGCCGTCGTTTGCGCTATCGTTGACACGGCGGATAGGATAGCCAAACAGGTCACAAGCGGTGCCGACGAGGTATACAAGCGCACACGTCGCATAGATAAAATACTCACGGGCCGCTTGTCGGCCTATCCGGCGATGCTCCTTTTGCTGACCGTCGTTTTATTTATCACCCTTTCGCTTGCAAGCTATCCGTCGGCGTGGCTTTCCTCCTTTTTCTCCTTTTTGGAAGCGTGCCTCGCACGGCTTTTTACCTACCTCTCGGCACCCGAATGGGTGCACGGACTGTTCCTTGAGGGAATATTTCGTACCCTATCGCAGGTCGTTGCGGTGATGCTGCCGCCTATGGTGATATTTTTCCCTATGTTTTCTTTGCTTGAGGACTCTGGGTATCTGCCGCGCGTGGCATATAATCTTGACCGCCCGTTCTGTGCCTGTGGTGCTTGTGGCAAGCAGGCGCTTACGATGTGTATGGGGCTTGGGTGCAATGCGGTAGGTATCGTCGGCTGTCGTATCATCGACTCGCCGCGAGAGAGAAAGCTTGCCGTGCTGACAAACTGCCTCGTCCCCTGCAACGGCCGCCTGCCAATGCTCGTCACGCTGATACCCGTTTTTTATCTGCTTTTGTTCGACGGCGGCGGCTCGTGGCTTGTGGCGCTGACTCTGTCGCTTTTGATAGTTCTCTCGGTTGGGGCAACGCTGCTCGTGACCTTTATACTCTCGCGCACACTTCTTTGCGGTGAGCGCTCCGCCTTTACGATAGAGCAGCCTCCTTATCGCCGCCCGCGCTTTCTGTCCACGATTTTTCACGCCCTGACCGATAAATGTGCATCCGTGCTTTTGCGCGCCGTCGCGGTGGCGGCGCCTATGGGTGCGCTTATATGGATAATGGCTGTTCTGAAGCCCGGTGGGGTCAGTATTCTTGCACACGTATCCGAATTTTTGGATCCATTAGGTCGCTTTTTCGGTATGGACGGCTCGATTTTGCTGGCCTTCATACTTGGGATACCTGCAAACGAGATAGTCGTGCCCATACTTATAGTTATATATTCATCTGCCACCTCGATAGGCGGAGAGCTCGGCACGGCGGCGATCGGCACACTGTTTCTTGAAAATAGGTGGACTCCCGTGACGGCGGCGTGTACGGCGATCTTCGCGCTCTTTCATTGGCCGTGCTCGACCTCGCTTATTACAGTATATAAGGAAACTAAAAGCGTTCGATATACGTTGCTGGCGTTCATTATTCCGACGGCTGTTGGCCTTGCGCTTTGCTTTGCCGTCGCGTGCATCGGGCGAATATTTATCTGAATTATCAGTACAATGGGGCTGTCGCATTTAGGGATAACCGAATAAAAAATGAGTGGAGACATTATAAAA
>CAZQTN010000035.1:0-16015 GCA_964596195.1 uncultured Ruminococcus sp.
CTCGCTCCTCAGCCGACGATTTCTCCTCTAGATCCGTTCGCCCCACGGTTCTGTTATCATTAAGAATTCGCCTGATTTATATTTCTCACTGAATTTTCCAAGATTTTGCCTTGTTTTTATTGAATTCTTAATGAGACCTTTGGTTTTTATTATTTTTTCTCTATTCTTTATTCTTTTTTCTTTTTTTAAAAAACGCCCGTGCGCTTGTGGCGCACGGGCTTAAATTTGTTTAATTAGAATCCTGCAAGTACGTCTACGTATTCAAGTATCTCAGCGTTAGTGCCGTTTACAAGACCTGCGAAGGTGTTGTAGCGGGACTCGTAATCAAGATACTCCTCGTAGGACTCGAGAAGCTCCTCTTCACTAGCGGTGAAGCTATACTCATCCTTGATGTAGAACGCCTTAAGAACGTACTTAACGTCAGCAAGGAGAATGTAGAAGTCTTCAAGAGAATCGGTGAATGCGATACCGTCATCCATATAAACGGATGCAGTCGTGGTCTTATTGCTTATATCGCTCTTAACTGCGATACCACGTCTGTTGGTAGCACCCTCGTTCTCAGCGCTTGCGAACGCCTCGGTCTTCCAGTTGTTAAGGTCGATCCACTTGTAACCAACCTCAGGCTCATTGCCGATGTAATCGATCTGCTCGAATACAACTGCGAACTGAACGGTAAGAGCATTCTTAGCGCTTATAACGAGTCTGGAGATGCCGTTAAGGGAACGAGTATCAGAGTTTACGTCGTTTCTGCTCTTAAGTATCTTCTCGTCGAAGCCAACGGTCTCGAATGCGAGAGAGGTAAGAGAGGTAACGAGAGTTGCGCGGATGTAGAGGTTGGCGCCGTCTGCATCCTTTGCGGTAAGGTAAGCAACCTTGCCCTCTGCGGATACTACGGTAGCCTCGGTGTGTGCTACCCAAGCAAGGTCGCCTGCTGCAGAGAGCGCGATCTCATCCTGGATAACTACGGTGTTTCTGTCGTTGGTAACGAGCATACCGCGGTATGCAGCCTGTGAGTAAGTGCCGTAAACGTTAGAGTTGTTGATGATAGCGTAGCTGCCCTTGCCATCAGGATCAACGTACGTCTCGTACATATCGCCCGAGCCGGTCTCTACCTGTCCGGCGGGAACAGCACCTGCAGCAGAGGTAATAACTACAACGTTGTTACCCTCACCGCTGTTTCTGTAGTAGCGGTATCTGTCAGCGCCAAAGTAAGAAGCGGAGCTATAATAATCACTACCAAGATCGGTGATCCAGTTGATTCCGTCCTTCTGGTAAATGAAGTTACCGGAGTCCATCTGACCGAACTTCTCATCGCCGCTACCCTCGCCGTAAGGAGAGTAAGCGTTGGTGCCACCCATAAGACCTACGTAAAGTGCACCGTTCTCCCAGCTGTCTCTGGAAACGAAGGCATCTATGCCCTCCATGTAGTAGTCAAGCTCAAGCTCGGGAGCCTCACCGATAGCCTCGGTGGGATAGAAGAGAATGTCAAAGATAGTTGTTTCCTTGCCCTTTGCGATCTGTGCCTTACGGATAGCCGCAAGATCAGCATCACCAAGGAGCTGTGCTGCGAAGTTGAACATCTGAGTATCAACGGAAAGAACGTCGCCCTCAACGATGCTGCCTACGCCGTCCTCGTGGTAATTCCACGCCTCGCCATTCGAGTTCTCGATATAGCAAGCGAAGTAGAAGGTTTTTTCAATGCCCCAAGTATCCTTAAAGCCGAAGTCATCACCCGATGCAGACTGAAGCGCCATAATGAGCTTCATAAATGCGTTGGTGCCGTTTGCCCAATAGGTAACGGACTCGATGTAAGCGCCGTCGGGAGCGTACTGGTCAAGACCGTAAGCTGCAAGGTTGATCATACAATTACCTACGAGGTAAGAAACCTCTGCGTAGCAGTTAAGCGCCTCCTCGCCGGTATATTCCATGATAGCCATAGAAGCGATGATAAGACCGGATGCACAAACAGCGTTCCAGCTGTCGGTACGGGTGTTCCAGCTGTCGCCGTAGCCGGAGGTTCTCGGGAACTTACAGAACTCACCGATTACGGAGTTGTAGCCGTGAACGAGAGCCTGATTGTAAATGATGGAGGCAAGGGTCTGTACAGACTCCTCACCGAGAAGCTCAACGTATGCGTTGTAGAGCCAGTCGTAGGAAACTGCGAAATCGGATGCTGCGTTCGCACAGTTGATAAAGTAACCGGGTGCCCAATGTACCCACTCGCCAAGAGTAACGGATACCGCGTATGCAAGGTATACGTACTTGTTGTCGTTGGTCATCTGGTACGCGAATGCAAGATTTACGAGATTCTCGGTAATTTCCTCAAGCTCGTAGAGTGCGTTGGTCTCGGGATTGTAACCGTCGTCGGAGTCGGCGATGGTGGGATCGTTAGGATTGAGTGCGTAGTCGGGATATACACCGTCCTGATATACGTTAACGGGCTCCTTGCCCTCAACGAAGGTAACGGTACCGTCGGTAGCAACACTTGCAACAACCTCATTGTAGTAAGCGTCTGCCGCAGCAATTACCTTTGCGATGTAAGCCTTTACGTCAGCGTTGCCGTCAGCGGCAGCGTAGGTTGCGCTAAGGCTGTCGAAGGTTGCCTGATCTGCGAAAATGTAGGGATGCTCGAAGTTGGTGTTAGCCTTTACAGCCTCGTAAACGCTCTCACCGGTAGCAGCGTAAGCTGCATCTTCGTCAGCCTCGGTGGAGGTGTCGAATACGAATCTCTTCATAATGGAAAGGAGCTCGTCAAGGTTGCCGTCTCTGGAGATAAGCGCACCGGTCTGGCCTTCCTTTTCGATCTTCTCATAAACGATGATAAGACCCATATCGTCGTATATAACGGAGTAATCAGGGAAAATATTGGGGATATCGTTCATAGCGACAACGATAACGTTCTCGCCGTCAGCGTTCTGAACAACGCCGGGAGCAACCAGGAGGTCAACGAGCTCGCCGTTTACGGTAGCGGTGTTAAGACCTACGGTTACGAATGCGTTCTTACCCGAACCGATAGTGATGTCGTAGGAAGAACCGTTAGCGTGGATGTACTTGGGATAACCCATATAGTCTATAACAAGGTCAAGTGCAACCATAACCTCGCCGTCAACCATTGCGGGGACAAAGTACTTGGAGATGTCGATCTTCTCGTTCTTAACAAGAGCGGAGGGAACGCCAAGCTTCATTGCAAGAGACTCGGAAAGAATCTGCTCAACGGTCTTATCGTCAGCGTTCTTGTAGATCGGAACAGTCTTGTCAGCGTTAGTCTCAACGAACACGCCGTAACCGTACTGCGCGATGTTCGGAAGAGGCTCTGCAACGTCCTGGTAGATACGAAGGTTATCTACGCAGTAGCTCATACCCTCAGTAGTGGCGCCGTTAGATGCCTCCATTCCAAGGTAGAGCTTCTGAACACCGGAATCACCGGCTGCGCTTCCGTAAACATCAGTGTGTTCCACAACGACCTCGCCACCAACGTATACCTTTGCGTTAAAGGTGGTGCGGTCGCTCCAGTCCATAACGATGTCAAGGTCACACCAGTCACCGTCTGCAAGTGAGCAAATGTAGTTAGAAGCCGAGGTGCCGAAAGCGTAGAGCTTAGAATCCTTTATAATAAGAAGGTTTTTCTGAGTCTTACTACCAAGCTCTGCGTAAAGTATGGTGCCAACCTCGCACGCATCATCAGCCTTTATCGAAAGGCCGATAGTGGTGTAACCGCCGGTAAGCTTTACACGGCTGCCGAAGTTGTAGTAGAAGTAAGGAGCGGTGGTTCCCGAATACTCCTTATACTCAAAACGGGTAAAGTAGTTGTAGGATCCGTCGGAAGCAACGTCGTAATCGATGTAAGCACTGTGGCCAACGTTTACGTTATCGGTGGTAACGCCGTTGTTTGCTTCCCAACCGTCCTCGTAGGTTCTGTAATAGAGCCAGTCTTCGTTAACATCGAAGTTGGCCATAGGATCAACGTACTCTTCGTCCTCGCCCTCTTCCATGTCTTCCTCTGCCCACGCGAATACCGTAAGCATAGATATGAGAGAGGCAACCGTCAGAAGGAGTGCGATTATCTTTGAGAGTTTTTTCTTCATATTATTATTACCTCCCTTATCAGTCTGCGAATATCTTGCTTACGATAGCAAGAACAACGTTGGAAATAGAACCGGTTCTTACCGCGCAGGTGATCTTTGCGGTCTCGCTGATGTCTGAGTTAACGATCTCAAGCTCTGCGTTATAATCTGCGAGAGCAGAATCGTAAGCCGACATAGCGTTCTTAACATCAGTAACACCCTCGTCAACAAGGTCTACGTATGCGGTGCAGTTAACGAGAATCTTATAAACAGCATCCTCACGCTCAACGCCGGAGAGTACCTTTGCTGCTGCAAGGCCGTCAACGAAGCCAACGAATATTGCACCGTTGGTTTCCCAAGCCTCAAGCTGCTCACGGTAAGCAACATACTTATCTGCCGCAGCTGCAGCCTCTTCGCTATCAACGTCGATGCTGTAGTAGTAGCCGGTAGCCTTTTCAAACATGGGCTTGAGCTCTGCATAGGTAAGCACGGTGGTCATATGGTTTATAGTATTAACGAAATACTGAGTATTCTGTGCGAGAACTGCCTCGTAGTCAGTTTCCTGAGCTTCAAGCTCTTCGCTATATACCTTATATTTAATGAGAAGCGCCTCGAGTGCGGCAACCTCGTCTGCAACAGCCGCCTTAACCTCGTCGGTCATCTCGGTGTTGTAAACTGCGATGTCGTTCTCTGCAATGTACTGTGCAACTACTGCGCATACACCAACCTTGTCGATATATACCTCGGTAGCAACGTACTTAGCGAGCTGCTCATCAAGGAATGCAATATGCTGCTGCTGAAGAACCTCGTAGAAGCAAACGTCAAGAGCACGGAAGGTAGCAATGGCATCATCGACTCCCTCTACGGTCGCATCGTAGCTACCGCTGACAACGATATCGCGTGCGATATCAACGTATTTGCCGATGTATTCAGCATTAGCAAGCCAGAACTCGGGAGTTGCCTTGTAACCTCTCATAGAGGTAACGAAATCCATACAAGAGATGATTCTCTTTGAATTCTCGTAAAGAGAACGAAGAGCGATCTTCTCTGCAACTGCCTCGTAATATTCAAAAAGAGTTACATAAGCCTCATCCTCGGGAAGGATATCCTTAGCGTTGATGGAAGCCTCGAAGGAGAGAACAACAGGGTCGTTTTCAACGAAAGCAACGTTGTCGGGAACGTCGTATTCAGCAAGCACGTAAATCGCCTGTGCGGCCTCGGCATACTTGCTCATTGAGGTAAGAGTGGTTGCTCTTTCGAACTTTGTAAGTGCACCAACAAATGCAACTACGTTCTCGATCTTGACAAGGTCAACCTTAACTGCATTGACCTTCATCATAAGAGACTGATAACCACCCTCGGAGGTATCGCCCTTGTTGATGAGCTCACCGTTTACCGATACGAAGGTGTTGATTTCATCGATCGCCGCGTTGATCTTGTCGGTAGTTACGGAGCTTACCTTCATAGCAAGAAGCTCGTCAACCATCTCGGAGAGAATGCCAAGATTCTCGACCATAGCGGGCTTTTTGATATCCTCGTTGTAATCGCAAGCCTCGTATGCTGCAAGGGACTCTGCACACGTGGTTGCGTACTTATCCTTGATAGTAGCGTAAAGAAGCTTTGCCTTGTTGTAAGCTGCGTTACGGCTAAGGCTGGGATTCTCCTCGTTTACCATATAGTCTACATAGTAGTCAAACTTCTGAGAGTCGGTCATCTTATCAAACTTATCCCAGATACGGTACATGGAGCCGTTCATTACGCTGAAATTGTCGTAGCCGTCATTCTGAGAGGCTTTGCTCTGACCCATACGTAAGCCTATGAACTTGTAGACGTTGCTGTACTCAACGTCACAAACGTATTCATAGTTAACGTAGAGCTTACCGGTTTTGGTAACGTCGTCGTAAGTAAGAGTGAAGTGTGCCCAAACGTTGGGAACTACCGCTCCGTCAACGCTCGCAGCCTTCGTGGTAACCTCCGGGTTGTAGCTATCGTAGTTCGAGATCGTGATAGTGCCACCACTAACCTTGAGTGAAAACACGTAGGCCATTCCTACGGAGGGCTCACGAGTTATGAATTGAGATCCGCTGAAGCTATCATCGTAAAGCTGATCCCACTCTATTACCATACCGAGCTGGTATGCATTCTTGTTACCTACCTGGGGCTCGGTGTAAAGGTGAACGCCGTCCGTGCCGTAGTGGAAGTTGTGATACTTGTTACCAAATATGTCAACCGCTGCATGTGCATAGCTCTCAGCAGTGGCGTTATGGTTAGTCATCAGCGAACTCTCGCAGTCTACGATCATATAAGGAGCACCAAAGTCGTACTCGTCAAAGGACGCCTGTGCATCAAGAGCCCATTGCTTTGCAGTCATTTCAGCATCCATGATTGCGCAACCTGCAACGATCTTTTCCGCAACGGTCTTTTCATCATTGGAAAGACCCGAGGGAATGGAATTGTTGACAAGGAAACCTACACATGCAATGTAATACTTTGCATCATAGATGCCGTTGTATCTGTTGTGATAGTGGGTAGACGTAGCAGAATCCATAGCGCCCTTACAGTAATCACATACTCCGTCGGGAGTATCACCGGCATCAACGTGATCGGCAGGAATTGCGTTCCACTCGTCGTAGAGCTGATTTGCGATATCATAAGCGCAAGCCTTGATATTTGCAATAAGCGTTGCATCAGCGATCTCATCAAGCGGATAAAGAGCAACGTGAGCGCAAACTTCGATCATTGTCTTTTTGGCGCTAGCAAGATTCTTTGCATTCAGAACAAGCTCGTACTGCTCGCCGACTGTTGCAGAGTTCTTTGCCGCAGCCTTAGTGATAAGCTCTGCAGCGCCCGCAGTTCCCTCGGTGGGAGGGCAGCTTGCAAGGTGAGACAGGAGTGCAACGGTGGTTGACAACCTCTGGCTTGCATTCTTGGCAGCCTCAATCTCGGCATACAGAAGCTCACCGACAGCCACGCTCTTTTCGCTCATCTTTGCAACAATGTCTGCAAGAGTAAGCGTGACAGTGTCAGTTCCTTCGGTCACGTCGTACGTGGCGTCGGGATCAAAGGTCTGCCCGTTGAGGTAGGCGTATGCCTTTGCAAGGGCGTCAGCCTGCTCGGAAGCTTTGGTAGCGCTGACGGAAGCAGTATAGTTGTTATACAGCTTCTTGATGTCGCCGGTGTATTCATCCTCTGCACCTACGATAAGTGCAAAAGAGGAAACGAGCAAGGCGACTACTGCCAGCGCAATGAGAATTTTTTTCAAGTTTTTCATTGTGTTCTCCTTTGAATTTTCTCCTCAAAAATTTTATATTTTAAGTGGTTCAATTATAACACTCCACGTTTTATTTTTCAATCACTTTTGGAAGATTTGGATATTTTGACTACTTTTTTCTCACTTTTATACAAATAAAAAATGGAGGAGCGTAAAAAACACTCCTCCGTTTTTGTGTATTATTACCCATACGGTTCATCGACGCCAGTATTTTCTGTCGAGCGAACGGTACATTATTGCCTCCGCAACGTGGTCTGCCGTTATGTGCTCGTCTCCGTCAAGGTCGGCGATCGTCCTCGCTACGCGCAGTACCCTATCGTGTCCTCTTGCGGACAGACCGAGCGCATTGAAGGCATCACGCATCAGCTCCCGTGCTTCCTTGTCAAGGGCACAGTATCTGTGCAGCATATCCGGGGTCATTTTTGCGTTCGGAACTCCGGGATTGTCGCCACCGCGCTTTAGCCGCTCATTTGAGAATGCGCGCGCGGCATTCACTCTTTTTCGTATCTCCGAGGACGGCTCGCCGGGGGCGGTGTTGCCGGATATCTCGTCGTACGAAACGGCGGGCAATTCTATCTCTATATCAATTCTGTCAAGCAATGGACCGCTTACCCTTTCGAGATACTTCTGCCTGGAAACGGGAGTACAGGTGCAGGCCCTGGTCGAGTCACCAAAATATCCGCACTTGCACGGGTTCATAGCACATACCAGCATAAAGGATGCGGGATAAGTCACCTTGGCAATAGCACGGGTGACGGTAACCGTCCCGTCCTCAAGCGGTTGGCGCATAGCCTCGGTCGCCGTCTTTGAAAACTCGGGCAGCTCGTCGAGGAAAAGCACGCCGTTGTGTGCAAGCGATATCTCGCCGGGACGAGGGTTGGTTCCTCCGCCGACGAGGCCAACCGGGCTTACGGTGTGATGAGGCGAGCGGAACGGACGTGAGGTGACGAGGTTGCCCTTGAGAGTACCGGTCACGGAATGTATCTTGGTGGTTTCCAGCGCCTCCTCAAACGAAAGGTCGGGGAGTATCGTAGGAAGCCTTTTTGCAAGCATTGATTTTCCCGCGCCGGGAGGGCCTATCATAAGCACGTTGTGTCCGCCTGCCGCTGCTATCTCCAAAGCGCGCTTTGCCTTAAGCTGTCCGCGCACGTCCGAGAAGTCGATTCCGAGCGATTGGCCTGAAAAATCAAACGACGTTACCGATTTTTTGGTGCTGTCAAGCTTTATTTTACCTTTGAGGCAATCAACCAGCGAGCGCAGATCACGCACGCCGTAAACGGTGACCCCGTCGACCACGGCGGCCTCCTCGGCGTTCGCCGCAGGGACGTATATTTCCTTTCGTCCGCTATCGCGTGCAGAGATCGTCATAGGCAGTATTCCACCGACCGCGCGTACCTCGCCCGAAAGCGAAAGCTCGCCTATGAAGCATTTGTCCGACAGATCCTGTGCGTGAGGTATGATACCGTCGCTCTGAAGGATAGCGACGATTATTGCGAGATCGTACGCACTTCCCTCCTTTTTCACGTCTGCGGGAGCCAGATTTATCATTATCTCAAGCGGCGGGAAGGCTATTCCCGAATTTTCACAGGCCGACTGAACTCTGTTTTTTGCCTCCTTTACTGCCGCATCGGGCAGACCAACGAGGTCAAAGCGCGGTATACGGTCCCATGAGCTGCACTCAACGGTGACCTCATATCCGTCAATACCGAATACTCCTGAGGTGTACACTTTGGAAAGCATTTTCTGAAGATCCTTTCTGTTAGTGAGTATATTTTACCACAAATGCTTTCCAAATTCAATAGCTTTATTGACTTTTGGTGGAGATTGGTTTATAATGAACTTACCAAAACAAGGAGCCGGATCATGAAAATAATAAAAAACGTCAACTTATACGGAGAAATATGCGATATAGGAGTCGAAAACGGTAAAATAGCGGCAATAGGCTCTCTCAATGGCGAGGGAGTAGATTTCGGCGGTGCGAGGATCTTCCCCGGACTTGTCGATATACACAGCCACGGCTGTATAGGAATAGATACGATGGATGCCGAGAAGCTCGGCGAGATGGCAGACTGGGAGCTCGAGCAGGGCGTGACTACCTGGTACCCCACCACGATGACGATGAGCCGAGAGGCGGTAGCGGCCGCAACGGGCGTGAATATCGACCTCGGTCACGGCGCGAACATTCCCGGCTTTCATATGGAGGGGCCGTTCATCAACCTCAAATACAAGGGCGCGCAAAACCCCGAATACATAGTTGCCCCCTCGATGGATTTCTTTAACGCTTGCAAAAACATAAAGCGCGTTACCCTCGCTCCCGAGTCCGATGGCGCGATCGAATTTATAAAGGAATGCCCCGCACAGGTATCCATAGGTCATACCGATGCAGACTACGACACCTGCATGAGAGCGATAGAGGCAGGCGCAAGCAGCCTTACCCACACCTATAACGCAATGCCCGGCTTGCATCACCGCAACCCCGGCCCGATCGGCGCGGCATCCGACTCGGATGGAGTTTACTGCGAGGTCATCTGTGACGGAGTACATATTCATCCCGCGGCGGTACGCCTGCTCATAAAGACGATGGGAAAGGAAAGAATAATCTTCGTCAGCGACTCGATAAGAGGCACAGCCCTTGAGGACGGCACGTACAGCTTCGGCGGCCAGCTTATGATCGTCAAGGACGGTACCGCAAGAATTGAAAACGGCGCGCTTGCCGGCTCTACCACGTCCCTTTTCGGTTGCGTCAAAAAGGCAATCTCATTTGGAATAAGCGCCGAGGATGCAGTGATGATGGCATCAGAGAATCCAGCGAAGCTTATGGGACTTAACAAGGGCAAGATCGAGGTAGGCTATGATGCCGACTTCATAATCGTCGACGACGAGTTCAATCTTATAAAAGCGATCGCAAGAGGCGAATTTTAAATGAATGTAAACAATAGTAGTCATTTTAGCCGCACCGAGCTTCTGCTTGGTGAGAATGTAATGAACAAATTAGCCGCCACCCGTGTCGCGATTTTTGGAGTTGGAGGGGTTGGCGGATACGCGCTTGAAGCGCTGGTACGCTCAGGCGTTGGCGAGGTTGACGTTATAGACTTTGACACCGTGTCGGAGTCTAACATAAACCGACAGATCATCGCAACCGAGCAAACTGTGGGCAGATACAAGGTCGACGTTTGCCGTGAAAGAGCGCTTTCTATCAACAGCGAGGTCAAAATTTCTGCTATACGTTCCTTCTTTTCTGCGGACAATGCAGATGAATTTGACCTTTCAAGCTACGACTATATCATTGACGCCATAGACACGGTTTCAGCAAAGCTTGAGCTGATCGTGAGATCACAGGCGGCAGGCACCCCGATCATATCCTCAATGGGTGCGGGGAACAAGCTCGACCCCACCCGCTTTGAGGTGTCCGACATATACAAGACCTCGGTTTGCCCCCTGGCTCGCGTTATGCGCACGGAGCTAAAAAAGAGGGGTGTCAATAGGCTGAAGGTAGTCTACTCCAAGGAGGAGCCTATAAAACGCACGGTGGACGGTGACGGTCGTCACGCGCCCGGCAGCGTCGCATTCGTCCCCTCTGTCGTCGGCCTTATAATCGCCGGCGAGGTAATAAAGGACATTGCCGCAGGGGTCGCCAAGGAGCAGGCCTAAACAACAGATCGGATTTTGAAAAATGAAATTATCAATCGTCATTTGCGTATACAACACGGACAAGGATTACTTCGACACCTGTCTTAACAGCCTTACGCAATCAACCCTGTCGAGCACCGCGATATGCGGCCGCAGGGATATCTCGTATGAGATAGTCGTGATTGACGACGGCTCGACGGTCGATTACGCCGACGTAATAGCCAAGTATCCGTCGATCACCTATACTAAAACCGAAAATCGCGGCATCTTCAAGGCTCGCTCACTCGGCGTGAAGCTCTCGAGCGGTAATTATATTGCATTTTGCGACAGCGATGATACGGTATCCTACAACTATCACCTGCCTATGCTCCTTACGGCTGAGCGCAGCGGCGCCGATATTGTCATGAACGATTGGGCGTTCCACTCGCAAAACGCGCGCTACTGCTGTCGCGGCGACAGTACGATATCAACCGATATAGAAAAGGTTGGAGAGGACGTGCTCGAGTCCTTCGTTGCGCAAAGAGGCAGAGAGCATTCCTATTACGTGCTTTGGAACAAGATCTATTCCGCGCCCCTCTTAAAGGCGGCAACAAAGGCCGCTCAAGAGGCAGCCGAGACAAAATGCGGCGATGCAAGGTATAACTACTCGGAGGATGCGTTGATCAACTTTTTCGCATTCAGAGGTGCAAAAAAGCTCGTAAATATTCACACGGGGTACTACTTCTACCGCACCCACGCCCTACAAACGGTCAACGTTACCTCAAAGGAAAAGCTTCTCTCTCACATAAGCTTCACCGCTACTACGCTCTCCATAATGCGCGAAGGCGTATCAGACCTCAAGAGCGCCGATACCCTGCGTGAACACATACTGGAATGGGCGTATCTGATGTCAAGAACGCACTACTCCTATGCAAAAAAGGGCGGCTACACCGACCTTTACGACGTGATCAAGGGAAAATACGAAACGGATAAGCTACGCACCTCGACGATGCACGACGGAGCGACGTACTCCAAAAACAGGCTTCTCCCAGACAACTTTGAAGATATCGACAATGCACTTCTGACGATATGGCGCGACGGCAAGAAGACTGTCAAGCTTTGCAAAAGCAGTGAATATATCCGTCGCTCTCTGAGCTTCACCGAGTCGGAGCAGAACGTTAAGGTCGCCATCGTAAAGGACGAAGCGGCGCACACCGTCCCCCGCGAGGTCGTTCCCCTCAAAAAGCGCATTATCTATAACCCAGCCGTATACAAGCTCGGAATGCTTCTTTTCAAAAAGGGTAGCAAAATACGGGCATTTCTCAAAAAACGTATGTAATTCGCACAAAAAGCCCCGTCTGTCACACGACAGTCGGGTGCTTTTTTCTTTACACGGGGTGGTACTAACCGAGTTTTTTAAGTGTTTCCATAACGTACTCGCCAAACTCGCGGCAGCGAGCGCCGCCGGGGCGACCGGTAATAACGAGCTTGCGCTCCTCGAAGGAGCAAACGTCAAGTGCACGCTCAAGCTTATCCGCCCTGTCCTGAAGACCTATGTGCGACAGAAGCATCACGCAAGCGCGGAGCATTGAGCAGGGATCGGCATAATCCGCCCTGCCCTCAGCTACCATTCTCGGCGCCGAGCCATGGATAGCCTCAAACATTGCGTATCTCTTTCCTATATTGGCGCATCCCGCCGTGCCTACTCCTCCCTGAAACTCAGCAGCCTCGTCGGAGATTATATCACCGTAGAGATTGGGCAACAGAAGCACCTTGAAGTCACGGCGTCGCTTCTTGTCAACGAGCTTCGCCGTCATAATATCGGCGTACCACTCATCGGTAACGATCTCGGGATAAAACTCGGCTACCTTGTGGCAATCCTCAAGGAAATTTCCGTCGGTAGTTTTGATCACGTTTGCCTTCGTGACGAGGGAAACTCTGTTCATATTATTCTTTCTTGCGTATTCGTATGCAAGCCGCGCTATCCTGTCGGAGCCCTGCTTCGTCGTGATGGTGAAGTCCACTGCAAGATCCTCGGTAACGTTAAATCCGGACGAGCCGACGGCATATCCGCCCTCGGTATTCTCGCGGAAGATGACCCAGTTGATGCCCTCATCCGGCACCTTGACGGGGCGAACGTTTGCAAAAAGATCAAGCGCCTTGCGCATAGCAACGTTGGCCGACTCGATATTCGGCATACCGCTTCCCTTTTGCGGCGTGGTCGTGGGGCCCTTGAGTATTATATGACAAGCCTTGAGCTCAGCCATTACGTCATCGGGAATGGCCTTGTTTTTTGCAATACGGTTCTCAAGAGTGAGGCCCTCGATGGTTCTGAACTCCACCCTGCCCGCGCGCACCATATCGTCAAGGATGAAAGCAAGCACGCGCTCCGCCTCACGGGTTATAATGGGGCCGATGCCGTCGCCGCCACACACGCCGATGATCAGCTTATCAAGCGTGGCGTAATCAACAAAATCCGCCTGTGTCTTCATATCCTCAACCCTTGCGAGCTGATCCTCAAGGATCCTTCTGAATTTCTCGCACGCAAGGTCAAGCTGTGAATTATAGTCCTGCATATCACTACTCCTTGTTCTTCGTATAATTGAGCATTCCGCCCGCGAGCAGAATTTGGCGCTGACGGGGTGTAAAATCGAGCTTAACCCCTACCCGTGCGTCGTTTTTGCGATTAACAAGCACCGCTTTGTCCGATTTTTCGACCGCCGAAGCAAAGCCCTCGAGGTATATTTCGTCGCCCTCTGCGAGCAGGTCGTAATCCTCCTCGCGTTCAAGCACGAGGGGCGCTATGCCAAAGTTTATAAGATTTGCTGCGTGAATACGCGCAAAGCTCTTTGCCACGACGGCGCGCACGCCGAGATAAAGCGGAACGAGCGCCGCGTGCTCGCGCGACGAGCCCTGACCGTAGTTATGACCGCCAAGTATCACTCCGCCGCCCTTTTCAAGTGCGCGCTTTGGAAAATCGGGATCACAAACGGTAAAGCAAAATTCCGACAGCTTCGGTACGTTTGACCGATACGGCAGCACCTTCGTGCCTGCCGGCATTATGTGGTCAGTGGTTATGTTGTCGCCCACCTTAAGTATAAGCTCGCATTCAAGATCACACTCTGGCCGCTTGCCGACGGGTATCGGCTTGATATTCGGGCCGCGAACGACCGTGACGGAGTCGGCCTCACCTGTTGTGGCGGGCATATCTATAAGATTATCGTTTATTTTGTATTTTTCCGGCAGGGTTATCAGGGGTGCCTCTCCGAGAGTCGTCGGATCGGTAAACACGCCCCTAACGGCAGATGCCGCCGCGGTTTCGGGTGATACGAGGTATACCTCGGCATCCTTGGTGCCGCTACGGGCAAGGAAATTGCGGTTAAAGGTGCGCAGGCTCACACCTGCCGATTTGGGTGAAAATCCCATTCCGATACAGGGTCCGCAGGCGCACTCAAGTATCCTTGCTCCGGCATTTATCAGATCGGCAAGCGCGCCGCACTCGGCAAGCATTGAATAGACCTGCTTTGAGCCGGGGGAGATGGAAAGTGACACGTCGGGGTGTACAGTCTTCCCCTTCAGCATAGCAGCCACCGTGAGCATATCGTGCATCGACGAATTAGTGCACGATCCTATGCAGATCTGATCTATCTTCATACCCGAAAAATTTGACACGGGTCTGACGTTATCGGGGCTATGCGGGCAGGCGGCAAGCGGCTTGAGGCCGGAAAGATCGACCGTGTAGGTCTCGTCGTATACCGCATCTTCATCGGATGCAAGGGCAACAAAATCCCCCGCTCGTCCTTGCGCGCTCAGAAATGCAAGCGTTGCCTCATCCGATGGAAATATCGAGCTCGTGGCGCCAAGCTCAGCACCCATATTCGTGATCGTGGCACGCTGAGGAACGCTTAACGATTTCGCGCCCTCGCCGCCGTACTCGATGATCGCGCCAACGCCGCCCTTTACACCGAGCAGACGCAACACCTCAAGTATAACGTCCTTAGCGCCGACGTACGGGCGAAGACGGCCGACAAGCTCTATTTTGATCATTCTGGGCATTGTGATATAGTACGCGCCGCCGCCCATCGCAACGGCAACGTCGAGTCCGCCCGCGCCTATGCCGAGCATTCCCATACCGCCGGCAGTGGGAGTGTGGCTATCGGAGCCGATAAGAGTTTTGCCTGGAGCTCCGAAGCGCTCAAGGTGCACCTGATGGCATATGCCGTTGCCGGGCCTTGAAAAGAGCACTCCGTGCTTTTTGGCCACGGTTTGTATATATTTATGGTCGTCGGCGTTTTCAAATCCTGCTTGCAACGTGTTGTGATCGATGTACGCGACCGACAGCTCGGTCTTAACACGGCGTATGCCCATAGCCTCAAGCTGCAGATACGCCATCGTTCCCGTCGCATCCTGCGTAAGCGTCTGATCAATGCGAAGTCCGATCTCCGATCCGACGGTCATTTCTCCCGATAACAAATGTGATTTAATTATTTTTTGTGCTATGGTATATCCCATAAAATTACGCCTTTCAAGCTTATGTTTCCTTTGGGAGCGCACGAATCAGATTCTCAAGCGCGCGCTCGATGTGAAGCGAGGTAAGCATATCCGCCTTTTCAGCATCCCTTATAGCTATCGCTTCGTATATTTCTCTGTGCTCAAGCACCGTTCTCTCAAGTCTTCCCGGCACTGTCAGTGAAAGCTTACGGTAGGACTTTATTTTTCTGTGAAGCTCGGAGAGAGTTTTGCAAAGGAGTCTGTTCCCCGTTTCTCTGTATATCGTTTCGTGGAACTCCGAATCAAGCTCCTTCAGCTTTTCGGTATCCTTTTTGTTGATATAAAATTCGGACAGCTCAACCGACTCGCGCAGGCGCACGAGCCCCTCCTCGGTAATTCTCGTCGCGGCAATTGCCGAAGCGAGACCCTCAAGGCGAACGCGTATCTTGTATATATCAATAAGGTCCGCCTCGGTAATTCCGACAACCACGCAGCCTTTATTTGCAACCGCCTCAACGAGTCCCTCCTCAGCCAATCTGTGCAAAGCACTGCGAACGGGAGTGCGGCTGACGCCGAGCCT
>CAZQTN010000036.1:0-16000 GCA_964596195.1 uncultured Ruminococcus sp.
GGTACCGGTTCCGCCACCCATACCTGCGGTAACGAATACCATATCAGCACCCTCGAGCGCTGCCTTAACAGCCTCGATAGACTCCTCGGCGCTACGCTTACCAACCTCGGGGTTAGAGCCTGCGCCCTTGCCTCTGGTGATCTTATCGCCGATGATAAGCTTCTTGGTTGCGCAAGAGGAATCAAGCGCCTGGTTGTCCGTGTTTACTGCGATAAACTCTACGCCACGGATATTGGTAGAGATCATACGGTTGACAGCATTGTTTCCGCCGCCGCCTACGCCGATAACCTTTATATTAACACCACAATCGTATACGGGTTCAAAATCGAATTCCATTTATATGTCCTCCACTGATAACAAAATATTTTAAAATATTATTCTCTGTATAATATTATATATTTTATTTTGGCGGAATGCAAGCACTTTTTTTGCCAAACACACAATGTTCACATATTTTTACGAATTACAAATATAAAAAAAGGCAGAAAAAATCGCCCCGTTTAAAATATAACATAAAACGGGGCAGAACGATTTATTTCCTCAAAATTTCACATAAATGACCGTATATGAGCTCCCGACTGTTCTCAGTCGAGAATTCTTTCAGCTTGCTCTGCATTTTCAGCCTCAGGTGTGGGTTGTTCTCCAAATATCTCACCGCATCGATCAGGGTGCGGTCGTTGAGCTCATCCTCATCGATCATAAGCGCGGCACCGCGGTCAACGAACAGCTTGCCGTTTTTATACTGATGGTCGTCGGTTACGTTGGGTGACGGTATCAGTATCGGAACCGTTCTCGCGGCCGCCACCTCTGATAGTGTCATTGCGCCGCATCGGCATATCACTATGTCCGCGGCTCTCATATACGTTGCCATATCATCGATGAACGGATATATTATACACCCTCCCTTTCCCGTAGCCAGAGAAGGGTAAGCGCTCTTGATAGCAGAATAATATTTTTTGCCCGTCGCGTGCACGTGCTTGATCCTGCCCACACGCAAGCAATAGTTTTGCATAAGAGCTACAGCGTGCTTGTTGAGCACCTCGGCACCGCCGCTCCCGCCGAAGGAAAGTATGAAAAAGTCGCCGTTTGATATTCCGAGTCTTCTTCGTGCACCGTCGCGCGACTCGTGTATCAGCCCGGAAAGCAACGGATTGCCAACGACTGCCACGTTGTCCTTGCGCTTTAGCTCCTTTTCGCTACCCGGAAAGTTGAGAAGCACGCGTGTGCATTTCGGTGCGAGCATCCGAGTCGTAAGGCCGGGGACAACATTCGATTCGTGCAGTACCGTCGGTATTTTTGCCATTTGTGCCGCCTTGAGCACGGGCCAGCACACGTATCCGCCCGTGCCGATCACAACGTCGGGCTCAAATTCTCGCATAATCCGCGAGGCCGAAGCAAGCGCTGTTACGGCGTGAAAGGCGTTGCTTATATTCTTGGGCGTAAGCTTTCTTGAAAATCCGGAAATTTTAAGAGTCTTCAGTTCAAATCCACGTCGCTTGATTATTCCGTTTTCGTCTCCGCTCTCTCGGCTGATAAAAAGTATATTCGAGTCCTTCTCGCGACTTAATATCGTTTCTGCAATTGATATTCCGGGAGTTACGTGTCCTGCCGTTCCTCCGCCTGCAATGATCGCCCTCATGCGCTTATCCTCTCTTTATTTCGTGATTTTGGAGTATCGTGATATGGACAGTAGCATGCCCATTTCAAAGAACAGCATAATGAGTGACGATCCGCCGTAGCTGAAAAACGGTAGTGATATTCCCGTGTTGGGAATGCTGTTTGTGACTACCGCAACGTTAAGCAATACTTGTATGGCCATCTTTGCACTTATACCGAATGCTACAAGGCGCGAGAAAACGTCCTGAGCGCGCAGGGCAACCGTACATCCGCGCACGACGAGAAAGAGAAACATTCCGAGTGCTGTAAGCGCGCCGATAAGTCCAAGCTCCTCGCACAGTATTGCAAATATCATATCGTTTGCGGGCTCAGAAACGTAACAATGCTTCATAACGCTTCGCCCGAATCCGACGCCGAATATTCCTCCCGAGCCTATTGCCATCAGTCCCTGAAGCGTTTGCCACCCGCCCGTTAGCTTGTATGCCTCGGGGTCTCTCCATACCATTATTCGTTCCTTTGTATAGTCGGTGAATATGGCAAGGCAGGCAACTCCGCTCACGCCTATGGCGCCGAAGCCTGCTATGTACTTCAGATCCACTCCTGAGGCAACTATCATACACAGGCCGATGCAGCCGAGGATTATAATACAGGAAAGATGCTTTTGCAGCATAACGAGAACTATCGGCACGAGCATAATGAGTATAGGGATGAGTGTGCCGTACTTAAATACGCGCCCCCTTTCATTTGAGAGAGCCTTGGCCTCGTGCGTGGAAAAATAATGCGCAAGCATCATTATGAGCGTGAGCTTCGCTATTTCCGACGGCTGTATGGTTATCGGGCCGATGGAGATCCACCGCTTTGCGCCGTTTCCGACAAACCCGATGATAAGAACGAGCAAAAGCAGAACGAGCGTAGCGCAGTAAAGGAACGGTGTTGTTTTCTTATATACGGTTGGATTGATCCTTGAGGCCGAATACATAACAGCTCCTCCGAGAAGCAGCCACACAAGTTGCCGTTTGATAAAATAAAACTCGTCGTTATACCTGGCATACGAGTATGCCGAGCCTGCGCTAAATATCATAATCGCGCCGAAAAAAGCGAGCAGAATTATAATTATCAGTAGTGATAGATCGGGGCGAGGGAGCTTGCGTCTCGAACGCTTTGTTATATTATTATGGTTCATGGCAGGTAAAAAATATACGCGGGAACAGAAAAAAGAAAGGTGAGTATCATAGCTATTATGCAGATCCTGTTTTCGCTGAATCCGCATTGCTCCAGATGATGGTGAAAGGGGGCCATACGGAATATTCTCCGTCTGAACAGCTTATACCACACCACCTGTAATATTACCGAGCATCCCTCCAACACGTAGACTCCCGCGATGAAAATTATGAGTATGGGATTGCCGAGCATAAAGCCGCTACAAGCGATCAAAGCGCCGAAATACAGCGATCCCGTATCTCCCATAAATATCTTTGCAGGATGCAGATTAAATATAAGGAATCCAACTGCCGCGCCGATTATAGCGGATGCAATGGCGCTGGCCTCGGTATTAAGAGCCGCAGAAATATAAAGCAGGGAAACTCCGATAGAAAATGCGACGGATGATGCAAGTCCGTCGATGCCGTCTGTCAGATTTGCACAGTTGATGATTCCCAGCAGTATAACTATCGCGATCGGGTAGTAGAAAACACCAAGCTCTATCTCCCCAAATGCAAACTGTATACTCGTGCCGTCGCCCATTATGAATTTTCGCGCCAAAAGAAACAGCACCGCCAACACGAACTGTACCCCTAGCTTTCCAAGCGGTGTCAGGCCTTGATTTTGCTTGCGGTGCAGCTTTTTCATATCGTCGACGATCCCGACGCAGGCGTTAAGCGCGGCGTAGATCTGACATATCACTATTGATAATACTGCATCAGTGCCTCGGCCGAGCATCAGCACGATTGCCGAGGTGATCAAGGCGATCGATACCGATATAATAAAAGCTACGCCGCCCATAGTCGGAGTTCCGCTTTTTTTGACGTGCCATTTAGGGCCGCCCTCGTATATCGGCTGTTGTGCCTTTTTTGATAGAACCGGTATCAGTCTTCGCTCGATAGCAAAGGTAACGCACATCGAGATAACAAACACGGTAATATAAAGGGGGAAATAGGTGTCCAGCATATTTTCAGTCCTTCAAGAAATCATATATTCGCTCGGCGTGCACGGCGTGCGAGGCCTTAACGAGCAGAAGCTCTCCGTCGTAGGATGCCCGTATTTGCTCGGCGGTTTTTTGGGGATCGTTACTATTGCGGTTGACAAAAATATCGCCGTCGGGCATTCCTGCCGCAAGTGCGCCCTCCGCCGTTCGCTCGGCAAATTCACCGAACAGGTACAGCCTGCGTATTCCGCACCTTGCCGCCGCCTCACCGACCTTGCAGTGTAGCTCATTGCTTCTGCTCCCCAGCTCAAGCATATCGCCGAGCGCGGCGCTTACCTTGTCGCTACGCTGTGTCATTGCCTTCATAACGGCGATCACCGCCTCGGGTGAGGAGCTGTACGTATCGTCAAAAATATCGTATTTGCCTAACCTTATGCGTCTCTGTCTGAGGCAGCTCGCATCTATTGTAGTTAATGCGGGCAACACCTCGTCTGCACGGCAACCCAGCAGGTCGGCGACAGAAAGGGCAAATGCAAATGATGACAACAGATGAGCTCCGACAAGTCTGACGGACTCATTTTTCAATTGGAGATTTCTGCCCGTAAAGCTGAATACGGTCTGCGTATCGGTTGTTGAGCTTATCAAAAATAGAGCATCGCTCGCATTATTGCCAATCGATACCTCGTATCTCGGCTTTGCGCTCTCAAGGAGCGCCTCGCCACTTGGTACGATCAATACTCCGTTATTCATTCCGTCGCTTATCTCAAGCTTCGCCTTGGCTATATTTTCTCGGCTGCCGAGATTTCCTACGTGCGCAGTGCCGATGTTCGTTATGAGGCCGATATCCGGTTCTAAAGCGCGCGAAAGTCGTGATATCTCGCCTATGTGATTCATGCCCATCTCGGCTATCAGCACCTCGGTCTCTCGGCCTGCGGATAGCACGGTGTGCAGCAGGCCTAAGTCGTTGTTGAAATTTCCAAGATTCGCGTGTACCTTGAATTTGCTTGATAAAATTCTCGACGTAAGCTCTTTTGTCGTTGTCTTGCCGACGCTACCGGTAATAGCGACCGTATGGGATAAATAGGTAAGTCTGCGCTTGTATTCTTTTACTAGCTTAAGAATCGCCGCTCTCGTGTTCGTGACGCAGATGCTTGCGTACCTCGCAGCAAGAACGTATCCGCCCTTCGCTGTCGCTTCGTACGCAAAGCTGTTTCCGTCGCTGTGATTCCCGGACAGAGCAATAAAAAGATCGCCATACGATACCTCGCGCGAGTCGGTACAAACGTGATGAATGATGGCATCACCGCACGTAAGCGTTCCGTCAACCGCCTTTGCGATTTCGGATAAAGAAAGGGGAACGTCAAGCTTTATTCTCATATCTTCACCCGAGCGGCTCTGCGTTTGTCGAGTGCCTCCTTGATTATGAGCCTCTCGTCATAATCGTGATAACCGTTTTTGTCAATATTGTATCGCTCGTGTCCCTTTCCGAGAACTATGACGATGTCGCCGTCATCAGCACTCAGCACGGCATTTGTTATTGCGTTTTTTCGCGAGGTGATAACTCTTCTTTTTTCCAAGACAGTGAAGCCTTCGAGTATATCCGATATTATCTCGTTCTCGTTTTCCGTTCGCGGATTATCCTGCGTTACGATGACCAGATCCGAGAATTGCTCTGCGACGGATGCCATTTTCGGACGCTTTGCTTTGTCGCGATCACCGCCGCAACCGAACACTGTTATTAATCTCTGCCGAGTTCTTTTTGCGTAATTTACTGTTTTTAGTACGTTTTCAAAAGCTTTTTCCGTGTGCGCGTAATCGATAATAACGGTGATGTCATCGTGTATTACCTCGAGCCGTCCGTCAATGCCCTCTATGGAATTTATCGCTTCCTTGGCCACGCACGGACGAACGCCAAACGATATCGCACACTTCAGCGCCAGAAGAGAGTTGTAAATATTATAGTATCCCGGAGGAGTCAGCTTCACCTTAAATATTAGATTTGGCTCGCGATATATATAGCTGCTCCCGGATAGGTCATACGTGATCAGATCTCTTGCCATTGCATCAGCATCCCAAAGTATACCTATGCTGGAGGTGTTGCATATCTCTGCGCATTCGCGGAGTGCACGAGCCGAGTATTCATCATCGGCATTGAATATTCCGTTTTCACTCTGGCGAAAGATCGAGAGCTTTGCGTTGTAGTAATTCTCCATATCGCCGTGGAAATCAAGATGCTCCGGTGAGAGGTTTGTAAATACGGAATGTGAAAAGGGAATCGGAGCAACCTTGCCAAGTGCAAGCGCGTGGCTTGACACCTCCATTACAACTACCTCGCATCCCTCGTCCTGCATTTTAGCGATGCTTTTGTATAAAAGCTCGGGATCCGGTGTCGTCATTGAATATACCTTGTCGGTGAGCACCTTTCCCGCAAGCTCGATCTTGCCCGTTCCGATAAATCCACATTTATAGCCCGCGTGCTTCATTATCTCGTATATCATAGTGGCTGTCGTGGTTTTGCCGTTCGTGCCGGTCACGCCGATAAATTTCGTAGCCGTGTAATCGACTCCAAAGAAGCGTGAGCATAAATGGGCGAGGGTGCGTCTGGCATCACTTACTCTTACCGCAGGTATATTGCACTCTATCTGTCGATCATAGTCGCATACGATGGCACACGGACGGCGTGCAATTATATATTCTATTATTTTTCCGGTATCAAAATTTATACCCTTAACAAGCACGAAAAGGGTGCGATCGCCGATCTTGTTTTTATCGGAGGTAACGTTTTCGATATCAATGCCATTGATATCTGTATCGCACTCGTATTCAATGCCTTCTAAAATATCTGTTAAATACATTTCAAAACCTCGTTAATCCTCGAAATCTGTTACCATAGCTGTAAGCTCTATCACACACCCACGCTCAACCTGTGCTCCGACGGGCAATGATTGCGCCGTCACAATACCTCCGTCTATGCTTCCTCGTAGCTTTATATTAAGCCCAAGCGCGGTGCATTCCGCCACGGCGACCGATATTTCCTTGCCCACAAGGCTTGGTACGGTTATTTTGTCGCTCTGCTTGGTGGTGTAAAGCATTACAGTCGACAGCGTGCTTGAGATCGTGTCGTGGTGGGTCGGTGACTGAGCAAGCACCAGATCACCGTCGCCTATGATCTCGTATTTTATACCAAGCGTATCGAGTGCCTCTTTTGCTGATTTAACCGTTTGGCCGACGAGGTCGGGCACGGCTATCTCCTCGCTTGTTTTGCTTGATTCATAGCCGAGGTAGGGTAGTATCTGAGTCAGCAGGGCGGATACGTACGGCGCGGCAACAACGCTGCCGTATTTAACGGCGCTCTGCGGCTCGTCAACGACTATTATCGTTGCTATACCGCCGTCCTCGCTTATGTTGTAGGCGACGGTAGATGCAATACGCAGATATGAGTTTCCGTTCTCGTCAAGCACGTCAAATTTCTCTGACGTTCCTGTTTTTGCGGCTATTGTGTAACCGTCGACACGGGCGTTTTTGGCGCCGCCGTCGCCGCTGACTCCCTCGGCGAGTATCTCGCTGACCGTATTTGCTACCTGCTCGGATAAGACTCTGCGCCGAGTTTCCGTGTCGCGCTCAAAGATCGTGTTGCCGTCCTCGTCTATGATTCTCTTAACTACGTACGGAGTGACCAGCTCACCGCCGTTTGCAACGGCGCATATAGCCGTAAGATGATTGATAACGCTTACCTTGAATCTTTGGCCGAATGATATCGTCGCAAGCTCCGTCGGGCCGATTGCAGCCTCGTCGTGAAAAATCGTCGATGCCTCGCTTGGCAGGTCTATGCCGGTGCGTTCAAGATATCCGAAGTCCTCGACGTAGGAGTAAAAATCCGACGCGCCCACACGCTCGGCAATTTGCATCATAGTAGGGTTGCAGGACATTTGCAGGCCGTAAGCAAGAGAGAATGACGAGCCGTGGCCTCTGACCTTGTGGCACTTAATTCTCCAACCGCCAACGGTGTGGTATCCGTGGCAGCTGAAGGTGTCGCTCGTCTTTACCGCACCAAGCTCCAACGCGCTTGAAACGGTGACGATCTTGAAGGTCGATCCGGGCTCGTAAATTTCGCTTATTGCTTTATTTGACCACATAATTTCGAGCAGTTCTTTTTTATATGATTTATATTCGTCGCTTCCTTCGCTATAACCGCTTGCCGCAAGCTTTCCAGCCGACAGCTCGTCAAGTGTGTACGGATCATTCGCATCAAAAGGGGATGAGGTTGCCATAGCGAGTATTGCACCGCTCTCTACGTCCATTACTATTCCGGTCGCGCGATTTGTTACTGCGTGGTTTTGCACCACTTGCGCAAGCTGGCTCTCAAGCGCCGATTGAACGTAGCTGTCTATGGTCGTTACGAGGCTGTATCCGTCCTTCGCCGGTGTATAGCTTGAATACTCTGTTGAAAGTGCGTTGCCGTTTGCATCCTTTGCGTATTCGTAGCTTCCGTCTGTGCCTGCGAGATATGAGTCGTAATAATATTCAAGGCCATAGAGTCCTTGGCCGTCACTTCCCGTAAATCCAAGCATATGTGCCGCAAGGGTGCCGCCGGGGTAAAAGCGTGAGCTTTGTGCCTCGGTGAATATAAGATTTTCAAGTGAGTTATTTATCGTGAATTTCAGTACCTGCTCAAATTCCTCGCGCGTAGCCGCCTTCTTGACCGTAACGTCAAGCACGCTTGAGCCTTCGATCTTTTTAAGCAGGGCATCACGGTCAAGGGCGAGGATGTCGGCAAGTCCGTATGCGACGATTTTAGCGTAATCCTTACCGCTCTCGCGTGAAGCCTTTTTTATGTCCCTCGTGGATATGAATACACGCCACACGGTATTCGATGTCGCAAGCACGTTCATATTTGCATCGTATATCGTGCCTCTTTCTGCGCGCAGGGCAGATGTCGTCGTGATTTGATCATATACCTTTTCCGTGTAGTATGAATGAAGCCCGATCTGGAGCTTCATAAGATTTGATATAAGGAATACGAGAAAAAGAAGAAACGCCAAGAGAACGATGCGCACTCTTTTTCCCGTTTTTACGATCGTACCCCTGCCTTCAATATCGCTTTTTTTCATTTTTTCCTCGCATAAATAAAAAAATATAGCGACGACTCGTGTGAGCCATCGCTATATTGTATTTATAAGATATTGAAAATATTACAGATCAATTCTTCTCGATCTCGGATGCATCATAGGTTTCGCATTCGGACGTATCTTCTCCTGCATCAACGGTGGAGGGAACGTTGCCCGTGCCGTTGATGGTAAAAATACCGTATGAGAATATAAGTGCGCACGCAACTACTGCCGAAAGGGCAGCCGCCATAGAGGTGCGGAAGGGAAAGGCACGCATAGTCTTGTCCTTCGCGGGTGCCTTCTTGACAGTAAGCTTCTCATTTACGTAGGAGAAAATAGCAGTCATAGAGCGGGTATCGAGTGCCGTGCTTCTTACAGCAGGAAGATTTGATACGTTTTCTTTTTTCACGTCTGCCTTCATTGACATATATTCGCCAAGCGTGTATTCGTTATTGTCGCTGATGACAGTGAAATGTTTTTTCATATTATTGTAAAGTGTTTCGTAAGCGCTTGTAGATGTCATTTTCTTTTTTCTCCTTTAAATTTTTTCCGCAATTCTGAGCTTTGCGCTTCTTGAACGCGGGTTTTCCTCAAGCTCCTTGTCGGAGGGAAGTATCGGTTTTTTTGAAATTTCCTTTAAGGTGGCCTTTTTGCCGCATACGCAAACGGGGAAGTCTCTCGGACAGGTGCATCCGTTTGCAAGATCTCTTATCCCGAGCTTCACTAGTCTGTCTTCGAGAGAGTGGAATGAGATTATTGCGAGCCTTCCGCCGGATACAAGTCCGTTTGCCGCTGCGTTTATAAGCGGTTTTATTGCATCAAGCTCTCCGTTGACCTCGATTCTGATGGCCTGAAAGCTTCTTTTTGCGGGGTGGGGGCCGTCGATCCTCTTTGCCGCAGGGATCGCACCCTTGATTATGTCGGACAGCTCAACCGTGGTGGTGACGGGCTTCTCCTGACGCCTTTTGCATATCGCTGAGGCGATTCTTGCGGAGAATTTTTCTTCTCCGTACTCAAACAGTATTCTTCTGAGTGCATCCTCGGAATACTCGTTGACAACCTCATACGCTGAAAGTGGGGAATCGGTGTCCATTCTCATATCCAGTCTTGCATCCTGCATATAGCTGAATCCGCGCTCCGCTGTGTCAAACTGGTGAGATGAGCAACCGAGGTCGGCAAGCACGCCGCCGAGGTTGTCTATCTTCATTTCTCTTATCACCTCACCGAGGCTGGAGAAATTGTCATTTACAAAGGTTACTCTGTCAAGATAGCCCTCAAGGCGCTTGGTGGCCGCGGCTATCGCGTTTTTGTCTCTGTCAAAGCATATAAGGCGTGATGTCGGTCCCATTCGCTTTGCTATTTCGAGGGAATGACCTCCGCCTCCTGCGGTGCAGTCAATGTACGTATATCCATCTCTGATATTCAACGCTTCGATACATTCATACAAGAGCACCGAGGTATGCGAGAATTGGATATCCATCACTAGTTCCTTTCAATATTATATAATATATTAAAGTCCGTACTGACGCATGATCTCGCGCATCTTGTCGTAGTTGCGATTCTGCTCGCGCTCGTTCCAGAGCTCTTCTGCCCAGATTCTGATCTGCTTGCCCGTACCTACGAAGACTATGCTCTTGTTTATTTTAGCGTGCTTCATAAGCCTGTCGTCGATAATGATACGGCCGCTTGCATCGGGGGTGCACTTCTGTGCCGCACCGAGTATAAAGTCCTGAAATTCCTCCGCATCGGCCTCAGGGAGCTTCGAGATCTTATCAACGTATGCCTCCCAGTCCTCAGCGGTGTAAATAGAGAGGTAAGCGTCAAACTTTCTCGTTATGTAGAACTCTTCGCCAAGATCGTCACGGAACTTGGAAGGGATGAACACACGCTTCTTTGCATCCATCGAATGTGTGTAAGAACCAACGAAAGACATCGCGTTACCTCCTTTTTGATGTTAAAATTGGGATTTTGGTGCCAAATTGCCCCACTTCAACCCACTTTGATACTATTATAATACACATTTTACTAAAAATCAATAGTTTTTGTAAAAAAAGTTAAAAATATTTTTTAAATCTAAATTTTTATAAAGGTATTCCATTTTACTCGGATTTATGGTAGAATTGTATTAACAAGGTGAAAGGACGGTATGACCGTGTCAATCTTTTCAAAAATTTTCGGCAGGAGCAAGGATCCGTCGAGCTACGCATTCAGGCTGGAGCGAGCAAAGGAGCTGCACGGCCAGGCGGTAAAATACGTCACAGAGCATAGAAATGGCAACGAGGACGTTATCGGCCGCGGCGGGGCGTTAGCCCTGCACGGTGACGAGTTCATCGTTGATTCCTCTGGCGACCGATTGTTCGTTTGTAACGTGCGGGATCTTGAAGCCTCCAGACTGATGAGCGGTGACGGCGTGGTTATAAAGGGTCCTAATCTTCTTGAGGACGGCAAGCCTCGTACTATAACCGTCCATTTCGTATATTACAGAAAATAAGGGTTATGCAATGAATAAATACAACGTAGCCGCCGTGATTCTCGCCGCAGGAAGCGGAACGAGGATGAATATCGGCACAACGAAGCAGCAGCTTGAAATAGTTGGCAAAACGGTGCTCCGTCGCGCTCTCGAGGCATTTGAGGCCTGTCCTGACGTGGCAAGCATAACGGTCGTCGCCCGTGATGGAGAGCTCGATTTTGTAAATAGTCAGATCGTTGGCCTTACAAAGATGTACCGCGCCGTGACGGGTGGAAAAACAAGGGCAGAATCGGCACGCCTTGGATTCGCTGCGATACCCGAGAACGCTGATATCGTCGCCATTCACGACGCCGCAAGATGCCTTATAACACCGGATGCTATTTCTGCGGTGATTTCTGATGCAGTAAAATACGGCGCCGCCACAGCTGCATCGCGCGTTACTGATACCGTGAAGCTCGTTGATGCCGACGGCTTTGTCACAAGCACGCCAAATCGCGATTACGTTATGCTTGCCGCAACGCCGCAGGTCTTTAAGACCGAAATATATGAAGCCGCACTACGTGCACAAGATCCGACAGACCCAAGCATCACCGATGACAATATGCTCGTTGAGCGTGCGGGTTATAAGGTTTTTTGTACCGATACAGGCAAGGAAAATATTAAGATCACACAAAGCGGTGATGTAGAGTACGCCGAATTTATATTGAGGAGTAGAGAAACGTGAGTGAATACAGAATAGGTCACGGATACGACGTTCATAAGCTTGTAGAGGGTAGAAGGCTGATCCTCGGCGGAGTTGATATACCGCATACGCTTGGGCTTCTCGGCCATTCCGATGCGGACGTTCTCGTTCACGCGGTAATGGATGCCTTGATCGGTGCTATGGGACTTGGCGACATCGGAAAGCACTTTCCCGACAATGATAACGCGTATCTTGATATATCAAGCCTTAAGCTTTTGTCTCGCGTTCGCGCGCTCCTTAAGGAAAACGGCTATGACGTATCCAATATCGATGCTACCGTAATAGCGCAAAAGCCGAAGCTTGCACCCCACATTGAAGATATGCGCGCCAATATAGCGAACACGCTCGGTGTTGACCCATCAAGGGTGAATGTCAAGGCAACTACGGAGGAGCGCCTCGGCTTTACAGGTCGTGAAGAGGGGATCTCCGCCCACGCGGTAGCCTTGATCGAGAAAAAATAAGACGCCCCGCACGTTGCAGGGCGCCAATCAAATGGCAGGGCATCGCGGCCTAACTTCACGACACGTCCTTATCTTTAATTGTCTATGCCGTACGCCTTACCCGATCTTTAAAGGGGTCAGAGACCTCTATATTATACTATGTTTTTCAGACGTTAACGCTACATACCTAGGCAAGAGAGAACAATACAAACTAGCTCTAAAGCCTGAATTTTCAGCGCTTTAGGCACTTGTCCCTCTTGCAAAGTTGTACTTGGCTTCAAGCGCCAAGCACCAAAATCATCTTAAAATTAAGGCTTGAGAGTTCCTACGGAATTTTAAAGATAACTGATTTTGTGGCAAGACAAGGTTGAAATTTGAAATAATATAGCGTATTATAAGAATTTTTGCCGCAGTATTGACCGAAATCAGTATCTTCAAAACGGGTTCGTATTATTCTCTCTTGCCTAGGAGGTACAAAATGATCAAAATTTCTCCTTCTATACTTGCCTGTGATTTTGCAAGGCTCGGCGAGGAAATAGAGAGCATCCGTCTAGGGGGTGCCGAAATGGCGCATCTCGATGTAATGGACGGCATGTTCGTCACCAACATTTCGTTCGGTCTGCCGGTAATTGAATCGATAAGAAAGAGCACGACAATGTTCCTCGACGTGCATCTTATGATTACAAAGCCTGAGCGCTACATAGAGAGATTTATAGATGCGGGGGCAGATCTCGTAACCTTCCACGTTGAGGCGACCGACTGCGCCGATAAGTGTATAGAAATGATAAAAGCTCGCGGCAAAAAGGCGGCGATTTCTGTGAAGCCGAATACCCCGATCGAGGTGATCTATCCCTATCTTGACAGATGCGATATGATCCTCGTAATGACGGTGGAGCCCGGATACGGCGGGCAAGCGCTCATACCGGAATGCCTTGAAAAGGTTAGAAAACTCAAGGCAGAAATAGATAAACGCGGACTTGAGGTTGATATTCAGGTCGACGGAGGTATAAACGAAAGGAACGCCGGTGAGGCAAAGGCAGTGGGCGCAAACGTTCTCGTTGCAGGCAGCGCCGTATTCAAGTACGCTGACAGAAAATCAGCGATCGATAAATTAAGATAAACGCAAAAAACGCTATCGTCCGGATGCGACGATAGCGTTTTTGTTTTTTGATATAGAGAATAGCTTACACCTTTTCGTAATACGAAGGCAGCTCGGTATTAACAACCTTATCGAGAAGCTCCAGCTTCCATTCGATATGTGCACGATCGCACATATATTCCATACTCGCCTCATATCCGAGCGCGGAATCGAAGTCGACCAGAGGGAGGGTGTTCTTGGCGTTCTTCTCTTCAAGCCTGCATATTTCTAGCATCTTGTCGACAAGCTGATTCCTTTCGGTGCCGTGGGTATCGAGCAGTGCGCTCTTGCACTTGTAAAATTCCTTGACGTTGCACGCCGTGCGTGCGGTATTGGCTATGAAGCGTCCGACGCCGAGAATCCTTTCTGCAGTCTCCCGTTTCCTTTCCGGAATCATGGGAATAGCGCTCTGTATAAGCCCGCAACCCTCGTCATATAGCCTTGCACATATCTTAAGATTTTCAATCTCGTAATCGAATTTTCTTCTTGATTCTTCCGTTTTGAGAAGTCCGCGATCTGTGGTGATGCCGCCCAGCACTCGCTTTCCGTAAACGGGGAAGCAGATTTTATTTCCTCCGAAATGCGCATAGGGTGTCGTAGGTATCTTCACGTCAACGTCGTTGAACAGAACGAAGGGATAAGAGGGGCCGATGCGGCAGGGGCCGTACTGATCGGGATTTGTGGATATCAAATGATCGATTCCCTCGCTGAAAAGCTCGTATGCGCGGCAAACGATATCGGTTGTTTCCACCGAGAAATCTCTTGCTACAAGCTTTTTTACCATATCACCAAGGTCGGGCGTCGGGGTGTGAAATGCCCACTTTGCAAGGTCGGATATGAAGGATGGGACGAATCCGTAGTGGTGGCAGTCCATAGTACCCGAAAGGCCAAAATTATCGTGCGCGTTCCTCATTCCGTCATAGCGCTTTATCCACTGATACGGGGCCGGTATGTAGGGAACGACGCCAACGTCCCACGTGCGTCCACCTGTGTTTGTCATAGAGTAAAGTCGCAACCCGTTTTCCTTAGCATACTCCGCTTCTGTTTTGAAATAGTAGCTCGGGCCGGGGAAGAAGATGGTATAATCGGTCGGGCGGTTTTCTATTCCGTCACGAACCACGACGTCACCCATCTCGAACGTAGCCTGAAGTGTTATGTCTTTTGGTAGCGTGTCGATAAGAGCCTTGCGTGCCTCAGCCGGAGCACTGTTCCAGTTGTACGACCACAGTACTATATCGGCATCGGGGCGCCTCTTGCGTATTATTTGCTTGACCATTTCAAGCCAGATCGGGTAATCGTAGCACGGCCACCAGCCGGGATTTAGCTTGCCGGTTACAAGCGGCTTGCCGTCGGGGCCTCGGTTGTCGAGGCGGCGTATACCTGTCGTGTGAGGATCCTTGCTCGGAAATTCGCAGGATTCTCCTACGAAGATTATTCCTTTGAAGTATGGACAACGGTCGAAAAGTCCACCGTACAGCTTTTCGTAAAAATCCCAAGCGCCCTCGTCCTCGGGGTGCAGTCGGTTTGCCAGATAGCTGTATGCATATACGTCAAGGCCGTACTGTGATGCACGGTAGCAAAGATCGTTGAAATCGTGATATCCGTGCGGTGTCATATCAATATCGGTTACGAACACCAGCAACGCGCTGATGCCCGAATGAGCAATGCTCAAAAGATGCTCGGTCGGGAACATATCGAGTCCGTATCCCGAATGCACCATACGCGGATTGTAAAGGGAGGTGCGCACGGTGTTGCACGGCTCTGCGAACGGTGCCTCGCAAAGATTCATAATATCCTCAAGATAGTATCCCGCCTGCGCCGCCATACGGCTATCCCTTCCGCAGAGCGTGATCCTGTCCTTATCTACCGCAAATCGGTAGGAATTGTCGGGCAGAGACTCATCTATGCCGTATGCTATACGGCGCTCTGTGCGACACCTGTTTTCGCGCTCGATGCGGACTGATATTTCCATAGAGGTAAACAAGTAATCCTCAAGATCGCGTGCAGCGTTTGTCAGGACAACGTCGGCGTTATCGGGCAGGGTGATGCACCAATCACTCGTTACTTCTATCTGATTATCTGAAGGCCTTTTCTCATTATCTCGCCTGTTCTTAGAGTGAACGATGGAATATCTTTGCCTGAATTGATAGTTTATTTCTTTCATCGATTTGTGCCCTCCGTCGTTTTCTCTTATTATACAACGCCGTACGGTCGTTGTCAATGAGTATCCCCCAAAAATGCAACTGAAAATTGCACTCTCGGGGGAGCTTATCGTATTTAGTCTATAATTCCTTCCTGACCTGCGATCTGCCCTTGTGAGGCCGCCGCAAACGGTATGCCGA
>CAZQTN010000037.1:0-15244 GCA_964596195.1 uncultured Ruminococcus sp.
GAGAGATTTGAGTATTTCATCAACTGCACCGAGTACGGCAACGCCTTCTCCGAGCTTAACGACCCCATTGACCAGAAGGAGCGCTTTGAGCGCCAGGTCGAGGCAAAGCGCAAGGAAGAGCCGAACTGCAACGCAGAGGTCGACTACGACTACGTTACCGCGCTTGAGTACGGTATGCCCCCCACAGGCGGCCTTGGCTTCGGCGTAGACAGACTCGTAATGCTCCTTACCGACTCTGCGTCTATCCGCGACGTTCTTCTCTTCCCGACTATGAAACCCGAAGTGTAATAATGTTTGGAAATATATTTATTTTAGGTGACAGTTACTCAACCTTCGAAGGACATATTCCCGAGGGGTTTGCGCCCTATTATTTCAACGAGGGTCCGCAATATCTTGTGGCGCACCCCGATGTAGCAAAGCCGACGGACAGAGATGTGCGCACGGTTGAACAAACCTGGTGGTACCCTCTCGCCAAGGAATACGGTAATCTTGTGCTTAACTGCAGCTGGTCGGGCACGACTATCTGCAACACCGGATATGACGGATGTGACAACAGCGACAAGTCCTTTATCGCAAGACTTGAGAAGCTGATAAACAACGGATTTTTCAAGGAAAACAAGATAGATACTCTCTTTCTCTTCGGCGGAACTAACGACTCCTGGTCGGACGCTCCCCTCGGTGAAAAAATTCACACGGGTCAGACCAAAGAGGATCTGTACTGCGTTTTCCCCGCGTTCAGCTACCTGATCAATCTGATTTTGAAAAAGCTCCCGACCGTCAAGGTATATTGCATAATCAACACCGAGCTCAAAAGCGAGATCACCGACTATTTCACGGCGGTTTGCAAAAAGAGCGACATCGATATCATAAAGCTTCACAGCATTGATAAGATATGCGGTCACCCAACCGTCAAGGGAATGGCCGAGATCAAGGATCAGATCCTTGATTTTGCAAAAGGTTCAAATCTTAACTAAAAGTACAATATTTATTAACCGCTCTGTGTTGACTTTCACGGAGCGGTTATGTTATACTTAATAAAAAGATTTCTTTTTGGAGAAAGTATGGAAGAAAATAAAAGCACCCCGACCGAAAACGTCGAGGCACCTAAAAAAAGCTTTGCAAAATGGCTCGATAACTATTGGTATCATTATAAATGGCATACAATTGCGGTGATATTCGTTATCATCGTGGTGGTCGTGTGCACCGTACAGCTCATCGACCGCGACGAATACGACGTGCTGATAGCCTATGCCGGATCAAAGGACGTATCGAAAAAGGCCGAGAACGGCGACGTTGCCGAAATAGTCACCATGCAGACGAGCCTCAAGGACGTCGTTTGGGACGTCGATGAAAATGGTGAGGTCAGCATCAGCCTCGAAACGTTTTTTTGGCTTTCGTCCGATGAGATCTCAGCACTTGAAAAGGAGCTCGCCGAGAAGCGCGAGGAGGGCGGCGTTGTCGAGGAGATCAACTATAACCTGCTCACGTCAAACTATCAGACCGTCGACAGCCTTATACTGTACAGCGACTACTTCCTTTGGTTTGTCTCGGACGACCTGTATGAGTACGTGCAGGACGCATCCGACGAGAGCCGCTTTGTAGACCTCGGATCAATGCCCGATGCCGACAGCACGGCCGAGTTCTACGGCGAGGACACCTGCGCGGTGTACCTTAAGAGCACGGAATTTTACAAGATGCCCGGAATATGCGACCTGCCCGAGGACACGCTGATCGTAGTCCGTCGACTTGGTGTCGGCACGAACAAATCAACCAAACAGGCATACGAGGTCGCACTCGATATGGCAAAGGAAATTATAAATTACGAATATTAAAACCGAAAGCCGCCCGACAAAATCGAGCGGCTTTTATTATGCACTTATTTTTCGTGATACTCCTCAAACAGATCGTTGGGCGTACATTGCAAAATGTCACAAATGGCCTTGAGATTTTCGAACTTAATACCGTTTGTTTGATTGTTAACGATCTTGTTAAAATTCTGATAACTCAATCCAAGCTGCATATAGAGCCAATATTTTGTTTTTCCTTTTTCTTTAAGAATATCAAGAATACGAAGCTTCATTATATCACCTATACATTATGTAATGTATCAATTATATCCCAACTTTCGTATTGACACATAGACTTTCACATGATATAATGTATACATTAGATATACAAGAGAGGATAGAAATGATACACACAAAGGTTGATAATCTGGGAAGGATCGTTATTCCAAAGAAATACAGAGATGCTCTTGGTTTAGATGAAAACCCGAATATAGAAATTTCACTCGCCGGTGGGCTGCTGATTATCGCGCCGTCTAAAAATCTGTGTAGGCTTTGCGGCCGTATAATTAACGAGCCGAGCGGTATCGCGCTCTGCCCGGAGTGCATTACGACCGTAAAAAACACCTAAAAAGGACCGTCGAGGACGCCGGTCCCTACAGGTATACGTTTCATTATGTTTTTCTCATCGGTTAACCTTTATCGAACCACGCGACTGTCGCGTGGTTTTCGTTATACAAAAGGACGCTATATCACTACGATAAAGCGTCCTTTTATTTTATAATTTTTTCAAGCCTTTTGGTTATCACCGCGGCGATAAGGCCGACGAACACACCGCCGAGCGTGCCCGAAATTACAAGGGGAATGAAATAGTACGCCACGCCAAGCGTTTCCATTACGATCACGGCGGCGACTATCTGACCCGCGTTGTGCGCCACGGCGCCAAGCACGCTGACACCCACCGTGCCAAAGGGTAAAAAGCGCCTTGCGACCAGCATCACGACGAAGCTCAGGATAGCGCCCGAAAGCGCGAATATCAAGCTCTGCACGTTGCCGAACAAAAGCGCGGACAAAAGAACTCTGACTAAGCTGACGGCGCCGGCCGCGCGGGCACCGAGCGTATAGAGCAGAAACACCGTAACAATATTGGCAAGTCCGATCTTGACACCGGGGATCGCCACGAGCGGCGGAATCAGGCTCTCAACAAAGGAAAGTATCATTGCAAGCGACACCGACAGCGCCAAAAAGGTCATTTTTTTATATTTTAAATTCACACGGGTCGCTCCTTTCCTGTTTTTTGGGCGTATTTTTAATTCTCGAATATTTCAACCCTTACACGGTTGGGCAGGCAGGTTATATCGTCGTTTACAAGATGGATCTTGCCCTTTTTGACACAGGTCTTATCGGGGCATTCGGCGTATTTCATATAGACGCTGCCGTCTTCGATACACAAGATATTCGTCCCATCGTTCAAAACGTACTCTGCGTTGATGTAAAGCGAATATTCACCCACCGTCTCACCGTCAACGCTCACGCGCACGACCGTGCCGTCACTACGCCCGTGTAGGACGAAAAAATAAACGGAGAGGCTGACTGCAAGAAGCACGAGAACAAGGACAAGATCAAAGATTATCTTTCTTTTCGTTTCCTTGTTCAGCATCTTACAGCGCCTTTCCGTTTTTTGAAAATTATCTGAAATGAGTTCCGCAGATGAAGTTGCCCTCGTGGATACAGTGAGTCGGGCAGACCTCGGCACACTTGCCGCAAGCGATACAAAGATCGTAATCGATCGTCGCAAGGTTGTCGACTACCTTTATCGCATTCGTGGGACAGTTCTTTTCACACTTTCCGCAGGCAATACAACCGTCAAGGCACACCTTGCGTACGGCCGCGCCCTTGTTGTGATTTGAGCACAATACGACGACACGGGTGGTGTCCTTTACCATTTTTATAATACCGTCGGGGCAGGTGCGCGCACACAGGCCGCAGCCTATGCACTTGATGGAGTTGACCTCGGCGACGCCGCGGTCGTTGATCGTGATGGCATTCGAGGGGCAAACGCGCACACAGTCGCCGTAGCCAAGGCAGGCGAAGGTGCAGTTGCGGTCACCCGAGAAGCTCATATTGGCCGCACGGCAGGTTCCGGGGCCGTCGTAATCGTACTTTTTGCCCTCCTTTGGGCAATCACCGTTGCAGGCGACGTAAGCAACCATCTCAACGACGTCCTGCGCCGCAACGCCAAGCACCGCCGCAATATCCTTTGCTGCAGCATCACCGCCGGGGATACAGAGGTTGGTCTTGTCGGTCTTGCCGTTGCCGAGCGCCTCGGCATAGGCATCACAGCCGGAGTAGCCGCATGCACCGCAGTTCGCACCGGGGAGACAGTCGCGCACCTCGGCAACCTTTTCATTTTCCTTAACGCTGAAGAAGATAGATGCGAGCGTAAGAAGCACCGCACACAGCACTCCTGCGGCGAGAAGAACGAGAATGGGTATCAAAATTTCCATAACGTACCCCCTTCTCCTAAGCCAAAAGGTTCTCTACCACGCCGCTGAAGCCGTAGAACGCAAGCGATACTATCGATGCCGCGATAAGTGTGATAGGCAGACCCTTTATCGAGTCGGGCGAGGGGCAGTTCTCTATTCTCGAACGGACGCCCGCAAAGAGCACCATCGCAAGGAGGAAGCCGAGACCTACACCGAGCGAGGACACCATTGACTCAATGAAATTGTAGCCGTCGGTGATATTGTTGATGGTAACGCCGAGAACAGCGCAGTTGGTCGTTATAAGCGGCAGGTATACGCCGAGAGAGCGATGAAGTGCGGGAATGAACTTTTTGAGCACTATCTCAACGAACTGAACGAGCGCCGCAATAACGAGAATAAAGACTATCGTCTGGAGATATCCGAGGCCGAAGCGGTCAAGGATATAGGTCTGTATCGGCCAGGTTGCGGCGGTGGCACAGAGCATAACGAAGGTTACGGCAATGCCCATACCGCTGGCCTGATTGAATTTCTTGGAAACGCCGAGGAAGGGACAAATTCCAAGGAAGCGCTGGAGCACGTAGTTGTTTACGAGAACTCCGCCCATAAGAATGAGTATAAGAGCTTTAACGTCCATTATTCCTTGCCGTCCTCCTTTCGTGCGATCTCTGCCGCGCGCTCAAGCTGTGCATCGTCGGCATTATCCATAACCTCAAGCATCTCGGAGCAGGAGCTCTTGCTGCAAAGGGATGCGCAGGGGCATCCGTCACAGCTGAAGTCCTTTTTCTTGCCCCTGTTTCTCTTGGAGCCGATCTTGTTTACGATGGCGATAAGGATACCGAAGACCATAAAGCCGCCGGGCGCCTGAGCAAGAATGGGAATCTTGTAGTTTACAAGGAAGGGTATCTCAACGCCTGCAAAGGTTCCCGCGCCGAGCACCTCGCGAATGAGGGCCATTGCGAGCAGGGCTATAAGGAATCCGACACCCATACCGAGTCCGTCAAGCGCGGAGTCGATAACGCCGTTCTTTCTTGCGAACATCTCGGCTCTGCCGAGGATGATGCAGTTAACGACGATAAGCGCAAGGTAAACGCCCATCATTTCATAGAAGGCGGGCAGGTACGCGTGCATAAGCATCTGAACCACGGTAACGAACGCCGCGATAACGACGATGTAGCAGGGGATGCGCACGGTTTCTGGAATGATCTTACGCAGGGCGGATATTGCCATATTCGAGCAAAGGAGCACGATCGTAGCGGCGATACCCATAGAGAGTGCGTTTATAATGCTGGTAGTCTGTGCAAGGGTCGGGCAGGTTCCGAGCACAAGCACGAGAACGGGGTTCTCCTTTATGAGACCCTTAAGGAAGATGGAGAGCTTTCCGTTTTTCATTTTACGACCCTCCTCTTTCTCTTAATTACGGTAAAGGTGACAGCCGCACCGAGTGCAAGCACGATTACGGCAATGCCTACGATCATAGGAACGTAATATACCGGCACGACCGCAGCCGTCTCATAGATCGAGGTGCGCAGATCCTGTGCGGTAACGGTAGCGGAGGTAACGAGCTCAACCTCGTTAAGCTCCTCGCCGCCCTTGCCTATAAATCCGAGGGTGAAATCGCCGGGCTCAACGCCGTGACCCACGCTCCAGGTAAGGAGCATAATATCCTCAACCTCGCCGTTTCTGTTAAAGTACACGAGTGCCTCGGTGGCAACCGCAACGTACTCGCCAGGGTTAACTATATAGGCAACCGAGCCGTGAGTGTCCTTGACGCTGTAAAGTCGCTTGAGCGATGCGGGAGATCCCTCCGGCAATTCCATAGGCTCTATCACGGCATCGCCGGGAACGAGCTCATCTATAAGCTGGACAAGCTTTTTATCACTTCTTGTGAGAAGCGCGGAAACGGTCGTCATAGTTTCCTGTACCGCCGCGCGGAAATCGCCTGAGGTACCGGTCGAACCGGAGACGAGCTCAACCTCGTCTATATGCCAGGTGTCCTTGCCGATAAAGCCAACGGCAAACATCCCGGGATCAGTACCGTGTCCGACGACCCAATCAAGGAGATTTATACCTGCAATATCGCCGTCAGAATTGATGTGGATGATCGCCTCGGTGGCAACGGGAACGTACGCTCCGGGAACTACTATATAAGCGGCGTAGCCGTCAGCCACGCTGTAAAGGCGCTTAAGAGTTGCGGGCTTCGACCAGAGGCTTACCTCTTCGATCTCAGAGACGCCGGTAAGCTCGCGGACGAGCTCCTTTATCTCATTGTCGGTCTTGGGAAGCGTTTCGGGTGTGGTATCATCGGAGCCGCCCTCGTCACCTGCATCGGGTGCCTCGGCAGTGCTGCCCGTGATTGCGTTTACCGCATCGAGGATCGCGCCACGGATAGCGGTAGAGGAAATTGTGGCGCCGGTAAAGGTATCGACCTCTGCTGTGCCTGCGGCATCAAGACCTGTAAAATTGTCGGTATAGGTTTTCATACCGGCCTTGCCGTGGGTCTCCGCGCTTGCGGTGACCTCAGCCTTAGTAACCTTACCATCGGCATCAACGCCAACGGTAACGGAGATGTTATCGGCATAGCCCTTTACGGTCACGGTAGCAACGTGGCCGAGCAGATTGCCGCTCTCGTCGACAACCTTGTACATAGCGGTAACGCTATTGGGTGCGGACTCGGGAACCTCAACGTCCGAGTACACGCCGTCAAGCACGTTTCTGAAGGAGTCATAGACCTTCTGCGCCTCGGCCGCCTCGATAACGGGAGCAGTAAACACGTTTACCACGCCGAGAAGCGCCGCAACCACGACGCATATCGCGGTCAGGACTATGACGGGCATTAAATTCTTCTTCGTCATTTCTTCTTACCTCCCAATGCCCTCGGAGCCGTCCATTTTTCAATGTAGGGGGAGAGGATATTCATAATGAGTATCGAGAATGACACGCCCTCGGGATACGATCCGAAATATCTGATAAGGAAGGTGATAAGTCCGCATCCGACGGCGAAGATCATTCGGCCGGAGCGGGTAATGGGAGTGGTAACGTAATCGGTAGCCATAAAGACCGCCGCAAAAACGAGACCGCCCGAGAGTATCTGATAAAGAGCTACGGTGAAGCTGTTGTCAACGATAAGCGAGAGAACGAACACCGTGCCGACGAAGATAAGGGGAGTCTCAAATTTGATGACCCTTCTTATCACCAGATAAAGGAAGCCGACGATCAGCGCTACGATGCAGGTCTCACCGATCGCACCGCCGCGATAGCCGAGAAGCATATTGAGAATAGTAGGCAGCTCGCCGCCCTTCTCTATCAGCTCAAGCGGAGTTGCGCTTGAGGTAAGCTCTATCGACGTACCGAGGGTCGACCAATCGTAGGGGTCAACACCGCCTGCAAGCGTGCCCGTAAAGCATATCAGCATAAAGATACGCGCGGTAGCCGCGGGGTTGGCGAAGTTACAGCCAAGTCCGCCGAAGAGGCACTTGACAACGACTATTGCAAATACAGAGCCGATAACGCATTGCCATATCGGTGCGTTAGCGTGCAGGTTAAGGCCAAGGATAAGGCCGGTAACAACGGCGGAGAAGTCGCCTACCGTCTGCGGTTTTTTTACAATAAGGTTAAAGAGCATCTCCGCGCCGATCGAGCTGGCAACGCAGGTTGCAAGAACGAGCAGAGCGCGCAGACCGAAGATCACCGTGCCCATAATGGCCGCAGGCATAAGCGCGATAACCACGTCGAGCATTATCCGGTTGGTCTTGGCGCTTGAGCGTACGTGAGGCGAGGAGGAAACTACAAGCTTATTCATATTTTCTCTCCCTTCACTGCTTCTGTGCCTGACGGGCGAGCATAAACTCGCGCATCTCGGTCTTGGCGATTCTGTTATTTTCAACGAGGGGTCTGTTTGAGGGGCAGACGAAGGAGCAGGAGCCGCACTCTATGCAGAGATTGAGCTTCGCCTCAGTGTATCTCTCTATACGATCCTCGGCGTCGGTGACGTTGAGGGCGCGTGCATAAACGGTTGGGTTAAGCCCCATAGGACAGATCGAAACGCACCTGCCGCAATGTATGCAGGGGTTCTCATACTGCTTCTTCGCATCCTTCTTGTTAAGGACGACGATAGCGTTGCAGTTCTTCATCACGGGATACTCAAGCGAATAGATCGCAACACCCATCATAGGTCCGCCGAAGAGCACCTTTCCGGGCTCGTCGGTAAGGCCGCCTGCGGCGTCGAGAACGTCAGACACGCTCGTTCCGACGGGAACGATAAGGTTCTTCGGCTCTTTTACGATAGAGCCGTCAACGGTAACACACTTCTTAACTAGGGGCATGCCCGTCTTTACGTATTCGGCAAGAGCTGCAACGGTGGTCACGTTCATAACCAGCACGCCTGTATCTGAGGGCAGGCCGCCCTCGGGTACTACCCTTCCGGTGGTGTTATAAATGAGTATCTTCTCTGCGCCCTGGGGATAGGTATCAGGCATAGCGACTACCTCTACCGCAGGTATATCGGTGAACGTCGCGCGAAGATGCGATATGCACTCCGGCTTGTTCTTCTCAATTCCGATATAGACCTTGCCGATCTTTGAGTAGCGGAGAATAAGCTCCACGCCGTAGCGGATCTCGTCCGCCTTATCGAGCATAGTGCGGGTATCGCTGGTGATGTAGGGCTCACACTCCGCACCGTTAAGAACGAGGGTATCGAGCGCGTCTACCTTTTTGGGGTCAAGCTTGACCGAGGTGGGAAATCCCGCGCCGCCAAGACCGACCAGACCTGCCGCGCGTGCAGCCGCCGAGAGATCGGCAAAGCTCTCCACAACGGGGGGCTTGATGTTGGGGTCGGAGGTCATAAGACCGTCGGACTCGATAACCACCACCGTGCCGTTTTTGCCGTTAGACATAAGCTGCTGGTCGATTTTCTTGACCGTGCCGGATACCGACGAATGCACGGGCGCGCTTACAAATCCCGATGCCTCGCCGATCAAAGTACCGACGTAAACGGTATCGCCGACTGCGCACACGGGAGTGGCCGGTGCACCGATGTGCTGTGACATCGGTATAGTCACGGTCTTAGGGGGCTCAATAGCCACGGGGGACATAGCCGCAGTATTCTTGTAATGCGGAACCCTTGTCCTACCAAGTTTAAAAAGTGACATTGTGCTTCCTTTCCTGAATAATCTTTATTTTAAATTTTTATATATTATTTTCTCTCCCCATTCTAACATAAAGATCGTGATGTGTCAATATTACAAACGATAATTAAATATTTAACAATCTTTGTGCCTTTTGCACATATCAGCGCTCGCCGATAGTTACAACCTCGCCGCTTGAAAGAACGAAGATAGCCATGGTTCCCTCAAATCGCGCAAGCGTGGCCTCGGCCTCGTCAAGCGTCATATTAAACAGCGCGGTCGAGAGCGCATCCGCCACGGTGCTCGACTCGGTGTGAACGCTAACGGAAAGATACTCGCGCTCGGGCATAAGAGTGTCCTTGTTGATTATGTGGTGATACTGCACGCCGTCCACGGTATAGTAGCGCTCGTAAACTCCGCTGGTGACCAGAGCAGAGTCCGAGATGGTTAGGGTGGCAACGTACGCATCGGACGAGCTCTTATCGGGGTTCTGAACTCCGGACACCCAGCCGTCGCCGTTCGGCTTCGTGCCGACGGTGCGCAGGTTGCCGCCGAGATTTATGGCATAGCCGTCAAGACCGCGCGACGAGAGAAGCTCGTATATGCGCTCGGCGGCGTAGCCCTTTGCAATGGCACCAACGTCGAGCGACGCCTCGGGATCTGTGATCTCAACGGTCATATTTTCACGGTCTATGACCAAATTTTTGATAGACGTATGCGCATTTGCGGTGACCAGAGCATCCATTTCCGGCACGGATACGCCCACCTCGCGGTGCTCGTGCCATATTGACAAAACAGCGCCCATCATCACGTTGACGTTGCCGTCCGTTAATTCATAAAGCTCGACAGACTTATCAAGCAGGTCTATTATGCGCTCGTCGACAACGAGAGGCCCCTGCCCTGCCGCGTCGTTCACGGTCTTAAGGTTGACAAGCCCCTCATACTCGTTGTAGATATCAAAGAGCCTGTGGCATATTTCCAATTCATCCTTTATGTCCGAGCAGACCGCATCGAAGCCTGCCACGGTACCGCCGGTGTAATCATAAATTACCGAAACCGTGTCAAAATAATCATAGAATATTCTGTTTTTCGGCTCAATGCTTTTCTCACAGGACGTAAGGGAAAGCGCCGAGAGCAAAAGTGCGACCAAGGCGACAAGGGTTGCCGCGCACGAAAGTATGCGTTTCATCTATTTTTCCTCATTTTTTATTGTTTTATAGCTTTTTTGCAAGAAAGGCAACACATTAGGCAAGCTTTGTAATGTTATTTTCTCTTTTGCGTGATATAATTATTGTGGTCAAACAGATTATACTACATTTTCCACCACTCTGTCAATAAAATAAAATATAGGTAATAATTTTGCGCATTTCCATTGACACGCGCAAGGTTATTATGGTAAAATCTCGGTGTAAATTTTTTCTTTATCCGGATTTTGGGAGGTGTTTGACAAATGAAGAGTCTTGACGAGCTCATATATGAGCTGACCGACTACGCAATGAGAGTCGGGCTTATTGAAAAAGAGGACTACGCATATACGGTATCGCGACTTATGGAGCTGTTTGAGATCAGCTCCATAGGCGAAAAACGCGACACGGGTGCGGATGTGCGCCCCGTTTCGGCAATCCTTGACGACCTGTGCGACACGGCGGCCGACCGCGGTATGATAGACGGTGAGAGCGTCGTTATGCGCGATCTGTTCGATACCCGTATAATGGGTCTTGTGACGCCGCGCCCATCCTGCGTTGCCAAAAAATTCAAGGCGATCTACGAGAGCGACCCGAAAGCGGCAACCGATTACTTCTACGACCTTGCCATCAGCTCAAACTATATAAGGGCAGACAGAATAGCACGCGACCTCAAATGGCAGGTCGAGTCGGAATACGGTGATATCGAGATATCGGTAAACCTCTCCAAGCCGGAGAAGGACCCCAAGGCCATAGCCGCGGCCAAGCTACTGCCTCAGACCGACTATCCGAAATGCGCCCTCTGCCGCGAGAACGTCGGCTTTGCCGGCACGGTAACCAAGCCCGCAAGACAGACCCTGCGCCAGATACCCTTCACTATGGGTGGCGAGGGCTGGTATCTTCAGTATTCCCCTTACGTTTACTACAACGAGCACTGTATTGCCCTGTCCGAAAAGCACACCCCGATGAAGATCGAGCGCTCCACCTTCGCAAAGCTGCTCGGCTTTGTCACCGAGTTTCCACACTACTTCATCGGCTCAAACGCCGATCTCAAGATCGTCGGCGGCTCGATACTCTCGCACGATCATATGCAGGGCGGACGTCACACCTTCCCTATGGAGCGCGCAAATATCGACACAAAGATAGATTTTCCACGCTATAAGAATGTAAAAGCAGGCATAGTTAAGTGGCCAATGTCGGTAATTCGCCTGCGTTCGCGTGACACGGGTGCCCTCATCGACCTCGCTGACGAGATCCTCACCGCGTGGCGCAGCTACACCGACGAGGCGGCGACGATATACGCCGAAACGGACGGCGAGCCGCACAATACCATTACTCCGATAGCGCGCCGCAGGGGCGAGGAATACGAGCTTGACCTTGTTCTGCGCAACAACCTTACCACCGACGAGCATCCCCTCGGCCTCTACCATCCGCACACCGAGCGCCATAATATAAAGAAGGAAAACATCGGCCTTATCGAGGTTATGGGACTTGCGGTGCTCCCTGCCCGCCTTAAGAGCGAAATGGCAGAAATGAAGCGCGCCATACTCGCGGATATGGACTTTTCGGGCATCGAGCCGATAGCAAAGCACAAGGCGTGGTTTGATACCTTCAAGAACAAATACACCTTCACCGAGGAAAACGTTGAAGATATCCTCAAGGCCGAGGTCGGCAATACCTTCGTCGACGTGCTCCGCGATGCAGGCGTTTACAAGGATACCCCACAGGGACGAGAGGCGTTCCTCAGATTTATAAATTCAATATAGGAGAAGCATTATGTCAGAGAAGAAACGCGTATTTTATAGCGAATACGGTGCAGTGGGCGACGGCAAAACCGACGATCACGCGGCCATACTTGCCGCACATATTGATGCAAACGAAAAGGGCTACACCGTTGCGGCCGACGAGGGTAAGACCTACTATATTCCCCCTCACACCGAAACAATACCCGTTATGACGAACGTCGACTGGACGGGCGCGAAATTCATCATTGACGACCGCGAGATCAACTACAACGGCCATCCCGCACAGCACACCTGCCTATTCACCGTGCTCCCTGCACTTTCAAGATTTGATCTCGAAATCAAGGAGTTGCATATCGGCGACGAAAGCATCGGCATAGCACCCGGTGTGCGTTGCCTTGTGCACCTCGAATGTAACACCATCAAGCACTATATAAGATACGGCGGCAACGCAAACAACGGCTCAGCTCAGACCGAGATACTTATAGTAAATGCGGACGGCACTATCGACCCAAGGACCCCCGTTATCTGGGACTACCCTACTGTGACGAAATGCTTTGCCATTCCGACAGACGAGGAGCCCCTGATCCTTCTCGGTGGTGATTTCCTCACACTTGCAAACGAGATCAACTGTGACAGATATTTATCTACTAACCGTAATATATCCGTGCGCCGTTCAAACACTACGATCGAGGGCGTGAAGCACGCCGTAAAGCAGGTCAAGCCCTATCGCTCGGCATACGGCGGCTGGTTCAACACCTCGTACTGCGACAACGTGCTTATCAAGGACTGCGTGATCCAGTGCCACAAGGGTATGTATTTTGACAAGCCCCGCGCGGACGGTACGATGCAGAAGATACTTATCGGCTCATACGAGCTCACAGCTGACCATTGCAGCGACATTATATACGACGGCGTATATCAGACCAACCTATTTGATGAGAACGGAAAGCTGATCTCCCAGGGTCTTATGGGCACGAACTATTGCCGCAATATGGTTATGCAAAACTGCACCGTTGCACGCTTTGACGCGCATTGCCAGGTACATAACCTGCTTATCAAGAACTGCGTAATGGAGCACATCAACACCATTGGCTTTGGCAAGGTAATAGTCGAGGACACCGAGATCTGGGATCACTACATCTTCAATCTACGCAGCGACTACGGCAGCACCTTCTGTGGTGATTACGAGCTGAGAAATATCAAGATGATGAACACCGACAAGCAGCGCCTTTCCATCTTTCTTGGCTATTGGGTCAATCACGACTTTGGCTACACCGTATACTATCCTCAGAACGTCACCATAGAAAATATGAGTGCCCCCGAGGGCGCAGTCATCGGCGCGTATACCGAAAACTTCAACAATTACGAGGATATAACGAAGGACGTGCTTGAAAACGGCGACGAAAACAACAACAAGGTTGTCGTTACAAAGTCCTTGAAGGTCGTATCCAACCCGGCCGGCACGGTGTTTGAGGACTATAAGGGCAAGGTGCCCTTCCCGCCGTTTACGTACGAGTAAGGAATACGATAATAACGGGCGATTCACGAATCGCCCAAAAAAAGCCAATGACATTTTGCATCCAAACGCGATGTCATTGGCTTTTTATTTTTCCAATTTTCCCATTGCAGTCTTAACCTCGGCGACGGTGGTCGCACGGTTGATCTCCGCGCGCAATTCTGCCGCGCCGCGGAAGGAGCGGAAATACTGCGCGATCTGCTTACGCGCCTCGCGCACGGCAACCTCCTCACCCTTTTCTTCGCTTGCGAGCGAGAGCTGTCGAAGTGCGAGCACCATACGCTCGTCAAGGCTCGAATCGGTGTATTCACACCCTTCAAGCACCGCCTTTATCTCGGCAAAAACAAATGGATTTCCAACGGCACCCCTGCCGATCGCAAGGCCGTCAGCGCCCGTCACACGAAGCGCACGCACAGCGTCAGCCGCGGTAAGTATATCACCGTTCGCAATTACTGGAATATGTAAACCTTGCTTTACTTTTGCTATCTCGTCCCAATGCGCCTCACCCGAATATAATTCTGCACGGGTGCGGCCGTGCACCGTTAAAAGGGCCGCTCCCGCCTCCTCGGCGGCAAGCGCGCACTCAACGGCGTTTATGCTTTTTTTGTCGATGCCGAGGCGCATCTTTACCGTGGTGGGCAAATTTGTGGCCTGTGACACACTTTTTACGATATCGTATATCAAATTCGGCGACCTCATCAGCGCGCTACCCTCTCCGTTGGAGAAGATCTTGTGCACGGGACAGCCCATATTGATATCTATGGCAACAGGGGCGCTTGCACCCTCGCAAACGGGCACGGAAAGCCGCCTCGCGGCCTCTGCCATAACGTCGGGCTCAGAGCCGAATATCTGGAGTGCGACGGGCCCCTCGTCGGGCATTATGCGCGCGAGATTATAGGTCTTTTTGTCGTCGTAGACGACCGCCTTTGCGCTGACCATTTCGGTCACCGACAGCTCACAGCCCTGCTCGTGACACACCACGCGCATAGCACGGTCGGTAAACCCCGCCATCGGCGCAAGCATCAATCCGTGCCTAAGTTCAACGTTGCCAAAGCGCATCCCCGCACTCCCCCTTTTCATTTATTCTTTTTTCTTTTTGCTTTATTCTTTCTTCTTTTAACAAAGCCTTCCGAAAACGGAAGGCTTTGTGCTTTTTGTGCTTTTATAAATGAAGAACTCTGTCCTTGATCTCAGCCGTTCTTCCCTGATTCCAATACTGCGTGCCGATGTATCCGCAGGTGCGGCGTGCAACGTTCATCTTGGACTGGTCTTTGTTGTGGCAGTTCGGGCACTCCCAAACGAGCTTGCCGTCCTCGTCCTCAACGATCTGCATCTCGCCGTCGTAGCCGCAGCACTGGCAGTAGTCGCTCTTGGTGTTGAGCTCGGCGTACATAATGTTCTCGTAG
>CAZQTN010000038.1:0-4362 GCA_964596195.1 uncultured Ruminococcus sp.
GCGAGGGAGAGATTGAAATTCCCGAATCTACAAAAGTAAATTAAAAGATAATAAAAGAGCAAACACGCAAGAAAATCTTGTATGTTTGCTCTTTTTCTGTTAGTTAAGTTTATCTAAGTCCCGAAAGTAACGAGAGTATTTCGGGCATCAGTATGACAAGCGCGAGTGCGATGGAAATGAAAAGGAAGCAGGATACCGCGGCGGTAACGTAGGACGGTACAATACCCTCACTTATGCGCTGTGCACGAGTCAATTTATCCGCCTTCACGTAAAGCCTTGCGTTATGTAAGTTATCCTTTGTTATTTTTTCGTCGGTCTCGACCATCGCTACCATATCCGTCAGCTGTCCGCGGCGAAGAAGCGCTGAGCGCAGCGGAAGGGTAAGCTTTATATGCATTCTCGATATGGTGACAGCGGTGCTCTCGTCCACCGCGCCGTGGCGGATGAGTCCGCGCAGGAGTGCTGCGGTGTATCGCTTATGCACGGTGGCACAGAAGGACGCAATGCAAGCGCCGATCGAAATCGCAAGAATAAATATATTTATCGGAAAGTCAACGTTGTCAAAATATTTGTTGATGTTGAGGAAAATATAATCCTCCAGCATTTGCCAATCCATAAGATCCTCCGTTTTGTTATGACACAGTCATTATACAATATTCAGAGAGATAAAGCAACGGGGGCGGGAGATTGTTTAAAATATATTTACAAGGGGGATAAGATCAGAAATTCTCAAGGAAGTCCTTGCCGCACAGGCTCTCAAGCAGCTCGTCAAGATCCTCGTTGTCCTCGTAGTAGAGGGTGATGGATTTCTTTCTGCCCTTGCCGTTGATCTCAACTCGGCGGCCGAGGTGCGACTGAACGCGTACTGCCATCTCCTTGAAGTAATCAACGAGGGGAAGCTCCTCTTCCTCGGGCTCAGGCTTTTTAGGCTTATTTATGCGCTTTACCTCCTCCTCAAGCTGACGGACGGAGAGGTCGAGCTCGGCGGTGCGCTTTGCAAGTAGAATAAGATCGTCACGATCCTTAACGCCAAGCAGGGTTCTGCCGTGGCCTGCGGAAAGCTCACCCGATGCGACCATCTCAAGCACGGGCTCGGGCAGGTCGAGAAGACGGGTAGAGTTTGCGATAGCGGAGCGGCTCTTGCCTACGCGCTCGGAGAGCTCCTCCTGAGTAAGGCCGTACTCGTCGGCGAGTGCCTTAAAGGCCATTGCCTCCTCTATGGGGTTGAGGTCCTCGCGCTGAATGTTTTCAATAAGGGATATTTCGGCGACCTTTCTGTCGTCGCGATCGAGAATTATAGCGGGAATTTCGGTGAGGCCGGCCATCTTAGATGCACGGAAACGACGCTCGCCTGCGATGATCTGATAGCGACCGTTGCCATACTCGCGCACGAGGATAGGCTGAAGGAGTCCGTTCTCCTCTATCGATTTTGCGAGCTCCTCAAGGGCACCCTTGTCAAAGCTCTTTCTCGGCTGATCACTCTTGGGGTCGACCATAGATATGGAGAGCCGAGTGATCTTGTTTTCGGGATTTTGGGTGGTGTTCTCCAGCGAATTGTTGAGGAAAATGGCATCAAGGCCTCTTCCAAGTCCGCTGTTCTTTTTTCTTGGCATTTGCTATTACCTCCTGTTGATTGTGAAAATGTATTTATTTTTTTAAAAATATCAAAATTAAAGTTACACGGGGTGCACCCGACAGCTCAAAAAGGTTATCCTTCATTTCGCTTGGCATAGTTGGGATAAGCAGCGGCAAAGCGCCAAGGCTTATTAGCGCATTTGTGTAATTTTCATAAAGCCAAAAGGTAGAGTCGTCCTTAGTTGAGGGGAAAACTCCTGTTAAAGGCTTCATTCTTTGTGATCCTCTTTTATTGAAATGGAGCAGCTCCACGCGCGTTTGCCGTCTTTATCGGTGATCTCGGCGCGTATAAAGGTTTCGTGATCCTGAGGCGTGTATCTTGCCTCGGTGATGCCGTCGCCGACAAAAACGCGCTGTGACCAAACGCTGTCGGAGAAGAAAACTATCTCGCTTGCGGGCGAGCATCTTACAACAAAATCGTCTCCGTCACGGAAAAGGTGTACCTCGGGTCCCTGGGATGCATAAAATTTTGCATTACGTATTGCAAAATTTACGTCCTCTCGATCAAGCGAATCGGCCTCAAGCATTATGAAACCGCGACACTCGTCGCCGTCGTAATAATGCGCGTCATCTACTGCCAGAAGCGGTAAGAGGCACCCTCTTGCACCAAGCATATCGACGATAAGCGAGGAGTCGGGGCGGCGCGACATATGTGCATCGGAAACTGAATTGTAAATTTCCGTAGCGTCAAAGCCGTTATATTTCAGTATCTGATCAGGTGTGTTGAGCGACCACGCGGGGTGTGCAAGTATCGCCAAGCCACCCGCTTTGTGTATCGTATCTATCAGATCCTGCTCGGTCAGCTCGTCGCTTTTCGGTATAATAGGATCGTGATCCATACCGACGGCCACAACGTGGAACAGACCGTCCTTTGTATTTTCGTCGGGGAGATTGTACTCAACGCCGGAGAGGATCTTAAGTCCCTCAAGCTCTCCATCTTCTGTAAACTTCCAATGGTCGGTAAGCGCTATTGCATCATATCCCCTATTGTGATATATTTTGGCGACCTCGGCAGGCGTGCGCTTACCGTCTGAGACTGTGGTGTGGGTGTGAAGATTGATCTTATATCTTTTCTTTCCAAAAACGTCGGTATACATTTTACGTACCTCTGTATTATCTTAGTGGTTGGTTCTATCGTACTCGTCGACGGTCTTTGATATATGCTCGTCTGAGTAGTCTGTTTTTCTGTCCTTAAAGTAATATTCGCGGTCGCGCTCACCGATCGTGCGCAGAACCTTGCACGGATTGCCGACGGCAACGATTCCTGCGGGAATATCCTTGGTGACTACGCTACCTGCGCCGATCACCGTATTGTCGCCGATCTCGGCAGACATATCCATAATCATTTTTGAACGCTTTTCCTGCTCGGACGGACGAGTGGCATTATAATCATAAAGCTTTTCAAGACACTTGAATTGCTCGTTTAAAATTTCCGTATCGCTTGGCAAATAAAGATCGCCTGCGTGCGTTCTGTCTATTTGTACCATAACTTGTTTTTATTCAGGGCGCGGTAAACAATAAAAGATTTAACACACCACTTTCTGCTTTAATATGTGGATACCGTGGGTGAAAATCCCCACTTTTAAACTGAACAAAAACGAAAACCGAGTAAAAACACCAAAATTCGTAAAAAACAACAAAAATTTCGTAAAACCTATATTATCGAGCGGATTTTGACGAAAATAATAAAACTCAACTATTCCCCATTTTTTGTTTAGCTTGCAATTTTTTACAAACAGATCGGATTGTGGGGAATTGTGCCTCAGAAAAGTAATTTTTAAGGTTAAAAACGCTGAAAACAAGCAAAAAACAGATAAAACAAGTTAAAAATCGGAAATATTTGCGTTTTTGTGTGAACTCTGCTGTTTTCGAAAACTGATGATCTAAGCGGATTTTTATCTTGAAAATCACATTTTTCCGAAAAACGCGAACAAAGAGGTTGTCAAACGGTCTAAAAATACTAAAACGGATAGAAATCCCCACTTTGGTAAGTAAAAATTGCTGTGATTGGATTATAAAATTCCACTAAATTTCAAAATCTACAAGATTTGTGTCATAATAAAACCACAAAATTAATTTTATAATTTTCAATTTACAGTGGCGAAAAATTTTGGTTTTAAACGATGAAAAATAATAAAATTTACGAAAAAAACAGCCCAAAAATTCGCTCAAAAAACACGGAGCAAACAAAAAATGTAAAAATATGGAAAATAACCGCATCTCTCGCGCGAACGATCATATTACGCGCGCTATAGGACAGTAAAAACACGGAGGCACGGAATGCATTTAACGATCAGCCGATCTCTCGAAAATCGTATAACGCTGTCGAATTCTTCTCTGTGTGATTTGCGGGAGCTTTTCAATGTTTTACATTGAAACGTACGATTTCAATGCTCTGCCAGTCTACTTTGCGACCATTTTGCGACCTTGCGACACGTTTTTATCTCGCATATTGTCTCGTATGAGTGCACGTACGAGCCTTGCACGTAGTTTCATTTTCTTTCGAGTGGCTGTTTTTTTGGCGTGACGGCGTGTATTTGCGTTATTTGTGTTATAAAACGGGATTTTTCTGCCATTCAAACGGCTTTTTGCGTTTGTTGCGGGTGGTTTTACGCTCTTATGACCCCAAAATATGCGTTTTAAGCCGCTTTTGCGCTGTCGAGCGGGGAATTCCGCTCGGATCGCTTTAACGCGCTGAACGGCGAAATTTAGGGCTCTCTGTGGCTT
>CAZQTN010000038.1:4462-15076 GCA_964596195.1 uncultured Ruminococcus sp.
CCGCTCGGATCGCTTTAACGCGCTGAACGGCGAAATTTAGGGCTCTCTGTGGCTTTTTATTTGTACTCTGTGCCCTGACGGCTCTCTGAACGCTTAAATCGTGCGATGAAGCTGTGATTATGCTCGATAGTCTGTTGGGCATTTTTGTCGTAGCCGCATCATAATTCGGGTGCTGTTTGCTTTTTTTGACTTTTGTTTCTCGCGGCTTTTAAACGGATCTTATGGAGAAAATCAGAGGTTTTACACCTATGGTGTAAATTATATTCTCATCATAAGCTCTTTCGATACTGCGGCGTACTCAAGCGCGCCCTTTCCATAGGGGTCGTGGTAGCATATCGGCTCGCCGTATCCTGGGGCCTCGGAAAGACGGACGGTGCGCGAGATCGGCACCTTGAAGAGCAGTTCGGAGTAATATTTGCGCAGCTCGGCAACGACCTGGTTGGTGAGGGTAAGTCTGCCGTTGTACATTGTGAGCAGAATGCCGACGATCTGGAGAGAGGGGTTGTAGAGCTGACGGATCTTTTTGACGGTGTTGAGCAGCTGGGACATTCCCTCAAGGGAATAAAACTCGCATTGCATAGGGATAACGATGCCGTTGGAGATCGAAAGCGCGTTAACGGTGAGCATTCCGAGCGAGGGAGGGCAGTCGATAAATATGTAATCGTAATCGTCTGCTATCGTATCGAGGGCAATTTTTGAAAAATTAGTGTCCTCCTCGAGCTCATAGAGCTCAAGCTCCGCGCCGGCGAGGTCGATCGTGGCGGGAACCACGGAGAGATTCTTGAATTTTGTCTTGATAACGGCCTCTTTGATGTCGCAACGGCCGATAATGACGTCGTAAACCGTCTTTTTGATCTTGGATTTTGATAAACCGAGTCCGCTTGTTGCGTTGCCCTGGGGATCCATATCGATCAGAAGAACTTTTTTGTTGCCCTTGTTGGCTATCTGTGCCGCTATATTAACGCAAGACGTAGTCTTGCCGACTCCGCCCTTTTGGTTGGAAAAAGAAATAACCTTTGCCATTTTTGTGCGAAAATCCTTTCTTGCTTGTCAATTTTATCAAACGTTGGTCGCGGTGGCCGATAGGTTGGTGGGTTGCGGTTTGGTGAGCGAAATTCCGGCAAAAAGCAATATGCGCCTATGAAAACGCTCAAAATCACCAAAAAGTACCGAAAAAACCTGATTTTTGGCCATCAAAAGTGTGTTACATTACAATTATAGCATCTACAAAATACAATTGTCAATAGCCGCGCGGACAAAAAAATGTAATTTTTGTTGCTTGGTTTTTGTTGTCGTGCGTGGTGCGCCTTCAAGGGATCGGATGCTTTTAGAATGGATAATTGCGCTACAGGGTAGTTTTTGTTGGATTTGGCGGAGAAAACTCCGACTTTTTCTGGGCAAAATGAATGAAAATAATGCATTGCGGAGCGGTCTTGGCTGAAAGGTGCCTGTAGGATTTGGGGCAAAAAAACAAAAGAAAAAACGGCGCCGTGGCCAAAAAAATGACCAAAACCGGCGACCGGGGATCCATATGTATAATTCGTAGCCCTGTTAACGTGTTGCTTAAACGGAGTAAGGAGTGCTTTGATGTGATGCTCGGTGCAAATGCTGCCCCAAAAACCGATGTGTTTAAAGCAAATGCTGCAAAGAGTGGCCCATCCGCAACGCCAATTGCTACACCAAATCTGTCTACAATGCGCTAATATCTTGTCAAAAAAACGGCGCCATTGAGGCAAAGAATGTGGAAAAAGATCTATTTGGTGCAAATTGCCGGCAAAAATCACTCACAATGCGCCAAAATTGCGCCAAAAGCGCCATTCTTTGTAACACAGCTGCAAAAAAGCCTGTTCGGCGTGAATTGTCGGTCGAATTTGCTCCCGAATTGCGTATGTCGCGCCGATCTTGGCGACAATCTTTTTATTACGCTTGCGATGCGCTTGAGGGCGGCTCTCCGACACTCTTTTTTGTTGCGCTTGTTGGTTCTTGACGACATTTTTGCTGTTGTGGTGAATATTTTTAGACTTTGGCTTTTTGTTTTTACACAATTCGAGTGCTTTTTGGACTTTTATATGCATTTTTGGGGCGCCAAAGTGCCTTCTGAATGTTTGGACACGCCTTCGCCATGTCTTTTGACATTTGATTGACTTGTACCCTCTGATTCTCTGCGTATTTGCGACTGATGTGCGCATTTTTTTATCTTCACGTTCTTAATACTGCGCTATTTTAACGCCTTTGACGCGCTCGTGCGGCATATTTGCGGATCTTAACGGCAAACAGCGTACTTTTTCACCGCTGACGAGGTCTGCACGACGTCGGAAAACTTTGCATTGACGGGATTTTTGCGTTTTTAATGTGGCTTTTAATTGCATTGGGCGTGATTTTTGCGAATTTTTGTGTAAATCGAAGAAAAAAGCGATGTCTTTGTGTCTGATTTGCGCTACAAACGAACGATGTTTGAATTTTTATACGTAACTGACTAAAAACAAATCATAAAGTAAATTGCGCAAAAAATCTTGATGTTTCACGTGAAACAACGGCCGCGAAACCGACCGAGATAACTTGTATTTTTTGCGAAACGGCGTTTTGCTATAAAACAACCGCAAAAAAAGATCAAAGTGAACAAAACTCTAAAATTTTAATGTTTCACGTGAAACAAAACCGAAAAGTGCGCAGAAAATATGAAAATAATGTACCATTATCTGTTGTTGAAGCAAAAAACGAGCTCGGATTGTCTCCTTTGTTAATTGTTTCGTGTAGCAAATGTTTCATGTGAAACAAAGTGCTGGCGTTGTTGCGTTTTGAAGCAAAGAGCAAAAAACGAATGGGGACACGCTAAAACATGGTGCAAAACATGGAATAATGGGCAAAAAACGCATAAATTAAGCAAAAACCATTTGACAAATGCGAAACCAACCCCATTTTTGACTAAAAAGCGGGAGAAATTTTTGCTTTTTGGCTAGAAAGCGGTGCTGAAAATAATAAAACGGCTCCAAAAGGCAACTCAGGGGTGAAAAACACCTAGACTCGCGTTGTTTCACGTGAAACATTTGTGCTTACTGTGTTCTTTTCTACTAGAAAGCGAATTTTTGTTTGTACAGCTATTTTTTTTGATGGTTTTTACTTAGTAACAGTTTGCTTTAATTTTATCGGCCATAGAATTACCGTATTTTAGCTCAAAATGCACTTTTTGACGCGTTTTTTTACTTTTTAACTGCTTTTTTACGGTTTTTGTGGGGTAAAATCGGCTTTTTGACTCATTGGCGATACTTACACTGTTGTGTAGGAAGTTTGATGCTTGGGTAGGCAAATCTGTTTTTCGACTCTTTTTTGCTCCTTGTTGCTGATATGGGGTTGAAATGGCCGTTTTTTGAGCTAAAAACCGGATTTTTGTGCTTGCTTTGGCTTTCTGGTGGCTTATTTTTGCTTTTTTGATTGTTTTTTGTGGTATCATATTGCTATTTTATTTTTATCTGTGCCGGTTGGCGCGTGTTTGTGTCATATTTAATCCTGAAATGCGCTGGTTTTATCGATTGCCGCTCTCGGATTGTATCTTTATTTGGTGTAAATGAAACTAAATTTGTTAAAATGGCAAAATATGTAAATTGATTCGCTTTTTAGGGTATTAAAGGCGGGTTTTACTTGTATTTTCACCAAAAACTCATTTTTTAACTTGGCTTGAAATTCAAGAAATTCAAAAAACGGCAGAAAAAACAAAGGCAGAAAATTCAATTTTTCTTTCGAAACGAAAAAGAGCCAAAAATCGCTTAAAAAACAATCGAAAAACGGCTTGTTTTTTGTCAAAAACGTTGAATTATTGCTCTTGCGCGCGAATCCGTGAGAAAATGCTGATGATTCGCGTTTTGCACGGATCCGGATGTAATAAACTTTTGGGGTTTGCTTTTTTGCGGGGAATGCGGAGTGCGGAATGCTTTGTCGTGATTGGCGTTGCTGACGGTTTGTATAAGGTGTTGTGTTTTACAGGCGAGCCATCGAACGGGAACTTGTTTTCTTGATGTATATGAGTGGAATGGACGTAACCTTGATTTTCTTTCGGGTTTTGCGATGGCTGCGCGTTATTTTTACATCTTTATGGTGTTAAATGTGGCCGGGAGCTTGAGTAACTGTGCGTGCTATTCATTTTCTCTGATTTGTTTATGAAGCTTGCGTTTTTTGAAGTTAGTGACGTGGATGCGGTATCCGGCGCGGATTTTGAGTGGGAGTTTTAATTATCTACTTGAAAATGCTGATTAATTGGTCTATAATGAATTGTGGAGCTTGATGCCGACGCTTTTATTGCTTCACCAAAGAGAATGGCGTGGATAACTCGCGCAATACTGCGATTTGTGTAGCGCTATGTGGCGATTGTGTCCGAAAACGGAGCTTTGTAACTGTTTTTTGTCAAAATCCTTGGTTTAAATAAATTATTGAAGAAAAAGCACTCCTGACACGTGTTTTTGGTGTGTTAACTATGAAAAATCCGTAAAATGCAAATAATAGTTTACAAAAATGGGAGTAACAATCGGATAAATATCTGGATAAGCTATCGTTTACTGAACCTGACGTTGAATTGTGTGCGTTTTTTCGCCGTGTGATACCGAGCTGTTTTTTCTTTGGTTTAGATGTGATAATGTTACACGGGTGCCGACTAAAGTACGGTCTGTATATACTGCTGGGCTTCTTGAAATAAATGAAAGGGATATTTGAATTTTAAATCGTGAAAATGCAAACAAAAGTTGTCATAATAAGGCACGGACAGAGTATTGCGAATGCTAAAAGGGTTTATTTAGGTCACACGGATTGGGATTTAACGGACGAGGGAAAACGGCAGGCACGTGTTGCCGCTGAGTATCTTAAGGGTGAAAAGATAGATGCTATATATTCGAGTGATCTTGTACGCGCCTATAACACCGCGCTGCCGCACGCCGAGATGCGAAAAATGAACGTGGTGTGCTCAAAACAATTGCGCGAGATATATCTCGGTGATTGGGAGTGTATCCCTCTTGACGATATGTGCCGACTGTATCCGGTTGAATTTTGCGTTAGTTGGAGACAGCATTTTGGCACGTGCCAAGTTCCCGGTGGAGAAAGCGTTCCTGAGGCGGGCGAGCGATTTTACAAGGAAATATGCCGTATTGCATCGTTACATCCGGGCAAAACGGTGCTTGTGGCCTCTCATGCTGCTGTAATCAGATCGTTTTGGGGCAAGGTCGCCGGGATTCCCAAGGAGGAGCTTAACGATGCGGTGGATTTTCCGCCCAATGCATCGTGCACGACCGTGGTTTTTGACGGGGAAAAGCTCGTTCCGGTGTCTTACGGTGATGCGCATTACTTTGAAAACTAAGGCACCGAGACGTGAAATTCGATAAAGATGCGAATTTTGCTTGAAAATCGCCGGGTTTTGGGCGCAGACCATTCGAATTTATCCTTGCACAGGCGGGATTTGTTGACCTGCAAAAATTATAAAAACCCCATTTGGCGCACAGAAGCGTTGCCAAATGGGGTTTTGCTTGTTTTTAGCTCTTTTTTACCTTAAAAATTCTTGCCAAAATGGGCGAGAGAAATTTAGGTGAATGTAAAACTACGATCTTCATATCTATCTCCGAGATTGAATATTGATATTCTCGTGCGCTTATCGCGAGGTGCTCGTTTGGCGGTTTCGGCACCGCTTGCGCGCAATTTGCGCGGCGCCCTGATGTTGCCGAAATTTACGCCTTATGCGTTGCGATATGCTCTCCGATATCATTATATGAGCTCGCTATGCGTTTAGTTACCGTTTTTTGCGGTGCGCGAGGAGAGATAGATGAGAAGCACGTTTACGTCAGCCGGGTTTACACCGCTGATACGTGAGGCTTGTGCGATGTTTACAGGGTGGATCGCATTCAGCTTTTCCGCAGCCTCAAGCCGGAGTCCCTGTATTTTTGAATAGTCGATCGTGGTGGGGAGCTTGCGTTCCTCAAGCTTTTTCTGCCTTTCCACCTCGCAAAGCTCGCGCTTTATGTATCCGTCATACTTTATCAGGATTTCTGCGGTCGTTTGTACCGATTTTGGCAATTGGGGGCGCCCCGTGTCAATTTTTTTGAGTATTTCGTAGCTCATTTCGGGGCGGCGTAAAAGCTCTGCAAGCTTTATTCCGGTTGTGATCTGAGATGATGAATGCTCTGATAAAAGCGCGTTTACGGTGTTGCTCGGTGCGATGGTCGTTTTCTCCATTCGGGCGACCTCTTTTTCGATGAGCTCGCGCCTTTGGGTAAACCCCGTGTAACGTTTTTCGTCTATAAGCCCCACGGAATAACCTATATCCGTGAGTCTCAGATCGGCGTTGTCCTGGCGTAAAATCAAACGATATTCCGAGCGAGAGGTCATCATTCTGTACGGCTCGGTCGTTCCCTTGGTCACCAGGTCGTCGATAAGTGTGCCGATGTATGATGATGAGCGAGGTAAAATCATAGGCTCCTCTCCCTTTACGGCGAGTGCGGCGTTTATTCCTGCTACAAGACCCTGAGCCGCGGCCTCCTCGTATCCCGAGGTGCCGTTAAACTGTCCCGCTCCGTAAAGACCGCGCAGGTGCTTAAACTCAAGGGTGGGCAACATCTGCGTCGGTTCGGCCGAGTCGTACTCGATCGCGTAAGCGTATCGCATTATTTCGGCATTCTCAAAGCCGTCAAGGCTACGAAGCATTTCGTACTGCACGTCGGTTGGCATCGAGGTGGAAAAGCCTTGTATATACATCTCCTCGGTGTCGAGTCCGCACGGTTCAACAAAAAGCTGATGGCGCGGCTTGTCCGCGAAGCGAACGAGCTTTGTTTCAATCGATGGGCAGTATCTTGGCCCCGTGCCGGTTATGTTGCCTGAGTACATCGCGGAGCGCTCAAGGTTGTCGCTGATTATTTTGTGGGTTTTTTCATTGGTGTAAACAACGTGGCAGGGGACTTCGTTGACCTCGCGGCCGTAGTCGGTCGTTCTTGATGAATAGGGGATAGGCTCGTCCTCGCCGTATTGTACCTCAAGAGAGTCGAGGTTTATTGATCTGCGATTAACTCGCGCCGGGGTGCCGGTCTTGAATCTTTGGAGCTTAATGCCCAGGTGTGTCAAATTTTCAGACAATTCGCACGCAGGCATCATACCGTCGGGCCCTGCCGAATATACCTTATCTCCTACGAAGATTTTGCTGTCGAGGAAGGTGCCCGTCGCGAGAATAACGGCATCGGCCGTCCAAGCCTCGCCGAGCTGTGTAAGGACACCCGTGACACGCTCTCTGCCATCGTCGGTCAAAATATCGACTATCTCTGCTTGGATAAGACGCAGATTGGCCGTTGTTTCGAGGGTGTGCTTCATTATTATTTTGTATTTGGCTCGGTCTGCCTGCACACGCTTGGAGTGTACTGCCGCGCCCTTGCCGAGATTGAGCGTGCGCGACTGTATCGTTGCGAGGTCTGCGGCACGACCCATCTCTCCGCCGAGGGCGTCTATCTCAAAAACGAGGTGTCCCTTGGCGCTTCCGCCAATCGAGGGGTTGCAGGGCAGATTTGCCACGGCATCAAGATTGGTCGTGAAGAGCACTGTATCGACACCCATTCTCGCAGATGCGAGCGCGGCCTCGATTCCTGCGTGTCCTGCTCCGATGACTGCCACCCGTGTAACAAGATTGTTCATAGAATGTAAACCTTTATTTACTTATTTAAAAAGAAATGCGGCGTGCCTCGGTGCACTTGCCTGTGGATTCATCCACCGTGAAGAGAGCGCCGTATGCTATTGGTTCTCCGCTTGCGGGCCTGTATTTGTTGGGGAGGTGCGTTTTCATACGTTCGATTATACACTCGGTTTCCATTCCGAGTATGCCTCCGCTCTCGCCGCACATACCGATATCGGTGATATATCCCGTTCCTCGCGGCAATATCTGCTCGTCTGCGGTGGGAACGTGGGTGTGCGTACCGAAAATTACGCTGAATTTGCCGTCGTAGTTCATTGCTATCGCGTATTTTTCTCCCGTGGCCTCTGCGTGAAGGTCGAGCACGGCAATGTCGTAATTACCCTCCTCGCGTGCCAGTGCGCGGTCAATGTACCTATACGGTGCGTCAAGGGTAGGCTCGATGTGCACGCATCCCATTGCGTTCATCACGAGAATGCGATAGCCGTTTGCATCGAGAACAGAATAGCCGCGCCCGGGTGCAGTGTCACCAAAATTTATGGGACGTATCATCTCTTTTGCGTCCTCGAGGTAGGTGTACGCCTGCTTGTTTTGCATCGTGTGGTTGCCGCCGGTTATGGCGTCTGCGCCTGCACGGAGAAGCTCGTCTGCGGCCTCGGCCGATATTCCGGTCAGGAATGAGGCGTTCTCGCCGTTTACGATGCAGAAGTCTGCACCGAGCTCGCGGCGCACCCGCCAAAGCGTGTTTTTGAGATGCTCGATGCCCTTTTGGCTCGTAACGTCTCCGATTGCTAAGATTTTCAAATTATTTCTCTTTTCTATGTCCGTGACAGAGTGTTTGATCGCGGGCGATATTATTCTATCATATTTCTGCGTACTTTTCAAGTGCCGCGTGCAAGTTTTGGTGCGCCGTGATAATAAAAGAGCAAGCAACAAGGGTTCATCTTGATTGCTTGCTCTTATGTTTTAGCTGAACAGCTTTTTGAAAAAGCTCTGGCGCTTGCCGGTGTTGCCCTCGCCGAGTGTTTCGGAGAACTTCTCAAGCAGCTTTTTCTGCTCGCTTGTGAGATTCTTTGGTGTTTCGACGGTCACGGTGATGATCAGGTCGCCCTTGCGCTTGGTGTTTACGTCGGGGATGCCCTTGCCTCTGATGGTAAAGGTCGTACCCGTCTGTGTTCCCTCGGGAATCTCGTACTTTTCGGTCTTCTCGCCAAGGGTTGGAATGTCTATCTCTGCACCGAGTGCCGCCTCGGAAAAGGAGATCGGGATCTCACAGTATATGTTGTTGCCGCTTCTTGTGAAGATCTTGTGCTCCTTGACTCTGACCTCGATTATAAGGTCGCCGGCGCTTCCGCCGTTTCTGCCTGCTGAGCCCTGTCCGCGCAGAATTATGCGCTGCATTGAGTCGATACCTGCGGGAATGGTTACTTCGAGCTTTTTGTTGATCTTTATGAAGCCCTTGCCGTTGCAGTTTTTACACGGAGTTTTAATGATCTTACCCGTGCCGCGGCAATTCTGGCAGGCGCGTTGTGTCTGCATATAGCCGAGCATCGTCTGCTGCTGTACCGTAACGCTACCGGTTCCGCGACAGGTCTGACAGGTCTCTGCCTTCGTGCCCTTGGCCGCGCCGCTTGCGTCACACTCGGGGCAAGCCTCAACCCTTGCAAAGGAGATCTCCTTCTTGCATCCGAATACGGCCTCGTCAAAGGTGATCGTGATGCGCGTTGCAACGTCCTCGCCGCGTACGGGCGCGTTTCTGTTTCTCGATGAGGAACCGCCGCCACCGCCGAAGAAGGAGGAGAAAATGTCGCCGAAGTCGAAATCGGCGCCGCCAAAGCCGCCGAAGCCGGATCCGCCACCCATAGACGGGTCAAATGCCGCGTGACCGTATTGGTCGTACTTGCTTCTCTTGTCCTCGTCGGAGAGAACGTCGTAGGCCTCGTTGACCTCCTTGAACTTCTGCTCGGCGGTCTTATCTCCGGGGTTCATATCCGGATGGTACTGCTTTGCGAGCTTGCGATAGGCTCTCTTTATTTCGTCTGCCGAGGCGCTTTTTTGTACGCCGAGCACCTCGTAATAATCTCTTTTGTCTGCCATAGTTATTCCTTAAATGAGAATATATTTGGATGGTAAACCGCCATCACGGGGTCGCCTCAATTTTGTGATTGAAGCCACCCCGTGTCGCGTTATTTAGGTTTTGTCTTCAAAATCTGTGCCGTATACGTTGCCGTCGCCCTGTGCGCCCTGATCGGCGCCCGCGCCGCCCTGTGCATTCTGCGCCTGCTCGGCGTAGATCTTCTCTGCAATGGGGTAGAACGCCTTCTGGAGAGCCTCGGTGTCTGCCTTGATGGCATCGGTGTTGCCACCCTTGAGGGTTTCCTTAAGCTTTGCGATAGCGTCGTTTACGGGAGCCTTGTCAGCATCGGTGATCTTCTCGCCGAGGTCTGCCATGGACTTCTCGGTCTGGAAGATGGTGTTCTCAGCCATGTTCTTGACCTCAACGGCTTCCTTCTGCTTCTTATCCTCTTCGGCAAACTTTTCAGCCTCACGGACAGCCTTTTCGATGTCCTCCTTGGACATATTGGTGGAGGAGGTGATGGTGATGTGCTGCTCCTTGCCGGTGCCCTTATCCTTTGCGCTTACGTTAACGATACCGTTTGCATCAATATCAAAGGTTACCTCGATCTGAGGAACGCCACGGGGAGCGGCGGGAATACCGTCCAGAACGAAGCGGCCGAGCGTGGTGTTGCCTGCGGCCATTTCGCGCTCACCCTGCAGAACGTGGATCTCAACGGAGGTCTGGCCGTCTGCGGCGGTGGAATATACCTGGCTCTTCTTTACGGGAATGGTGGTGTTTCTCTCAATGATCTTATTGAATACGCCGCCGAGCGTCTCGATACCGAGGGACAGAGGGGTAACGTCAAGAAGGAGAACGTCCTTTACGTCGCCGCCGAGAACGCCGCCCT